>NZ_JBVJYM010000020.1:0-142527 GCF_055600495.1 Streptomyces sp. NPDC038213
CCCGACGCCCCCATCATCACCACCGACGCCCGCCACCGCGCCGACGCCAAGAGCGCCCTCATCACCCTCGTCGAACACGCACTCATGGCACGGCTCCGGTAGGAGCCGCCCGGCCCAGCGGTCCGGTCGCCCGTACGCCGAAGGCCCCCGCAACTCCTCGGAGTTGCGGGGGCCTTCGGCATGCCGCGGGTGTGTGTGCGGTCCCGCGGCACGGCCGAGGCCCCGGACCCTTGCGGGTACGGGGCCTCTCGGCGGGCCGGGCTGCGTACGGGCTCAGCCCTGCCAGCTGTGCGGGGCCCGGAAGCCCGGGGTGCGCTCCAGGCGGCGCCAGCCGGCGGTGGAGCGGCGGGCGGTGTGCGGGGCGGGCTCGGGGGAGCCGGCGGCGCGGGCCAGCAGGATCGCGGTGATCGCGGCCAGTTCCTCGGGCTCGGCATGGCCCTTCTCTACGCGGAGCAGGGCGTCAGCGGGAGTGCTCATGTGGTGGCGGGTCTCCTTACTGCGGCGGGTTGCCGTGCTTGCGGGACGGGAGGTCTGCGTGCTTGTTGCGGAGCATCGCGAGGGAGCTGATGAGCACCGCGCGGGTCTCTGCGGGGTCGATCACGTCGTCGACCAGGCCGCGCTCGGCGGCGTAGTACGGGTGCATGAGCTCGGCCTTGTACTCCTTGACCATGCGGGTGCGCATGGCCTCGGGGTCCTCGGCCTCGGCGATCTGCTTGCGGAAGATGACGTTGGCGGCGCCCTCGGCCCCCATGACCGCGATCTCGTTGGTCGGCCAGGCGAAGGTGAGGTCGGCGCCGATGGACTGGGAGTCCATGACGATGTAGGCGCCGCCGTAGGCCTTGCGCAGGATCAGGGAGATCCGCGGGACGGTGGCGTTGCAGTAGGCGTACAGGAGCTTGGCCCCGTGGCGGATGATGCCGCCGTGCTCCTGGTCGACGCCCGGCAGGAAGCCGGGGACGTCCAGCAGCGTGATGATCGGGATGTTGAAGGCGTCGCACATCTGGACGAAGCGCGCGGCCTTCTCGGAGGCCTCGATGTCGAGGACGCCGGCCAGCGACTGCGGCTGGTTGGCGACGATGCCGACGACCTGGCCGTCCATGCGGGCGAGGGCGCAGATGATGTTGCGCGCCCAGCGCTCGTGGATCTCCAGGACGTCGCCGTCGTCGACGAGCTCCTCGATGACCTTGTGCATGTCGTACGGGCGGTTGCCGTCGGCCGGGACCAGGTCCAGGAGGGCGTCGCCGCGCCGGTCGGCGGGGTCGTCGGTGGCGTGGACCGGCGGGTTCTCCCGGTTGTTGGACGGGAGCATGGAGATCAGGTACCGCACCTCGGCGATACAGGTCTCCTCGTCGTCGTAGGCGAAGTGCGCGACGCCGGAGGTCTCGGCGTGGACGTCCGCGCCGCCGAGGCCGTTCTGGGTGATCTCCTCGCCGGTCACCGCGCGGACCACGTCCGGGCCGGTGATGAACATCTGCGAGGTCTCGCGGACCATGAACACGAAGTCGGTCAGGGCCGGGGAGTAGGCCGCGCCGCCGGCGCAGGGGCCGAGCATGACGGAGATCTGGGGGATGACCCCGGAGGCCCGGGTGTTGCGCTGGAAGATGCCGCCGTAGCCGGCGAGGGCGGAGACGCCCTCCTGGATGCGGGCGCCCGCGCCGTCGTTGAGGGAGACCAGAGGGGCACCGGCCGCGATGGCCATGTCCATGATCTTGTGGATCTTCTGGGCGTGGGCCTCGCCCAGCGCGCCGCCGAAGATGCGGAAGTCGTGCGCGTAGACGAAGACCGTGCGGCCCTCGACCGTGCCCCAGCCCGTGATGACACCGTCGGTGTAGGGCTTGCGGGACTCCAGACCGAAGCCGGTGGCGCGGTGCCGGCGCAGCTGCTCGACCTCGCGGAAGGAGCCGGCGTCGAGCAGCAGCTCGATGCGCTCGCGGGCGGTGAGCTTGCCCTTGGCGTGCTGCGCCTCGGTGGCGCGCTCGCTGGGTCCGCGCCGGGCCTGCTCGCGCAGGTCCAGCAGCTCGGCCACACGGCCGCGAGCGTCCGTCGGCTCGCCGGGGGTCTCGTCCACAACGGTCATGTACCGACCTTACGAAGACCCCCAAGCAAAACCCTCCGTCGAATCCGCACAGTCTCCGGCCCCATCCGCTGTGCGGCCCGGACAGAACGGCCGGGGCGGGCAAGTGACTCACCAGTTGGGGCCTGGGTCCTTTGTGCGTGTCCTACAAAACTCCACCGAACGAGTGAAGAAGTTGAAATCCGAACAACATGGGTCTACAGTCGTTCTCGTCACCACATCGTTGAATGTTGAACTTCCACTGGAGGACGTCATGGGAATCTTCGGCCGCCGCACCCGCGAGACCGCCACCACCGCCTTCGAGGCGGCCCCCGCCGCCGGCGCCTCGGTCGCCACCCTCGAAGCCGACCCCGCCCTCGCCGCCCTGACCGGCGACTACACCATCGACCCGGCCCACAGCAGCATCGGCTTCACGGTCCGGCACGCCATGGTCACCAACGTCCGCGGCTCCTTCGACTCCTACGAGGGCGCCCTGCACCTCGACGGCTCCGACCCGGCCCGCTCCACCGCCGTCATCGACATCCGCACCGAGTCCGTGGACACCGGGATCGGCGACCGCGACGGCCACCTGCGCGGCGAGGACTTCTTCGACGCCGCCGCCTTCCCGCTGATGAGCTTCCGCTCCACCGCCGCGGCCCGGATCTCCGAGGACACCTACCGCATCACCGGCGACCTGACCATCAAGGACGTCACGCGCCCGCTCTCCATCGACCTGGAGTTCAACGGCTCCGCGACCGACGTCTACGGCAACGAGCGCGTGGGCTTCGAGGGCAGCACCCAGATCCTGCGCTCCGACTGGGGCCTGACCTGGAACGCCGCCCTGGAGGCCGGCGGCGTGATGGTCAGCGACAAGGTGAAGCTGACCTTCGACATCTCCGCCATCCGCAAGTGAGCGGCCGGTGACGGCCCGGACGGGGGCGGCGGCGCAGGATCAGAAGCCGCCCCCGCCGTCGAAGCCGCCGCCGCCCCCGAAGTCCCCGCCGCCGAAGCCCCCGGAGTCCCCTCCCCCGAATCCGGAGGAGTCGAAGTCGGCGCCGGAGAAGTCCCCGCCCTCGTACCCGCCGCCGTAGTCCGCCGCGTACGCCGGCCCGGCCATCACCGAGCCGAGCATCGTGCCCACCAGCAGGCCGGGCAGGATGCCGCCGCCGAAGTAGCCGCCCGCCCAGGGCCCGTACGCGGGCCCTGCGTCGTAGTACGGGCGCGGGCCGCGCTCGGTGTCGACCGTGCGGACCACCGGGTCCCCGCCCTCCGCCAGCCGCACCGCGTCCGCCGCGCACACCGGCACCCGCCGCGCGCTCCCGCCGGCCGGGGCCCAGTCCGCGTCCTGCGTGCTGGGGCCGTGCCGCGGGTCGAAGAAGCAGGGCGGGCGCCGCTCGGGCAGGGCCCGCCCCCCGCGCCGGGCGGCCAGGACCGCCAGCGAGAAGCGGCCGTCCTCCAGCGCCTGCGTCACCCCCCGGACCTCGTCCGGGCGCCGCACCCCGGCCATGATCTGCTTGGCCTTCTCGTACGCGTCCAGCGCGTGCTCGTAGTCGGCCCGCATCGCCTCGTCGGCACCCGCCTCGGCCGGGTGGAAGTCCAGGCGCTCCAGCTCCTCGCCGAAGGCCGTGATGTCCTCGTCGACGACCACGCGCAGCTTCTCGACGGCCGCCCGCTCGGCCTCCTCCCTGCGGCGGCGGCTGCGGCGCGTCAGCGCGTACGCCCCGCCGCCGCCCAGCGCCAGGAGGGCGCCGATCGCCACCAGTCCGCCCACGGGCACCCCGCCGCCGCCCGCGCCGCCGGTGTCCCAGGAGGCCGGGGCGCGGCCCCGGGCCTGTGCCAGCGCCTGGTCGACGAAGTTGTCCAGCTGTGTCCCGGCGTCCACGGGCCCGCCCGCCTTGACGGCGTCGGTGAGGTTGCGGACGGCGTCGGCGGGCATGACGGCCCGGTCGGCGCCGGCGTTGAAGCCCTCGCCGAGCCGGATGGCGTAGAGGCCGGTGATCCCGGTCTCGGCGCGTACGGTGCGCAGCACGCTCGCCGCCGGGAACTCGGAGCCCTCGGGCAGCACGGCGACGAACACCGGCCGGTCCGCGGCCCGGATCTTCTCCGCGAGGGCCTCGGCCTGCGCCGGGGGCAGCTGCGCGGCGGCGCGCGGGTCCACGTAGACCGGGCCCATCTTGAGGGCCTCGGCCACGGCGGCGGGTCCGGTGGCCGCCTGCGCCTGCGGCGCCGCCCCGAGGGCGGCGGCCGACAGGGCCAGCAGCAGACCGGACAGTACGGATATCAGCCTGGTCCTCATGCTTAGAAATTACCCGAACGATGTAATTCCTGTGTAAGTCGGACATAAGGGCTGGGCGGTGGGGCGGGTACGGCGGGGACCGCCCCGGGCCCGGTGGCGGTCCGCCCGCTACTCGGTGGGCTGGACCCCCGCGTGCAGCAGCCCGTACGTGAAGGCGTCCACGAGGGCCTCCCAGGAGGCCGCGATCACGTTGGTGGCCACGCCGACGGTGGCCCATTCGCGGTTGCCGTCGCTGGTGGAGACCAGGACGCGGGTCGTGGACTCCGTGCCGTGCGTGCCCTCCAGGATGCGGACCCGGTAGTCCACCAGCTCGAACTTGGCGAGCTGCGGGTAGAAGCGGTCGAGGGCGGTGCGCAGGGCCCGGTCGAGGGCGTTGACGGGGCCGATGCCCTCGGCGGTGGCGACGATCCGCTCCCCCTTGACCCAGAGCTTGACCGTGGCCTCGTTGGCGTGGGTGCCGTCGGGGCGGGTCTCGGCGATGGAGCGCCAGGACTCGGTGCGGAAGTGGCGGCGGGCGCGGCCGTCGACCTCGGCGCGCAGCAGCAGTTCGAAGGAGGCGTCCGCGGCCTCGTACGTGTAGCCCTTGAGCTCGCGCTCCTTCACCCGCTCGACCACCCGGGAGACCAGGGCGCGGTCCCCGCCGAGGTCCACGCCGAGCTCCTTGCCCTTGAGCTCGATGGAGGCGCGCCCGGCCATGTCGGAGACGAGCATCCGCATGGTGTTGCCGACCCGCTCGGGGTCGATGTGCTGGTACAGGTCGGGGTCGACCTTGATGGCGGAGGCGTGGAGTCCGGCCTTGTGGGCGAAGGCGGAGACGCCGACGTACGGCTGGTGGGTGGAGGGGGTGAGGTTGACGACCTCGGCGATGGCGTGGGAGATGCGGGTCATCTCGGCGAGGGCCCCGGCGGGGAGCACCTTGCGGCCGTACTTGATCTCCAGGGCGGCGACGACGGGGAAGAGGTTGGCGTTGCCGACCCGCTCGCCGTAGCCGTTGGCGGTGCACTGGACGTGGGTGGCCCCGGCGTCCACGGCGGCGAGGGTGTTGGCGACCGCGCAGCCGGTGTCGTCCTGGGCGTGGATGCCGAGGCGGGCCCCGGTGTCGGCGAGGACGGTGGCGACCACGGCGGAGATCTGGGCGGGGAGCATGCCGCCGTTGGTGTCGCAGAGGATGACCACGTCGGCGCCGGCCTCGTGGGCGGTGCGGACCACGGACTTGGCGTACTCCGAGTCGGCGCGGTAGCCGTCGAAGAAGTGCTCGCAGTCCACGAAGACCCGGCGGCCCTGGGCGACGAGGTGGGAGACGGTGTCCCGGACCATCTCCAGGTTCTCTTCGAGGGTGGTGCGCAGGGCGAGTTCCACGTGCCGGTCGTGGGATTTGGCGACCAGGGTGATCACCGGGGCGCCGGAGTCGAGGAGGGCCTTGACCTGCGGGTCCTCGGCGGCGGTGCCGCCGGCCCGGCGGGTGGCTCCGAAGGCGACCAGCTGGGCGTGCTTGAACTGGATCTCGGTGCGGGCGCGGGCGAAGAACTCGGTGTCGCGGGGGTTGGCGCCGGGCCAGCCGCCCTCGATGAAGCCGACCCCGAAGTCGTCCAGGTGACGGGCGATCGTCAGCTTGTCCGCGACCGTGAGGTTGATGCCTTCGCGCTGGGCGCCGTCGCGCAGCGTGGTGTCGAAGACATGGAAGCTGTCGTCGATGACCTCTGTCGTCATGCTGATCTGACTCCTGTCGGATGAGTGGCTCCGGGTGCCCGGGATCCACCTGCCCTCATCATCGCGCGCATCCGGCGCCCGGCTGGAGTGGGCCGGGAAACGAAAAAACCCCTCGCGGGTGCGAGAGGTCTGCGCGCGGGTCTGGGGCACGGTGGCCGCCGCCCGCGGGGGTCGTCCACGGTTCAGCGGCCACTGCGGACCGGCGCGCTGCTTCCCATAATCATCACGGAAACATGCACGGTCCGCAGTCTGCCACACCCCCTGCGGCGGGCAGGAGCCGTCTCACGATGCGGTCCGGGCGTATCGCGGATCAGGCCAGGGACTCGGCGAGGAACTCCCTGGCGTGGCCGAGGATCGCGGCCCGGTCGGTACCGGGCAGGCCGACGGCGAGCTGGATGCTGAACCCGTCCAGCAGGGCCCGTATCCGGGTGGCGGAGCGGTCGGCGTCCACCGGCCGCAGCTCTCCGCGGGAGATGCCCTCGGCGAGCAGGGCGACCAGGTCGCGGTGCCAGGCGCCCTCGATGGCGGACTGGCGGTCGCGCTCCTCGGGCCCGGCGTTCTGCGAGCGGTTCCAGACCTCCAGCCACAGGGTCCAGTGCGGGTCGCGGGGGCCGTCGGGCACGTAGAGGTCGACGTACGCCTCCAGCCGCTCGCGCACCGGGGCCCGGCGGGAGAGCAGGGCGCCGCGCTCGGCGCCGAGCCGGCCCTCGCTCCACTCCAGGGTCTGCAGCAGGAGCTCGTCCTTGCTGCGGAAGTAGTAGAGGAGGTGGCCGCTGCTCATGCCGACCTCGCGGCCCAGGCCGGCCATGGTGAGCCCGTCCAGGCCGCGCTCGGCGATGGTGGCCATGGCGGCGGCGAGCACGTCCTCGCGCGGGGGTGCGTTCCTGCGCGCCCGTGCCCCTGCCGTCATGGCCTCTCCTCGCGGTGTCGCGAAGGCCCGTGTCAGACCTTCGGCTGCTGCTGGGTGATGCAGTGGATGCCGCCACCCCCGGCAAAGATCGTACGTGCGTCGACCAGGGTGACCGTGCGGTCCGGGAAGAGCCCGCGGAAGATCTCGGCGGCCTCCTCGTCGCGGGGGTCGTCGAAGGAGCAGAGCACGACCCCGCCGTTGCACAGGTAGTGGTTGATGTAGGAGTAGTCCACCCACTCGCCGTCCTCTTCGAGCACGGTGGGCGCCGGGACCTCCACGACCTCCAGCTGCCGGCCCTGCGCGTCGGTGGCGGCGCGCAGGAGGGCGGCGATGAGCTTGCAGCGCTCGTGGTCCGGGTGGGCCGGGTCGGGCTGGGTGTGGACCATCACCACGCCGGGGCGGGCGAAGGCCGCGACGATGTCCACGTGGCCCTGCGTGCCGTAGGTGCCGTAGTCGCCGGCGAGGCCGTACGGCAGCCAGATCGCCTTGGTGGTGCCGAGGTGGGCGTGGACCTCGGCCTCGACCTGCTCGCGGGTCCAGCCGGGGTTGCGGCCCTCGCCGAGCTGCACGGTGTCGGTGAGCAGCACGGTGCCCTCGCCGTCCACGTGGATCGCGCCGCCCTCGTTGACGAGCGCGGTGCTGTACGTGCGGGTGCCGGCGAGGTCGGAGACGTGCCGGGCGATCTTGGAGTCGTTGTCCCAGCGGGCCCACTCCTGGGCGCCCCAGCCGTTGAAGGTCCAGTCGACGGCGGCGAGCGCGCCCCGGCCGTCGGTGACGAAGGTCGGGCCGATATCGCGCATCCAGGCGTCGTCGAGCTCGCGCTCGACCACGGTCAGGGGGTGGCCCTCCCCGGCTCCGGCGATCTCCCGGGCCTCCGCGGCGTCGCCGGGGGCGACGACCAGGGTGACCGGCTCGAAGGTGCGCACCGCGCGGGCCACGGCCCCCCAGGCCGCGCGGGCCCCGGCGAGCTCCTGCGCGTCGGTGAAGGTGGGGTTGGGGCTGGGCCAGGCCATCCAGGTCCGCTCGTGGGGGGCCCACTCGGGGGGCATCCGGAATCCGTCGGCGGCGGGGGTGCTGGTGCTCATGGCGGGGGTCCTTAGCGCAGGTGGGGGCGGGGGTCGGCGGCGTTTTCGGGGGCCGGCCGCGCGAGGATCCGCCACTCTTCCGTTCGGCTTGTTAGAGCATCACTCTAACTCTTTGTTTCCTTGCGGGGAACCATTGACCGGGGTGGCGGGTCTAGGCCACATTGAATGTCGCTCAAACTCTCCCCGCCCCTCACCCCCGTCCCCAGGGAGTCCCCATGCCCATAGAGCAGCGCGGTGTCGACACCATCCCGGAGGAGGAGCGCACCAGCGGTCCCCGCGACCTGGCCGCGATCCTCCTCGGGTCCAACCTCTGCCTGGGCGTGATCGTCTTCGGCTGGCTGCCCCCGTCGTTCGGACTCGGCCTGTGGCCCTCGGTCACCGCGATCGTGGCGGGAACCCTCGTCGGAATCGCGTTCACCGCGCCGCTGGCCCTCGTCTCCCTGCGCACGGCCACGAACCTCTCCACCTCCAGCGGGGCCCAGTTCGGCGTCCGGGGCCGGCTCGTCGGCTCGGTCGTCGGCCTGCTCCTGTCCCTCGGCTACACCGCCCTGACCCTGTGGATCGGCGGGGACGTGATGGCCGGGGTCCTGTCCCGGCTGACGGGCCTGCCGGACAGCGGCGGCCTCCGGGCCGCGATGTACGCCGTCCTGGCCGTGTGCACCGTGGGCGCGGCGGTGTACGGCTACCGGCTGCTGCTGCGGATGAGCAAGGTGCTCGCCGTGGTCATGGCGGTCCTGCTCGCGGCGGGCGTGTTCGCGTACGCGGGCGACTTCACCACCGCCGCCCCGCCGGACACCCCGTACCTGCTCGGCTCCTTCTGGCCGACCTGGGTCCTGGCCGCCGTGGCCGCCGGGCTGAGCGGCCCGATCGCCTTCATCACCCTGCTCGGCGACTACACCCGCTACGTCTCCCCGCGCCGCCACAGCCCCCGCTCGGTGTACTGGACCACCTTCCTCGGCCTGCTCGCGGGCCTGCTCGTCCCCCAGCTCTTCGGCACGTACACCGCGCTGGCCGCCCGGGCCTCACTGGACTACGCGGGCCCGCTGGTCGCCGCCTCCCCCGGCTGGTACCTGCTGCCGCTGCTGGCCGCCGCCACCGCCGGCTCCGTCGGCAACGCGGGCCTGATGCTCTACTCCATGGGCCTCGACCTCGACGCGATCCTGCCGCGGGCCACCCGCACCCGGGCCACCGTGATCGCCGCGGCCGCCGCCACCGCCTTCGTCTTCCTCGGCTCCTTCGCCTGGGACGCCCAGTCGGCCATGACCTCCTTCGTCCTGCTGCTCACGGCCGTCGGCACCCCCTGGGCGGTGATCACCCTGGTCGGGTACGCGCGCTGCGGCGGGCGGTACGACGAGGAGGCGCTCCAGGTGTTCAACCGCCGGGCCCGCGGCGGCGTCTACTGGTACAGCGCCGGGTGGAACGTCCGCGCCACGGCGTCCTGGGCGCTGGGCGCGGCCGTGGGCCTGGCCGCCGTGTCCACACCGCTGTACGAGGGCCCCCTGCTGGCCCTGACCGGCGGGGTGGACCTCAGCTTCGTCCTGTCGGGGCTGTCGGGCGGGCTGGTGTACCTGGCGCTGACCTCCCGGACCGAAGCGGTCCGGGCCGCGGCGGCGGTCGCCGCAGCGGACTAGCACGACGGCGCACGAGGCGCCGAGCGAGGGGAACGCCGTGGAAGAGCTCGTGGAAGTGGTCGGCAAGGTGGCGGTCAAGGTCGCCAAGGGGGTGGCCGGCCTGGCCTACGCCGTCGGGGACGTCGCGGTGGCCGCGGCCTCGGAGCACGGCTCGTCCTCCCGCGCGAAGGACGAGCGCAAGGACGGCGCGGACGACGGGGCGAAGGACGGCCGGCCCGGGGACGGGCAGGACGGCGGACCGTCCGCGGCCTGATGCGCACGAAGGGGAGGGCCCCGCCGGATTCCGGCGGGGCCCTCCCCTGTCGTACGCGCCCCGGGGGCGTGCGCGCTCAGCCCAGCGGGTGCATCCAGCCGTGGGCGTCGGCGGCGTTGCCGGTCTGGAGGTCCAGGAGCGCCCTGCGGAGCTTCATGGTGACCTCGCCGGGCTCGCCGTCGCCCTGGGTCCAGTTCGCGCCCGCGGACTTCACCGAGCCGACGGGGGTGATCACGGCGGCGGTGCCGCAGGCGAAGACCTCGGTCAGGGTGCCGTTCTCGGTGTCGCGCTTCCAGTCCTCCGTGCTGATCCGGCCCTCCTCGGCGGTGTAGCCGAGGTCGCGGGCGATGGTCAGGAGGGAGTCGCGGGTGATGCCCGGCAGCAGCGAGCCGGTGAGCTCGGGGGTGACGATGCGGTCGCCGTACACGAAGTACAGGTTCATGCCGCCCATCTCCTCGACCCAGCGGTGCTCGACGGCGTCGAGCCAGACCACCTGGTCGCAGCCGTGGCCGGCGGCCTCGGCCTGGGCCACGAGGGAGGCGGCGTAGTTGCCGCCGGTCTTCGCGGCGCCCGTACCGCCCTTGACGGCGCGGACGTAGTCCTCGGACAGCCACACCGAGACGGGCTTGACCCCGCCGGGGAAGTAGGCGCCGGCCGGGGAGGCGATCACCATGAACAGGAACTCGTTGGCCGGGCGCACGCCGAGGCCGACCTCGGTGGCGAACATGAACGGCCGCAGGTAGAGCGAGGCCTCGCCGGACGAGGGCACCCAGGCCCGGTCCTGCTGGATGAGGGCGTCGCAGGCGGCGATGAACAGCTCGTCCGGCAGCTCGGGCATCGCCATGCGGCGGGCGGAGGCCCGGAAGCGGGCGGCGTTGGCCCCGGGGCGGAAGGTGGCGACCGTACCGTCGGGCTGGGCGTAGGCCTTCAGGCCCTCGAAGATCGTCTGCGCGTAGTGCAGGGTCATGTTCGCCGGGTCGATGGAGAGCGGCGCGTACGGGACCAGCTCGGCGTCGTGCCAGCCGCGCCCCTCGGTCCACTTGATGGTCACCATGTGGTCGGTGAAGTGGCGGCCGAATCCGGGGCTGGCCAGGATCGCCTCGCGCTCCGCGTCGGACAGCGGGTGCGAGGAGGGCTTGAGCTCGATCGTGGGCGTCGTCATGGGTGCATGTCCTTCACCGGTTGTGTGGAGTGGACCGCGCTCACTGCGTACCAGGACGTCCGAGCTTGCCCCGCATTCCGCGGCCCCGCGTTCGATTATCGCGCGGGGCGGGCGTGCGGAGAAACGGGGTGGTGTTGCGGCCCAGGGGAGATGGTGGCACCCGGGGGCCGTACAGGAGAAGCCGCCGGATGCCCGTGGGAGGGCGGAGCCGGCGGCTTCTCGTGGAACGGGGAGCGCGCCGGGGTCAGCCGGCTACTCGCGCGGCGAGTGCGTCGCCGATCCGGTCCGTGCTCCGGAAGGTGCCGTCGCGCTCGGCCAGGTCGGCGGAGACGGCCTCCTCGATGCGCGCGGCCTCGGCCTCGTAGCCGAGGTGGCGCAGCAGGAGGGCGACGGACAGGACGGTCGCCGTCGGGTCGGCCTTGCCGGTGCCCGCGATGTCCGGGGCCGAGCCGTGGACGGGCTCGAACATGGACGGGAAGGCGCCGGTCGGGTTGACGTTGCCGGAGGCGGCCAGGCCGATGCCCCCGGTCACGGCCGCGGCCAGGTCGGTCAGGATGTCGCCGAAGAGGTTGTCGGTGACGATGACGTCGAAGCGCTCGGGCTGGGTGACGAAGAAGATCGTCGCGGCGTCGACGTGCAGGTAGTCGGTGGTGACCCCGGGGTACTCCTGGCCGACCCGGTCGAAGATGTTCTTCCACAGGTGGCCGGCGTACACGAGCACGTTGTTCTTGTGCACGAGGGTCAGCTTCTTGCGCGGGCGGGCGTTGGCCCGCTCGTACGCGTCGCGGACCACGCGCTCGACGCCGTACGCGGTGTTGATGCTGACCTCGGTGGCCACCTCGGCGGGGGTGCCGGTGCGCAGCGAGCCGCCGTTGCCGGTGTACGGGCCCTCGGTGCCCTCGCGGACCACGACGAAGTCGATCTCCGGACGGCCGGCGAGCGGGGTGGCCGTATTGGGGAAGAGCTTCGACGGGCGCAGGTTGATGAAGTGGTCGAAGGCGAAGCGGAGCTTGAGCAGCAGCCCGCGCTCCAGCACGCCGGACGGGACCGACGGGTCGCCGATGGCGCCCAGCAGGATCGCGTCGTGGTGGCGCAGGGCCTCCAGCTCCGCGTCCGGGAGGGTCTCTCCGGTGCGGTGCCAGCGCTGGGCCCCGAGGTCGTACTCCTTGGTCTCCAGCTTCACGTCCTGGGGCAGGACCGCGCTGAGGACCTTGAGGCCCTGTGCCACGACTTCCTTGCCGATGCCGTCACCGGGGATCACTGCGAGATTGATGCTGGTCGCCATGACGGAACCGTACTCTCTGTCCCACTCATTGACACGTGGCGTCCATTATCCGGACAGCGGTGTGTCTGCGGAACGCAAACGGAAGGGTCAGTGACCGGTCTCGCCGCCGTTGTCGCGGCGGTCGAGGGCCCGCTGCAGGGCGGCCGCGGCGTTCCTGCGGTCGGCGGCGGAGCGGGGGGTCTGGCGGACACGGCGGGGGGAGGGGGTCTGGGACATGTCGACTCCTTGAGGTCACGGCGCGGCACAGCCGCATTGAGGGGTTTCTCCAAGGCGCCGGAAGGGGCGGGAGGCGGGCGCGGCAGGGGTTGCCTGCGAGGGGGCGCGCGCTCTCGACCGCCGTTCGCTGGATCAGCGGGTCGTTCGGCTCCTACAACGCTAGGGCACGTTCCGCTGTCTGTCTCCGCAATTAGTCGGACTTCCTAGCATCTGAGACGGGGCTCACCCGGCGGGCCGCTCCCGCAGCGCCCGCAGCTCCCGGACCAGGGCCTGCACGGACAGGGCGGCGGCCAGTTCGGGGGTGGTGACGTACCCCACCGCGCGGGTCGGCCGGTCCGGCCCCAGGTCGGTACGGGCCACCCCGGCCGGCGCCCCGCGCAGCGACAGCTCCGGCATGATCGCCATGCCCAGCCCCCGCTCGACCATCGTCACCACCATCGCGTCGTCCTCGGCCTTGACCGTCGCCCGCGGGATCCAGTCCTGCGCCCGCCACCAGTCCCGCGTGTACGCGCCGCAGTTCTCGTCCCAGTCCAGCAGCGGCAGCCCCCGCGGATCGGGGTGCCCCGCCGGGTGCACCAGGCTGTACGGCTCCTCCAGCAGCACCCCGGCCACCAGCCCCGCCGGGGTCCCCTGGGCCCCGCCGAGGGTGGCGATGCCCAGGTCGGCCCGGCCCGCCCGCACCTCCCCCGCCGTACCGTCACCCAGCTCCCGGACCACCCGGACCTCCGGCTCGATCTCCGGGTACCGGGCGGTGAGGCGCTCCAGCACCGGGGGCAGCAGGTGCAGGGCCGCACTGCGGAAGGCCGCGATCCGCAGCGGCCCCGCGGCGGGCCGGCCCGCGCCGCGCGCCTCGGCCGCCAGGGTGCCCAGCAGCCGCAGGATCCGCCGGGCGTGCGCCACCGCCCGCTCCCCCGCCGCGGTGGGCCGGGCCCCGCGCCGGCCGCGCTCGAAGAGCACCGCGCCGACCTTCCCCTCGGCGGTGCGCACGGAGTGCGAGACGGCCGACTGGGTCAGGCCCAGCGCGGCCCCGGCGGCGGAGAAGCCGCCCTCCTCCGCGACGGCCACCAGGATCCGCAGTTCCTGGGGAGCGAGATCGGTCATCAGGCCTCTCACCTCGTTCTATGAGCGGGATTCATGCACAGGATGCTGCCATGAGCCCAACCCCCTGCCCGGCCCGCGGATTCCCTCCTAGCGTCGGCGCCATGACCACGAAGACCGGCCTCGCCGTCCACCTGACCGCCCGCCCCACCGGATTCCCCACCGCGGACGCCTTCCGCACCGTCGAGGTTCCGGTGCCCGACCCCGCCCCCGGCACCGCCCTCGTCGAGAACCTCTACCTCTCCGTGGACCCGTACCACCGGCAGATGATGGACGGCGGCGACGGCGGCTTCGCCCTGGACTCGCCCCTGGAGGGCCGGGCCCTGGGCCGGGTGCTGCACTCCGCGGACCCCGGGCTGCGCACCGGCGACCTCGTCCTCCACCGGCGGGGCTGGCGCAGCCACGCCCTGGTCACGGCGGGCGCCGAGGGGGCCCGCAGGGTCCGGGAGCACGCGGGGGTGCCGCTCGCCGCCCACCTCGGGATCCTCGGCGGCACGGGCCTGACCGCGTACGCCGCCCTGACCCGGACCGCCGCCCTGCGCCCGGGCGAGGACCTGTTCGTCTCGGCCGCGGCGGGCGGGGTCGGCACGGCCGCCGCGCGGATCGCCCGGCTGCTCGGGGCCCGCCGGATCGTCGGCAGCACCGGCTCCGCGGCGAAGGCCGCCCACCTGACCGCGCACGTGGGCTACGACGCGGCCTTCGACTACCACGACGGGCCGGTGGCCGGGCAGCTCGGCCGGGCGGCCCCGGACGGCATCGACGTCTACCTCGACAACGTGGGCGGCGAGCACCTGGAGGGCGCCCTCGCCCACCTGCGGGAGTTCGGCCGGATCGCGGCGGTGGGCGCCGTCTCCTCGTACCACGGGCGCGGACTCGGGACCGGGCCGCGCAACCTGCTGGAGGTGGTGGAGAAGTCGCTGCGCATGGAGGGGGTGCTGGTGCGCCACCACACCGGGCTCCAGGAGGAGCTGGAGGAGTTCCTCGTCCCGCACCTGCGCAGCGGAGCCGTGGTCTCGGACGACACGGTCCTCGACGGCTTCGGCCGGACCGTGGAGGCCTTCCTCGGCATGCTGGCCGGGCAGAACACCGGGAAGATGCTGGTCAGGATCTGACCCGCCGCCTTATCGGATCAGGCCGGGCCCCCGCGGCCGGCCGTGCGCATCCGCCCGTACGCGTACACGCAGCCGGCCAGGGCCAGGTCCGAGAGCAGCATGAACCCGATCGAGTAGGAGTCCTCGGCGCTGTACACGGCGCCCATGACCAGCGGCGGCACGAAGCCGCCGAGCCCGCCGACCGCGCCCACGATCCCGGTCACGCTGCCCACCTGCGCCTGCGGGGTGACCTGCGAGACCAGGGTGAACACGCTGCCGCTGGCGGTGCCCAGGCCGGCCGCGATGCACAGCAGGCAGACCGTGCCGACGGGGTCCAGCCCCGGGTCGAAGGCCTGCACGACGGCGAGGACGGCGACGGAGCCGAGGGCCGCGGAGGTGACCACCGCGGGGTGGACCCGGTCGGCCAGCCAGCCGCCCAGCGGCCGGAAGACCACGGTGAGCAGGGCGAATCCGGCGGCCTTGGTGCCGGCGTCGGTGGCAGAGAGCCCGTACCAGGTCTTCAGGTACGTCGGCAGGTACACGCCGAAGGCGACGATCCCGCCGAAGCCGATGGCGTAGAGGGCGGACAGCTCCCAGGTGACCCGCAGCCGCCCGGCCGCGGCGAGCCGCTCCGTCAGGGGGGCGGTGGGCAGGGCGCGGTCCGGCCGGTCGCGGATCAGCAGGACGGCGACCAGGGCGAAGGCCGCGAGGGCCGCGGCGACCACGTAGAAGGGCAGGTTCTCGTCGTGCCGGGCGATCCGCGGGGTGAAGTACCCGGACAGGGCCACGCCGCCCATGCCCATGCCGAACACGCCGAGGCCGAACCCCCGCCGCTCGGGCGGGAACCAGGAGTTCACGAGCGGGACTCCGATGGCGAAGGTGGTGCCGCCGATGCCCAGCAGGAAGCCGACGGCCAGGGTGCCCGCGTACGAGTCCCTGGTCGGGACCAGCAGCAGTACGGGCACCACGGTCAGCGCCGAGACCAGCGGGAACATCAGGCGGGCGCCGTAGCGGTCGGTGAGCGCGCCGACCGGGACCCGGCCCAGCGAGCCGACGATCACCGGCACCGCCACCAGCAGCGACTGCTCGAAGGAGCTCAGCCCGAGCCGGTCCCGGTAGTCGCTGCCCAGCGGGGCGATCAGGTCCCAGGCCCAGAAGGTCAGCGTGAACCCGACCGTGACCACGGCCAGGTTCAGGTACGCGGCGCGGGGGGTCCCGGCAGCCGCCCCGGGCGGCGCTGCGTCGGCTGCTTCCACACCGCCACGCTAGGAACCCCCCGGTCCGCGGGCACGCCGTGCTCCGCCGAACGGGTCGGCGGCGGACGGGGCGGGGGCGGGCGGGCCGGGGGCCGTCCGCCCAGCGGTCGCCGCGGCCGCGGATCCGGCGACCTCGCGCCAGGAAACGGCCGGTGCGCGCCTGGTCGGGTCAGGACCGGCGGCGCGAGACTCGGCCCATGCCGACCAGCACCCACCAGTGGACGCCCACCCACGGCGATCCCTACCGCCCCGTCGCCTACCGCCCCGCCCGCCCCGCCGCGGCCGAGTCCCTGGCCCGCGCCGCCGAGCTGCGCGCGCGGATGGACGAGCGCCGCACCGTGCGGCAGTTCTCCCCGGACCCCGTGCCCGAGCAGGTGGTGCGGGACGCCATCGCCTGCGCCGCCACCGCGCCCTCGGGGGCCCACCAGCAGCCCTGGACCTTCGTCCTGGTGAAGGACCCGCAGGTGCGGCGGGCGATCCGGGAGGCCGCCGAGGAGGAGGAGCGGACCTCCTACGACGGCCGGCTCGGCGAGGAGTGGCTCGCGGCCCTGCGCCCCCTGGGCACGGACGCGGTGAAGACCCACCTGACGGACGCCCCGGCCCTGGTGGTGGTCTTCCAGCAGCGCTACTGGCTCGGCCCGGACGGCACGAAGCGCAAGCACTACTACGTGGACGAGTCGGTCGGGATCGCGGTGGGGATGCTGCTGTCCGCGCTCCACCTGAGCGGGCTGGCGGCGCTGGTGCACACGCCGAGCCCGATGCGCTTCCTCGGGGAGGTGCTGGGGCGCCCGGAGAACGAGAAGGCCTTCGCGGTGGTCCCGGTCGGCTACCCCGCGGACGACTGCGAGGTGCCGGACCTGGTGCGCAAGACCCTGGACCAGGTGCTCGTCGAGGTCTGAAGCCCGCAGGAAAGGGGACCGCCCCCGCTCCGGACTTGGGGGTACCGGGGCGGGGGCGGGGTCGTGCGGGGCCGGGCGGCCCGGGGCGGGTGCGGGCCGCCCCGGAGCGCGTCAGCCCATGTGCGGGTAGCCGTACTCGGTCGGCGGGACCAGGGTCTCCTTGATGGAGCGGGTCGAGGTCCAGCGCAGCAGGTTGGAGGCGGCGCCGGCCTTGTCGTTCGTACCCGAGGCGCGGCCGCCGCCGAAGGGCTGCTGGCCGACGACGGCACCGGTCGACTTGTCGTTGATGTAGAAGTTGCCCGCGGCGAAGCGGAGCTTCTCCATCGTGTCGGCGGCCGCGTAGCGGTCCTGCGCGATGACGGAGCCGGTCAGGGCGTACGCCGAGACGGACTCCATCTGGGCCAGCATCTCGTCGTACTTCTCGTCCTCGTAGACGTACACGGCGAGGATCGGGCCGAAGTACTCGGTCGTGAAGACCTCGTTCTCCGGGTCGGTGCACGCGATGACGGTCGGGCGGACGAAGTAGCCCTCCGAGTCGTCGTACGTGCCGCCCGCGACGACCGTGCAGGTCGGGTCGGCCTGGGCGCGGTCGATGGCGGCCTTGTTCTTGGCGAAGGACCGCTCGTCGATGACGGCGCCGATGAAGTTCGACAGGTCGGTGACGTCACCCATGGTGATGCCGTCGACCTCGGCGGCGAACTGCTCCTTGAAGCCGTCGTTCCAGATCGAGGCCGGGATGTAGGCGCGGGAGGAGGCCGAGCACTTCTGGCCCTGGAACTCGAAGGAGCCGCGGGTCAGGGCGGTCTTCAGGATGGCGCGGTCCGCGGACGGGTGCGCCACGACGAAGTCCTTGCCGCCGGTCTCGCCGACCAGGCGCGGGTAGGACTTGTACTTCTCGATGTTGTTGCCGACCGTCTTCCACAGGTACTGGAAGGTCTTGGTCGAGCCGGTGAAGTGGATGCCGGCGAGCTCCGGGTGCTCCAGGGCGACCTCGGAGACGGCGATGCCGTCGCCGGTGACCAGGTTGATGACGCCCTTGGGCAGCCCGGCCTCCTCCAGCAGCTCCATGAGCAGCACGGCGGCGTGGGTCTGGGTCGGGGACGGCTTCCAGACGACGACGTTGCCCATCAGGGCGGGGGCGGTGGGCAGGTTGCCCGCGATGGCCGTGAAGTTGAACGGCGTGATCGCGTAGACGAAGCCCTCCAGCGGGCGGTGGTCGCTGCGGTTCCACACGCCGGCGGAGTTCGCCATGGGCTGCTCGGCCAGGATCTGGCGGGCGAAGTGGACGTTGAAGCGCCAGAAGTCGACGAGCTCGCACGGGGTGTCGATCTCGGCCTGCTGGGCGGTCTTCGACTGGCCGAGCATGGTGGAGGCGGCCAGCTTCTCGCGCCACGGGCCGGACAGCAGCTCGGCGGCGCGCAGGATGATCGCGGCGCGGTCGTCGAAGGAGGAGGCCCGCCAGGCCGGGGCGGCGGCGAGGGCGGCGTCGATGGCCTCCTGCGCGTCCTGCTGCGTGGCGTTGGCGTAGGTGCCGATGACGGCCTTGTGGTTGTGGGGCTGCACCACGTCGAAGCGCTCGCCGGCGCCCATCCGCTTCACGCCGCCGATCGTCATCGGCAGCTCGATCGGGTTCTCGGCCAGCTGCTTGAGCTGGGCCTCGAGGCGCGCGCGCTCCGGGCTGCCCGGGGCGTAGGAGTGCACCGGCTCGTTGACCGGGGCGGGGACCTGGGTCACTGCGTCCATGAGAGGGGGGTCTCCTTGGTGAGGGGTGTACTGCCGGCCGGGTGTGCTCGGGCCTGGGCCGGGCCGTCTAGTTCTTGGTGATCATGGATCGGACGAAGAAGAGCAGGTTCGCCGGCTTCTCGGCCAGGCGGCGCATGAAGTAGCCGTACCAGTCGGTGCCGTACGCCGTGTAGACGCGCATCCGGTGGCCCTCGGCGGCGAGCCGGTGGTGCTCCTCGCTGCGGATGCCGTACAGCATCTGGAACTCGTACTCGTCGAGCTTGCGGCCGGCGGTGCGGGCCAGCTCCTGGGTGATCGCGATCAGGCGCGGGTCGTGGGACCCGATCATCGGGTAGCCGCGGCCCTCCATGAGGATCTTCAGGATGCGGACGTACGCCTTGTCGATCTCGGCCTTGTCCTGGTACGCGACGGAGGCGGGCTCCTTGTAGGCGCCCTTGACGATGCGCACGCGGCTGCCGTTGGCGGCCAGGCGGCGGGCGTCGCCCTCGGTGCGGAAGAGGTACGCCTGGATGACGCAGCCGGTCTGCGGGAAGTCCTTCCGCAGCTCCTCGTGGATGGCGAACATCGAGTCGAGGGTGGTGTGGTCCTCGGCGTCCAGGGTGACGGTGGTGCCGATGGCGGCGGCGGCCTCGACCACGGGGCGGACGTTCGCGAGGGCGAGCTCGTGGCCGCCCTCCAGCGCTTGCCCGAACATGGAGAGCTTGACGGACATCTCGGCGCTCTCGCCGAGCTCCAGCTCCGCGAGGTGCTCGATGAGCTCCAGGTAGGCGTCCCGCGCGGCGTGGGACTGCTCGACGGTGGTGATGTCCTCGCCCACCACGTCGAGGGTGACCTCCAGGCCGCTGCCGGTGAGCTCCCGGACGATCGGCATGACCTGGCCGACCGTCTCGCCGGGGATGAACCGGTCGACCACGGGCTTGGTCACGGGGGCAGCAGAGACGATCTTGCGCATCTTGTCGCTGCGCGAGGCGGCGAGGATCACGGGACCCAGCACGGGGGCACCTCCAACGGGTGGCAGAGCTACAAACCGGAACGACTGGTGAAGAAGGCCGCAGAGGTCGCAAAGGTCATGGAGATGAACGGAACATCTTTATCCCGCCGCGACACGGAGAACCACCGTGAAACCTAAGGATCGTTCCGATGCTCTGCCATCGACAGCTGTCACGCATCCGTGGCCGAGATCTCAGACAGTTGTCTGAAGGGGTGGGAGAATGGCGCCGTGAAAGGCGATTACCAGGACCTGGTCGACGAGATCTCCGCCCTGCTGGGCGCCCCGGCGACCCTGGAGAACCGGGACTTCCGCCTGATCGCCTTCGGGGTCCACGACAGCGAGGGCGAGTCCGGCGAACTGGCCCTGGACCCGGTCCGCACCCGCTCGATCATGACCCGGCAGTCCACGGCGGCCGTGCGCAGCTGGTTCGAGGGCTTCGGCATCGCGCGGGCGACGGGCCCGGTCCGCATCCCGGCCGCCCCCGACGCCGGGGTCTTCCGCGGCCGGATCTGCCTGCCGGTGCGCCACCGCGGCATCGTCCAGGGGTACGTGTGGCTGCTCGACAGCGAGCCGGGCCCCGGGCCGGGGCAGCTGGACGCGGCGATGGAGGTCGCGGCCCGGATCGGGGTCCTGATGGCCGGCGAGGCGCAGGCCGGCGCGGACCTGTCGCGGGAGTTCCGGGCGGTGCTGACCGCGGGCCGCGGCTGGCAGCGGGACATGGCGGTGACCGCCCTGCGGGCCGCCCTCGGCGAGGGCGCGGACGGGCTGCACACCGTGGTGTGCGCGGGCCCGTGGCGTACGGAACCCCCGCAGTCGGTGCCGGGCACGGCGGCGGTGTGCCTGGCGCCGTGGCGGCCCGGCCCCGCCGGGTCCCCGGAGTCCCCCGAGGGCCCGCAGGCCCTCGCGGTCCTCGTCCGGCTCCGCTCGGCGGACGCCCCGGCCCCGGCCGCCACGGCGGCGGCCCGCCTGCTGGGCGACGGCGGACCGGGCGGCCGCCCGACCGGCCCCGGGAGCCCGGGCGCGGGTACGGGCGCCCGTACCGGCTCCGGGACGGGTACGGGCGCCGGAGGCGGCCCCCGCGGCGGCACGGCCCCCGTCCCCGCCCGCACCTGCGGGATCGCCACCCCGCGCCGGGGCCTCGCCGACCTGGGCGCCGCCTGGGCGGAGGCCGCTGCGGCGGCCCGCGCGGCGGCGGCCCAGCCCCGGCTGGGCCCGGTCGCGCACTGGTCGGACATCGGCCCGTACCGGATGCTGGCGGCCCTGCCCCCGGACCGCGCCGACGATCCGGCCGCCCGCGAGCTGCTCTCCCCCGCGCACCCCGAACTCGCCCGCACGGCCGAGGTCTTCCTCGACTGCGCCGGGCAGGCGGGCCGGGCGGCGGCGGCCCTCGGCATCCACCGCCAGACCCTCTACTACCGGCTCTCGCGCGTGGAGCAGCTCACCGGCCTCGACCTCGACGAGGGCGAGGACCGGCTCCTGCTGCACATGTCCCTGAAGGCGGCCCGGCTGGGCACCCCGGGGCCCTGAGGAGCAGACGCGCGGAAGGGCCCGGGAGTCGCTCCCGGGCCCTTCCCCGTGTCCCACCGGCCGCCGCGCGGCGGCCGGACCTCAGCCGGCCAGGTTGACCGAGCGGGCCGAGGCGGCGCCGATCTCCTCGGAGATCTCCGCCAGCACGCCCGCCGGGACGGTGTCGTCCACGGTCAGGACGGCCAGGGCCTCGCCGTGCTCCTCGGCGCGCGCGACCTGCATGCCCGCGATGTTCAGACCGCCCTCGCCGAGGATCCGGCCGACGGTGCCGACGACACCGGGGCGGTCCTGGTAGCGCAGGACGACCATGTGGTCGGCGAGCGTGAGGTCCACGTCGTACTCGCCGATGCCGACGATCTTCTGGAGGTGCTTGGGGCCCGCCAGGGTGCCGGAGACGGCGACTTCCTGACCGTCCGACAGGGTGCCGCGGACGGTGACCACGTTGCGGTGGTCCGGGGACTCCGAGCTGGTGGTCAGGCGCACCTCGACACCGCGCTCCTGCGCGAACAGCGGGGCGTTGACGTAGGAGACCGTCTCGTCGACGACGTCCTCGAACACGCCCTTGAGCGCGGACAGTTCGAGCACCTTGACGTCGTGCTGGGTGATCTCGCCGCAGACCTCGACGTCGAGGCGGACCGCGACCTCGCCCGCGAGGGCGGTGAAGATGCGGCCGAGCTTCTCGGCGAGCGGCAGGCCGGGGCGCACGTCCTCGGCGATGACCCCGCCCTGGACGTTGACCGCGTCCGGCACCAGCTCGCCGGCGAGCGCGAGGCGCACCGACCTGGCGACGGCGATGCCGGCCTTCTCCTGGGCCTCGTCCGTGGAGGCGCCGAGGTGCGGGGTGCAGACGACCTGGTCGAGCTCGAAGAGCGGGGAGTCGGTGCAGGGCTCCTTCGCGTACACGTCGAGGCCGGCGCCGGCGACGCGGCCCTCCTTGAGCGCGGAGTACAGCGCGGCCTCGTCCACGATCCCGCCGCGGGCGGCGTTGACGATGCGCACGGACGGCTTGACCTTGTGCAGGGCCTCGTCGCCGATGAGACCGAGGGTCTCCGGGGTCTTGGGCAGGTGCACCGTGATGAAGTCGGCGACCTCGAGCAGCTCGTCCAGCGTGAGCATCTTGACGCCCATCTGGGCGGCGCGCGCGGGCTGTACGTACGGGTCGTACGCGACGACCTTCATGCCGAAGGCCGACATGCGCTGGGCGACCAGGACGCCGATGCGGCCGAGGCCGACGACGCCGAGGGTCTTCTCGCTCAGCTCGACGCCCGTGTACTTGTTCCGCTTCCACTCGCCGTTCTTCAGGGCGGTGTTGGCCTGCGGGATGTTGCGGGCGGTGGCGATGAGCAGACCGCAGGCCAGCTCGGCGGCGGTCACGATGTTGGACGTCGGCGCGTTGACGACCATCACGCCGGCCTTGGTGGCGGCGGACACGTCGACGTTGTCCAGGCCGACGCCGGCGCGGGCGACGACCTTCAGCTTCCTGGCGGCGGCCACGGCCTCCGCGTCGACCTTGGTCGCGGAGCGGACGAGGATCGCGTCCACGTCGGCGATGGCGGGCAGCAGCTCCGCGCGGTCGGCGCCGTTGCAGTGCCGGATCTCGAAGTCGGGGCCGAGGGCCTCGACCGTGGCGGGCGAGAGCTCTTCGGCGATGAGTACGACAGGTTTCGAGGTCACGTGGGTCCTCACAAATCCAGTGCGGACGGCCGTCCCGACGGCCGCATGCGGTGGAGGGGCTAGCCGCGTGGAAGACGCACGACACTGTGGGCCTGACGCGTATGTGTTGAGCAGTGTAGTGGCGGCGGCGGACCGGTTTTCCGCCTGTACGGAAGGATCACCCGTCCGTGGTTGGCCGGGGTGGACAACCCGCGGCCGGTGCCGGTGCGCGCGGGGGCCGGGACGGCGCGTCCCGGCCCCCGCGCGGGAGGACTAGTTCTCCTCGCTGTCGACCCAGCTCATCAGCTTGCGCAGCTTCTTGCCGGTGGTCTCCAGCAGGTGCTCCTCGTCGGCCTTCTTGTACTCGTTGTACTTCGGCAGGCCGGCCTTGTACTCGGCCATCCAGGTGTTGGCGAACTCGCCGCTCTGGATCTCCGCGAGGACCTTCTTCATCTCGGCCTTGGTGGCGTCGGTGATGACGCGCGGGCCGGTGATGTAGTCGCCCCACTCGGCGGTCTCGGAAACCGACCAGCGCATCTTCTCCAGGCCGCCCTCGTACATGAGGTCGACGATGAGCTTCAGCTCGTGGAGGCACTCGAAGTAGGCGATCTCCGGCTGGTAGCCGGCCTCGGTCAGGGTCTCGAAACCGGCCTTGACCAGGGCGGAGGCGCCACCGCAGAGGACGGCCTGCTCACCGAACAGGTCGGTCTCGGTCTCCTCGGTGAAGGTGGTCTTGATGACGCCGGCGCGGGTGCCGCCGATGCCGGCCGCGTACGAGAGCGCGAGCGCGAAGGCGGACCCGGTGAAGTCCTGCTCGACGGCGGCGATGCACGGAACGCCGCGGCCCTCCTCGTACTGGCGGCGGACCAGGTGGCCCGGGCCCTTCGGGGCGACCAGGGCGACGTCCACGTTGGCCGGGGGCTTGATGAAGCCGTACCGGACGTTGAAGCCGTGGCCGAAGAAGAGCGCGTCGCCCTCCTCGAGGTGCTCCTTGATGGACTCCTCGTAGATCTCGGCCTGCAGCGGGTCCGGGGTCAGGATCATGATGACGTTCGCCCACGCGGCGGCCTCGGCCACCGGGACGACCTTCAGGCCCTGCTCCTCGGCCTTCGCCTTGGACTTGGAACCGTCCTTCAGGCCGACGACGACGTCGACGCCGGAGTCGCGGAGCGACAGCGCGTGGGCGTGGCCCTGGCTGCC
Source organism: Streptomyces sp. NPDC038213 (assembly GCF_055600495.1). Classification (NCBI taxonomy): domain Bacteria; kingdom Bacillati; phylum Actinomycetota; class Actinomycetes; order Kitasatosporales; family Streptomycetaceae; genus Streptomyces; species Streptomyces sp. NPDC038213. The sequence goes on from NZ_JBVJYM010000020.1 coordinate 24,060, forward strand.
GTATCCGATGACCGCGACCTTGCGGCCCTGGATGATGGACAGGTCGGCGTCGTTCTCGTAGAACAGCTCGGCCACTGGGATATCTCCTTGGTGCGCTGATGTTGCTCCCACCGTACGGCGGGGGACGGAAGGAAAGTCTTGCGGTCTCGCGATGCGAGCGGGTGCCGGGCCCGGCGCGGCGCGCCGGGCCTGCGGCGGGTCAGGCGCTGCGGTCGAGCGCGCGCAGGCTGCGGTCCGTGATGGACCGGCCGCCGCGCCCTATGGCGATCGTGCCGGACTGGACGAGCTCCTTGATGCCGAAGGGCTCCAGCATCTTGAGCATGGCCTCCAGCTTGTCGGCACCGCCGGTGGCCTCGATGGTCACGGCCTCCGGGGAGACGTCGACCGTCTTGGCGCGGAACAGCTTGACGATCTCGACGATCTGCGAGCGGGTCTCGTTGTCCGCGCGGACCTTCACCAGGACGAGTTCGCGCTGGATCGCAGCGGCGGGCTCGAGCTCGACGATCTTGAGGACGTTGACCAGCTTGTTGAGCTGCTTGGTCACCTGCTCCAGCGGCAGGTCCTCGACGTTCACGACGATGGTGATGCGGGAGATGTCGGGGTGTTCGGTGACGCCGACCGCGAGGGAGTCGATGTTGAACCCGCGGCGGGAGAACAGGGCGGCGATCCGGGCCAGGATGCCGGGGGTGTTCTCGACCAGGACGGAGAGCGTGTGCTTGGACATGTGAGTCGGTCTCTCTCTGCGCTCTGCGCTCAGTCGTCTTCGTTGTCGCCGAAGTCGGGGCGGACGCCCCGGGCGGCCATGACCTCGTCGTTCGAGGTGCCGGCGGCGACCATCGGCCACACCATGGCGTCCTCGTGGACGATGAAGTCGACGACGACGGGACGGTCGTTGATGGCGTTGGCCTCGGCGATGACCTTGTCCAGGTCGGCCGGGTCCTCGCAGCGCAGGGCGACGCAGCCCATGGCCTCGGACAGCTTCACGAAGTCCGGGACGCGGGTGCCCTTGCGGGGGGCGGTGGACTCGCCGAGCTGGGAGCCGACGGTGCCGTGGCCCGTCTCGTCCGCGTGCAGCACGGTGTTGGAGTACCGCTGGTTGTAGAACAGCGTCTGCCACTGGCGGACCATGCCCAGCGCGCCGTTGTTGATGATCGCGACCTTGATGGGGATGTTGTTCAGCGCGCAGGTGACCAGTTCCTGGTTGGTCATCTGGAAGCAGCCGTCGCCGTCGATCGCCCAGACCGCGCGGTCCGGGGCGCCGACCTTGGCGCCCATGGCCGCGGGGACCGCGTAGCCCATGGTCCCGGCGCCGCCGGAGTTCAGCCAGGTCCGGGGCTGCTCGTAGTCGATGAAGTGCGAGGCCCACATCTGGTGCTGGCCGACGCCCGCGGCGTAGATGGTGCCCTCGGGGGCGAGCTGGCCGATCCGCTGGATGACCTGCTGCGGCGAGAGCATGCCGTCCTCGGGCAGGTCGTAGCCGAGCGGGTAGGTGTCGCGCCAGCGGTTGAGGTCGGCCCACCAGGCGGCGTAGTCGCCGGTGTTGCCCTCGGTGTGCTCGGCCTGGACGGCCTGGACCAGGTCGGCGATGACCTCGCGGGCGTCTCCGACGATCGGGACGTCCACGGGCTTGTTCTTGCCGATCTCGGCCGGGTCGATGTCCGCGTGGATGACCTTGGCGAGGGGGGCGAAGCTGTCGAGCTTGCCGGTGACGCGGTCGTCGAAGCGGGTGCCCAGGGCGATCAGCAGGTCGGCCTTCTGGAGGGCGGTGACGGCGGTGACCGCGCCGTGCATGCCCGGCATGCCCACGTGCAGCGGGTGGGTGTCGGGGAAGGAGCCCAGCGCCATCAGGGTGGTGGTGACCGGGATGCCGGTCAGCTCGGCGAGGACCTTCAGCTCGGCGGTCGCACCGGACTTCATGACGCCGCCGCCGACGTACAGGACCGGGCGCTTGGCCTGGGCGATCAGCTTCGCGGCCTCGCGGATCTGCTTCGCGTGCGGCTTGGTGACCGGGCGGTAGCCGGGCAGCTCCTGGGTGGGCGGCCACGAGAAGGTGGTCTGCGCCTGCAGGGCGTCCTTGGCGATGTCGACCAGGACCGGGCCGGGGCGGCCGGTCGAGGCGATGTGGAAGGCCTCGGCGATCGTCTTCGGGATGTCCTCGGCGCGGGTGACGAGGAAGTTGTGCTTGGTGATCGGCATCGTGATGCCGACGATGTCCGCCTCCTGGAAGGCGTCCGTGCCGATCGCCTTGGAGGAGACCTGGCCGGTGATCGCGACGAGCGGGACGGAGTCCATGTGCGCGTCGGCGATCGGGGTGACGAGGTTCGTGGCGCCCGGTCCGGACGTGGCCATACAGACGCCGACCCGGCCGGTGGCCTGGGCGTAGCCGGTGGCGGCGTGGCCGGCCCCCTGCTCGTGGCGGACGAGGATGTGGCGGACCCGCTCGGAGTCCATCATCGGGTCGTACGCGGGGAGGATGGCGCCGCCCGGAATGCCGAAGACGGTGTCGCACCCCACCTCTTCGAGAGATCGGATGAGGGACTGCGCACCCGTGACGTGCTCGATCGCAGCGGTCTGCTGTCCTCCGGTACGGGCCCGCGGCTGCGGATGGTGGGCCCCGGTGGCCTGCTCGGTCATCGGCATTCTCTTCTCGAAGCTGAGGGTTTTAGCGAGTCTTTGGGTTTTGCCAGTGCAACAAAAAACCCCTCGTGCCGGAAGGCAAGCGAGGGGAGCGCGTCGGGTGCGATCAGCGGGCACATGAGTTGCCCAGCTTCAGCCGACGCGCTTTCCAAGTACGAGAATTCGGGTGCGCATGGCACAGACCCTCCCTCTGTCAGGAGGTTGATGTCAAGTAGGTGGGATGGACGTCTCATTATGTGAGCCCCTCCGGCCCCCCAGCGAACCGCCTGCCAGGACTGCCATGGCATTTCCTCCAGGTACTGCGAACGTACCGCGGACCAGCGCACGGCGCAGCCGGTACTCGTCGAGGGGGCCGGAAAACGCCATCCCCTGCCCGTGCGTGCACCCCATGGCGCGCAGGGCCAGGACCTGTTCGGGGAGGTCGACCCCGTCCGCCACGGACTGCATTCCCAGATCGTTTGCGATCCGCAAGAGGCCGGCGGTGATCTTGTGGAGCCGGGCGGACTCCACCACCCCCTCGACCAGCCCGCGGTCCAGCCGGAGCACGTCCACGGGCAGCCGGCGCAGGGCGCTCACGGCCGCGTAGCCGCTTCCGAAGCCGTCGAGGGAGATCCGCACCCCGAGCCTGCGCAGGGCCGTCAGACGGCGCTCCAGCTCGTCGAGGGGCACCCTGGGGTCGCTCTCGGCCAGCTCGACCACCAGGGACCCGGAGGGGAGCCCGTGCCGGGTCAGGAGGGCCTCCACCGAGGCGGAGGGCTGCCGCTGGTCGAGCAGCCGCTGCGCCGGGATGCGCACGGTCACCGGCACCCCGTGCCCGGCGCGGTGCCGCTCGGCGGCCTGCTCCACGGCCTCCTCCAGCAGCCGCCGGCCCAGCTCGGCGGCGCGGGCCGCGCCGGCCCGCCCGGCGCCGCCCTCCGCCGGGTCGGCCGGGGCCGCGGTCCTCAGGAACTCGGCGGGGGTGAAGAGGATGCCCTGGGCGGAGCGCCAGCGGGCCTGGGCGGCCACGGCCGTGACCTGCCCGGTGTCCAGGGCCACCACGGGCTGGTGGAGCAGGGCGAACTCGCCGTCCTCCAGGGCGCTGCGCAGCCGCCCGGCGAGCTCGGCCTTGCGGACCACTTCGGCCTGCATCTGCGGGGCGTAGAGCTCCACGCGGTCCTTGCCGCCGGCCTTGGCGCGGTACATGGCCAGGTCGGCGTTGCGCATCAGGTCGGAGGGGGTGGTGCCCTGGTCGGCGAAGGCGACGCCGATGCTGGCGGCGACCCGGACCTCGGCGCCGCCGATGCGGTACGGCTGCGACAGCGTGACCCGCAGCCGGTCGGCGATCTCGCGGACCAGGAACTCGCGGGCGGAGCGGTCGCGGCTGCCGTCGCCGAGGATGAGGGCAGCGAACTCGTCCCCGCCGAGGCGGGCGGCCGTGTCCCCGGCGCGGACGGAGTCCTGGAGGCGGCGGGCGGCCTCGACGAGGAGCTCGTCGCCCGCCTGGTGGCCGATGGTGTCGTTGACGGCCTTGAAGCCGTCGAGGTCGATGAAGAGCACGGCGGTGCTGTGGTCGCCGGCCCGGCGGCCGCCGAGGGCCTGGCGGACGCGCCGCGTGAACAGGGCGCGGTTGGGCAGGTCGGTGAGCGGGTCGTGCTCGGCGCTGTGCTGGAGCTGGGCCTGGAGGCGGACCCGCTCGGTGACGTCGCGGCTGTTGAGGATCAGGCCGCCCTGGTGGCGGTTGACCGTGGACTCCACGTTGAGCCACTCGCCGCTGCCGGACTCGAAGCGGCACTCGATGCGGGTGGTGGGCTCCCCGGCGAGGGGGGAGGCGAGGAAGCGGCGGACCTCGTGCACCACCCGGCCCAGGTCGTCGGGGTGGATCAGCGCGGACAGCTCGGTGCCGACCAGCTCCTCCGCCTCGCGGCCGTAGACCCCGGCCGCGGCGGGGCTGACGTAGCGGAGCACGCCGTTCGGCGCCGCGATCATGATGACGTCGCTGGAGCCCTGGACCAGGGAGCGGAAGTGGTTCTCCTTCTGGGCCAGTTCCTGGGTGAGGGCGATGTTGTCGAGGAGCATGATGCCCTGCCGGACCACCAGGGCGAGGACCACGGCGCAGCCCGTGAAGACCACCACGCGGTCCACCCGGCGGCCGTCGACCACGTTGTACAGGATGCCGAGGGTGCACACCGCGGCGGCGAGGTACGGGGTGAGGGCGGGCAGGGAGCCGCTGATGGGGCCGCCGGGCTGGCGGGCCCCGCGCTGCGGTACGGCCGCCTCGGGCCCGTACAGGCGCCGCGCGCCCCAGGGGGCGTACGCGAGGAGCAGCGAGCCGGCGAACCAGCCGGCGTCGAGGAGCTGCCCGGACTGGTAGCTGGCGCGCAGCAGCGGGGAGGTGAACAGGGCGTCGCTGAGGACCGTGAGGGCGAGGGCGGCGATGGCCGTGTTGATCGCGGAGCGGTTCGCGGCGGAGCGCCGGAAGTGCAGGACGAGGACGATCGAGACGAGCGCGATGTCCAGCATGGGGTACGCGAGGGAGAGTGCGGCCCGGGGGACGCTGCCGGTGCCGCCGGAGGCCACGGACTCGGCCGTGTGCGCGAGGGCCAGGCTCCAGGAAAGGGTGAGGAGGGAGCCGCCGATGAGCCAGGAGTCGAGGGCGAGGCAGACCCAGCCGGCGCGGTTGACCGGGCGCTTGGCGAGGACGAGGAGGCCGACGATGGCGGGCGGGGCGAAGCACAGGAAGAAGAAGTCGGCGAGGGAGGGGCTGGGGACGGGCTCGTCCAGCAGGACCTCGTACCAGCCCCAGACGGCGTTGCCCCCCGCTCCCATGAGGGAGGAGAAGGAGAACAGCAGCCAGGCGGGCCGCTCCCGGATCCCCTCGGAGCGGGCGTACCTGTAGCAGGAGACCGCGGCCAGCAGGCCGGCCGCACTCAGTCCGAAATCGCCCATGATCAGGGCGAGTTGCTCCGATCCCCAGCCGAGTGCGGCGCCGACGGCGTATCCGCCGCACACCACTGCCAGGAGGAGCTGGGCGCCCAGACCCTTCCCGCCGCCGGAGGCCGGCTGCCGGGTCAGGAGCGCCCCGGGGGCACTCACCGGGGCCCCCGGGCCGGAAGCGGCGCGCGCGTGCACCGCTTCCGGCGTCCTCGCCGCGTCGGATTTTTCGTCCATTGGCCGTGCATCGCCCGTCGCCCCCCAAAGTGTCCGATCACTCCCCAGCGCCGTACGTTCCCGGCGCAGCCCCTTGGTCCGGACGATACACCAGTTTCGTCACTCAGGGACATAGGATCTCTACGCTGCGTGACCAGGCGCGGAGTTGTGGGCACGGGGTGCACCAGAAGCGCTCCGGAGCGTGCACAACCGGACTTATTCCGTGACCAGAACGGTGTTCTCCAGGGGTTCGCCGGCCGCGAAACGGGTGAGCTGGGCCGCCAGCAGCCGCTTGGCGCGGGGCATGAACGCCGAGGTGCTGCCGCCGACATGGGGCGTGATCAGGACATGGGGAGCATGCCAGAGCGGGTGCCCCTGGGGCAGCGGTTCCGGGTCGGTCACGTCCAGCGCGGCGCGCAGCCGGCCCGACTCCAGCTCGGCCAGCAGCGCCTTGGTGTCCACGACCGGGCCGCGGGCCACGTTCACGAGCAGGGCCCCGTCCTTCATGCGGGCGAGGAAACCGGCCCCGGCGAGGCCGCGGGTGTCCTCCGTGAGCGGGGTGGAGAGGATGACCACGTCGGCGGCGGGCAGCAGCTCCGGCAGGTCGGCCAGGGCGTGCACGGGACCGTGAGGGGCGGTGCGGGCCGAGCGGGCCACGCGCGTGATCCGCGCGCACTCGAAGGGGAGGAGCCGGTCCTCGATGGCCGCGCCGATGGACCCGTACCCGACGATCAGGACGGACTTGTCGGCGAGGGCGGGATAGAACCCGGCCCGCCACTCCTCGCGGTCCTGGCCGCGCACGAAGCCGGGGAGGTCGCGCAGGGCGGCGAGGACAAGGGCGAGCGTGAGCTCGGCGGTGCTGGCCTCGTGGACTCCGCGGGCGTTGCACAGGGACACGCCGGGGCGGAGGGAACCGATCCCGGGCTCCACGTGGTCGATACCGGCGGAGAGGGTCTGCACCGCGCGGACGGAGGCCATCTGCGCGAGCGGGCGCGTGGCGACGGCGGGCCCCTTCATGTAGGGGACGACGTAGAAGGCGCAGTCCGCCGGGTCGGCGGGGAAGTCCGGACCGCCGTCCCAGAAGCGGTAGGTCAGGCCCGCGGGGAGCCCCTCGATCTCGTCCGCCGGTATCGGCAGCCAGACCTCGCGCGGGGCGGCGGTCGTGTCGGTCGTGTCGTTGCTCATGGTCAGGAGGCTATGCGAACCGGCCACCGGGCCAGAGGTTAGTTTGGGGAGCGGGAGAGGGAGGGGTACCACCAGGTGGAGCGCAGGACTCTCGGCTCGGCGGCCCTGGCCGTCGGGGCCGTCGGGCTCGGATGCATGCCGATGAGCTGGGCCTACACCCCTTCGAGGCGGCACGGGGAGGAATCCCTGCGGGCGGTGCACGCGGCCCTGGACCTGGGGGCGGCCCTGCTGGACACGGCGGACGTGTACGGGCCGTTCACGAACGAGCTGCTGCTGGGGCGGGTGCTCAAGGAGCGGCGGGCCGACGCCTTCGTGTCCACCAAGGTGGGCCTGCAGGCGGGCGACCAGCACATCGTGGCGAACGGCCGCCCCGGCTACGTGCGGCGGGCCTGCGACGCCTCGCTGCGCCGGCTGCAGACGGACGTCATCGACCTGTACCAGCTCCACCGGCCCGATCCGGACGTGCCGGTGGAGGAGACCTGGGGCGCCATGGCCGAGCTGGTGGCGGCGGGGAAGGTGCGGGCGCTGGGGTTCTGCGCGGTGGGGGCGCGGGGCGGCGGGGTGCTGCGGGAGGGCAGGGAGTACCGGGATCCGCGGCAGCGGCCTTACGACCCGCACGAGGTGACGATTCGCCAGCTGGAGCGGGTGCAGCAGGTGTTCCCGGTGGCGGCGGTGCAGGCCGAGCTGTCGGTGTGGGCGGACCGGGCGCTCGCGGGCCTGCTGCCGTGGTGTGCGGCCCGCGGGGTGGGCTTCCTGGCGGCGATGCCGCTGGGGCGGGGGTTCCTGACCGGGACCCTGACGCCCGGGGAGGGCTTCGAGCCGCAGGACGCGCGGGCGCGCCATCCGCGGTTCACGGCGGAGGCGATGGCGGCGAACCAGCCGCTGGTGGCGGGGCTGCGCAGGATCGCGCGGCGGCACGGGCCCGGGGTGACCCCGGGGCAGGTGGCGCTGGCCTGGGTGCTGGCGCAGGGGCCGCACGTGGTCCCGGTGCCGGGGACCAAGCAGGAGCGGTGGGCGGTGGAGAACGCGCGGGCGGCGGAGGTGCTGCTGACGGCCGCCGACCTGGCGGAGATCGCGGGGCTGGCGGCCGCGGTGGGAGCCTGGGACTGAGGCCTGGGCGGGCGGGCAGGCGCCGGGGGAATTGTGGAGGCCTGCGCTCCGGTAGGCGTGGTTCCGGATGGACCACTCGATCGGGTGTACGACCGGTGGAACTCGGCGGGGCCCGGCGGCGGTTGTTCCTTGTGTAGGCAGGACAGGCAAGGCAGGCAGGACAGCAAGGCAGGCAGGGCGCACGAGCGGGACAGGGCTGGTCTGGGCGGACGGAAGGGAGCGGGGGGCATGGACAGGCGCACGAGGGGTGTGGTGACGGCCGCGGCACTGGCAGGGTGCGGTGCGCTGCTGGTCGCGGGGTGTTCCGGGGGCGGCGCGGGACTCCCCGCCGGCTCGGCGGGGTCCTCTTCAGCGGGGGCCGCGTCACCCCGGGCGTCGGACGGCCCCGGCGCCTCGCCCGGCGGGGGCGAGGCGCCTGCGGCGAAGGGGTCCGTGACGGTGGCGGGCGAGCTCGCGAAGGGGCTGAAGAGCCCGTGGGGCGTGGCTCCGCTGCCGGGCGGAGACCTGCTGGTCGGCTCCCGGGACGGGGGCACGATCAGCCGGGTGGACGGGGACACGGGCCGGGTGACGGAGATCGGCGAGGTCCCCGGGGCGGCGCCGGGCGGCGAGGGCGGCCTGCTGGGCCTGGCCCTGTCCCCTTCGTACGCCTCGGACAAGCTGGTGTACGCGTACTTCACCACGGAGTCGGACAACCGCATCGCCCGGATGAGGTACGAGGAGCAGAAGCCGCCGGGCCAGCAGCTGGGCGCCCCGGACACGGTGTTCCGGGGCATCCCCAAGGGTGTGGTGCACAACGGCGGCCGGATCGCCTTCGGCCCCGACGGGATGCTGTATGCGGGCACGGGCGAGACCGGCGAGACCGGCCTGGCCCAGGACCCCCGGTCGCTGGGCGGCAAGATCCTGCGGATGACCCCCGACGGGGAACCGGCGGAGGGCAATCCGACACCGGGTTCGGTCGTCTACTCCTCCGGCCACCGGAACGTGCAGGGCCTGGCCTGGGACTCCGGCAAGCGGCTCTGGGCGGCGGAGTTCGGGCAGAACACCTGGGACGAGCTCAACCTGATCGTGCCGGGCGGGAACTACGGCTGGCCGGAGGCGGAGGGCAGGGCCGGGAAGGAGGGGTACCGCGACCCGGTGGCCCAGTGGCGCACGGACCAGGCCTCGCCGAGCGGGATCGCCTGGGCGCAGGGGTCGATCTGGATGGCGGGGCTGCGGGGCGAGCGACTGTGGCGGATCCCGCTGGACGGCGGCGGGACCGCCGGGCAGCCGCAGGCCTTCCTGACGGAGGAGTACGGGCGGCTGCGGACGGTGGTCGCCCTGGGCGGGGACCGGATACTGCTGGTCACGAGCGAGACGGACGGCCGCGGTGCGCCGGAGCCGGCCGACGACCGGGTGCTGTCCCTGAGGGTCCGGTGAGCGCCCGGCAGCGGGGCGGCCCGCTCACCGCACCCGCCCGCACGGATCGCGGGCGCAGCGTACCCGCGGGGCTCCGGAGGCCGGGGTCCGGGCTCATACCCTCCGGGACGGCGGGGCCGGCGGGGCGAAGAGCCTGAGGCGGTGGGCCGGGGCCGGGTTCCGGCGCGGCCGTCAGCGGGGGGGTGCGGCACATCGGGAGACTGCCGCATCCGTACGGGCCGGGGGTCCTTCGGCCGGGTCCCGGGCCGGCTAGGTCGGGGCGGCCCCCCAAGACCCGGCCGGGGTGCGCTGCGCGGGTCAGGGGGCGCTGGGGAGGGGGGTGAGCACGTCGGTGTACATGACGCCCGAGATCAGCAGGCCGAGGAGGCCGAGGACCACGGCGGTCCAGGAGGCGGCGCGGACCCACAGGGGCGGGGTGCGGTCGGCGGGGCCGAAGGCGGGGCGGGCCAGCACGAAGAGGCCGATGAGCAGGGCCAGGGCGGCGAAGCAGCCGTTGACCAGCGCGGTCGTGTGCCAGGGGTCGCCGTACAGGGCGGCGATCTTCTCGCGGGTGGAGGCCGCGTCGGCGGACTCGATCTGGCCGATCAGGGTCTGGCGCTCGGTGAGGATGCGCGAGACCCAGCTGCCGCTGAGGGAGACGAGGCCCAGGCCCGCGCCGGTCAGGGCGGCGGCCGCGGCGGCCACGCCCGGGGGCCGGCGGGTGCCGAAGTCGTCGGTGAGTTCGGCGTCGGTCAGCTCCTCGCCCAGTTCGACGGGGGCGGGCTCGTCGTCGTCGGAGTCCAGCGTGACGAGGAGGTCCCGGTCCGCGGCGGAGTCGGCGGCGGCCCGGACGGTCCGGTCCTCCGGCCCGTCGGGGGTGCCGGGGCCCTCGGGGGCCGTGCCGTCGGTCTTGGTCGTGTTCATGCTGGGCACCGTAGGGGCCGAATCTGAGAGCGGTCTGAGAGCGGGCCGCGCCCGGGGGCTCAGCGGGTGCGGACGGGGGGCTCGGCGTCGGCCGCGCCGCTCCGCTGGCCCGGGAGGGCGACCTGCCGGGCGCCGTCCGGGGGCTCGATGCTGATCCGGGGCAGGCGGCGGTCCAGCCAGGCGGGCAGCCACCAGTTGGCCCCGCCCAGCATGTGCATGAGGGCCGGGACGAGGAGGGTGCGCAGGACGAAGGCGTCGAGGGCCACGGCGGCGGCGAGCGCGATGCCGAACATGGCGATCAGCCGGTCTCCGCTGAGCACGAAGGCGAGGAAGACGGAGATCATGATGACGGCGGCCGAGTTGATCACGCGGCTGGTCTCGGCGAGGCCGACGCGGACGGCGCGGCGGTTGTCACCGGTCTCCAGCCACTCCTCGTACATCCGGCTGACCAGGAAGACCTGGTAGTCCATGGAGAGCCCGAAGAGCACGGAGACCATGATCACCGGCAGGAAGGGCTCGATGGGGCCGGCGCTGCCCAGGCCCATCAGCTCGCTCCCCCAGCCCCACTGGAAGACCGCGACCACGATCCCGAAGGAGGAGGCGACGGCGGCCACGTTCATCGCGGCGGCCTTCAGGGGGATGCCGAGGGACCGGAAGGCGAGCAGGAGGAGGGCGCAGCCGAGGGCGATGACCACGCCGACGAACAGCGGCAGCTTGCCGACGATGACGTCGGCGAAGTCGTCGTAGCCGGCGGTCACGCCGCCGACGTGGACCTGGAGGGTACTGCCCTGCTCTGCGGCCGGGATGACCTCGCCGCGGAGCCGGTCCACCAGGGCGCTGGTGTCCCGGGACTGCGGGGAGGACTCGGGGACCACGGTCAGGACGGCGGTGTCGGCGCTGCGGTTGAGGACCGGGTGCCCGGCGGAGGCGACGCCCTCGGTGGTGCGCACGCTGTCGGCGAGGCGCTCCAGGGCGAGCCGGTCGCCGGCGGCGTCGAGGTGGGCGACCAGCGTCAGGGGTCCGTTGACCCCGGGTCCGAACCCGTCGGCCAGCAGGTCGTAGGCCTGGCGGGTGGTGGAGGTGGCGGGGTTGTTGCCCTGGTCGGAGGTGCCGAGGTGGAGGGAGAGCGTGGGCAGGGCGAGGACGACCATGACGACGGCGGCCACGGCGCCGAGGAGCTTGGGGTGGCGTTCGACGAAGGCCGACCAGCGGGCGCTGAAGGTGGTGGGCTCCTCCGCCTGGGGGCCCTCCGCGGCGAGCTTGCGGCGCTCGCGGCGGGACAGGGCGCGCATCCCGATGTACGAGAGGAGGGCGGGGAGCAGGGTCACCGACGCGGCGACGGTGAGGATGACCGTGAGGGAGGCGGCGATCGCGACGCCGTTGAGGAAGTTCAGGCGCAGGATCAGCATGCCGAGGAGGGCGATGCAGACGGTGGCGCCGGCGAAGACCACGGCGCGGCCGGTGGTCGCGACGGCGTTGCGCGCGGCCTCTTCGACGGGGAGTCCGCGCTTGAGGCCCTTGCGGTGCCTGGTGACGATGAAGAGCGCGTAGTCGATGCCGACGCCGAGGCCGACGAGCATGCCGAGCATGGGCGCGAAGTCGGCGACCGGCATGGCGTGGCCGAGCAGGACGATCCCGGAGTACGCGGTGCCGACGCTGACGAGCGCGGTGGCTATGGGGAGGAGGCTGGCCGCGAGGGAGCCGAAGGCGAGGAAGAGGACCACGCCGGCGACGGCGACGCCGATGGCCTCGGCGAGGTGGGAGGTGGGGGCCTCGGTCAGGCCGACGGCCCGGCCGCCGAGCTCGACCTGGAGCCCGCCGGCGCCCTCCTCGGCGTCCTTCGCCGCGTCGACCACGGCGGCGGCCTGGGCCCTGGGGACCTCGTCGGCGGCCTTGTCGAAGGTGACGACGGCGTAGGCGGTGCGCCCGTCGGGGCTGATCTGGGCCGCGCCCTCGGGGCTGTAGGGGCTGGTGACGGAGCCGATGCCGGGCAGGTCGGCGATGCGGTCGAGCGCGCGGCTCATCCGCTGTTCGACCCCGGGGGTGCGGGCGCTCTGGCCGTCGGGGGTGCGCCAGACCACGGTGTCGGTGTCCCCGCCCTGGCCGGGGAAGCCGGCGCGCAGGAGGGCGGTGGCCCTGCCGGACTCGGTGCCGGGGACCTCGTAGTTGTTGGAGTACGCGGTCCCGGCGGCGGTGGCGGCGGTCGCGGTGCCGCCGAGGGCGAGCAGCCAGATCAGGACGGCGACGAGGCGGTGCTGCATGCACCACCGTGCGATTGCTGCCAACGGACGAGCTCCCTGGTGGTTCGGATCTTTACCGGGAGACGCCCGATGCAAAGAACGCTGTACCTGGCGACCGAGTCAAGCGGCCTGAGGACACCTTCGCAGCGATTCGTGATCGTTGGCCCCTTTCGTGCGCATCGTCACAGGCGTTACGCGCCGGTAGGCGCCCTTCGCCCCGGGCCCCCGGAGCAGGAGGGACCCGCCCTCGCGCGGACCCTCAGGACGGGCCGGGCGGGGGCACCTGGTACCCGGGTACGGAGGGCCAGCGGACGGTGAGCACGACGGAGTCCTCCTCCGCATACCAGGAGTGGTCGACCCCGCGCCCCCAGACCACGTAGTCCCCCTGCTCGGCCAGGACCACGTCGCCCCCGGGGAACTCCACCCGGAACCGTCCGCTGACCAGCACCTGCAGCGCGGTCCGCGCCTCGCCCTCCACCCAGCGGGCGCGGCGGTCGCCGCGGGGGTGCACCCCCCACTTGATCTCCACCGCGCTGCTGTGGCGGGGGTCGCCGGGGGGTTTGAAGTGGCCGAGGAGCCAGCCGTGGTCGAGCGGGGCGTCCTTGCCGGCGTTGCCCGTGTGGATGCGCGGGTCGGATGGGGTCATGGGAGGGGAGCGTAGCGGGCGGAAATCCGGTTGCCGGGGGTGCCGGGGGCTGGTGGGGTGGGGGGATGGATCATGAACTGGTGCGCGCGCTGTACGACCGGGAGATGCGGCTGGGGGCCCCGCCGGACGGGCCGGGGGCCGTGGTGGAGCGGGTGGGGCCGGGCGGGAGCGTGGTGCGGCAGACCGCGCCGCCGCTCGGGTTCAACGGGGTGCTCTGGTCGCAGCTCGACGCGTCCACGGCCGACGCGGCCATCGCCGAGCAGGTGGCGCACTTCGCCGGGCTGCCCGACGGCGCCCGCAGCTGGGAGTGGAAGCTCTACTTCCACGACGGCCCCGCCGATCTCGCCCAGCGCCTGGCCGCGGCCGGTTTCGAGGCGGGCGAGCCGGAGGCCCTGATGGTGGCCGAGGTCTCCCGGCTCACCGCGGAGACCGAAGCGCCCGAGGGCATCCGCCTGGTGCCGGTCACCGACGCCGCGGGCGTGGACCTGATGATGCAGGCCAGCGCCCGGGCCTTCGGCCGGGTCCGCCCCGATCTGCACCACCAGATCCTGACCCGGATCACCGAGGAGCCCGACAAGATCGCCGCGGTCGTGGCGATGGCCGGCGACGAGCCGGTCAGCGCGGCCCGGCTGGAGATGAACCCGGGCAAGCCCTTCGCCGGCCTCTGGGGCGGCGGCACGGCCGAGGAGTGGCGCGGCCGGGGCATCTACCGCGCCCTGGTCGCGTACCGCGCCCGGATCGCCGCCGCGCACGGGATCCCGTACCTCCAGGTCGACGCCTCCCCCATGAGCCGCCCGATCCTCGAGCGGCTGGGCTTCGAGATGCTCGGCGGCACCGCCGAGTACGTCTGGGAGGCCCGGTGAGCGCCGGGCCCGAGGGGGACGGCCGCCCCCTGCCGCTGATGACCGGGGGCGAACGCGAGACCCTGCGGTCCTTCCTCGAGTTCCACCGAGCCACGCTCGCGCTGAAGTGCGCGGGCCTGACCGACGAGCAGCTGCGCCGGCGGGCCTGCGCCCCCTCCTCGCTGTCCCTGCTGGGGCTGGTGCGGCACATGGCCGAGGTGGAGCGGGCCTGGTTCCGGCGCACGGTCGACGGCGAGGACGTACCGCTCGTGTGGTCGCCCGACGGCGACTTCCAGGCGGCGTACGAGGCGGAGGGCGCCGGCGGCGCCGAGGCCCTCGCCGCCTGGGAGGCCGAGACCGCGCACGCGCGCCGCATCGAGGCGCGGGCGGCCTCGCTGGACGAGGCCGTGTTCGCCCCCCGCTGGGGCCGGGAGGTCTCGCTGCGCACGGTGCTGCTGCACGTCACGCACGAGTACGCCCGGCACAACGGCCACGCGGACCTGCTGCGCGAGGCCGTAGACGGCACCGTGGGCGTCTGAGGCCCGCCCCCGGGCGCGGACCCCCGCCGGGCCGGGGGCGGGAGGGGATCCGGAGCCGGCGGTCAGGCGCGCCAGTAGCCGAGCGCGTTGATGCGGTGCTTCGGGACCGACAGGGTCTTGCGCAGGTACGCGGTCAGGGTGCGGGTGGTGCCCGCCTCGCAGGCCATCCACACGTACGCCTGCGCCGGGTCGCCCACCAGCTCCGGGAGCTCGGCGCGGACCGCGTCGGCCAGCGCGTCGCCGCAGCGGCGGACCCGGCGCAGCTCGTGGCGGTCGGGGTCGAGGCGCACCGGCAGCTCGTCGTCCTCGTCGTGCTGGGTCTCGAACCAGATCGTCGCCGGGGTCTGCGGGTGCGCGTCCAGCAGGGAGTTGACCGCTGGCAGGGAGGCCGGGTCGCCGATGACGAGCAGGCGGGCCGGGGCCGGTTCGGGGGCCGTGAAGCCGGTGCCCTGGACGGTGGCCTCGACGGTGTCGCCGGGCTCGGCGTGCCGGGCCCAGTCGCTGGCTATGCCGTCGTGCAGGGCGAACTCGAGGGAGAAGAGGCCGCGTTCGGGGTCCGGGTCGACCAGGGTGTACGCCCGCTGGTGCGGCTTGCCCCCGTCGTCGAACCACAGGCGCACCCACATCGTGGGGTGCACTCCGGCGGCGGCGAGCAGGCCGCCGTCCTCGAGGTGGACGCGGCGGTAGTGCTCCGTCACCTGCTCCGCCCCCGTCACCGTGAAGGTGAAGTCCTTGCCCCGCAGCAGTTTGAGGACCACGCCCTCCCAGCCATGACCAGCCACGCCCGCCCCTTTTCCTCGCACACTCTGTGATTACACTTAGGCCAGCCTAACCTAATGCACTCGGGGAGCAGTGTGAGTATCGAGGTCTACCGGGACGCCTGGGGCATCCCGCATCTTCGCGCATCCGACGCCGGAGCGCTCGCCCGGGCCCAGGGGCGGGTCACCGCCGCCGACCGCGCCTGGCAGCTGGAGGTGGAGCGGCGCCGCGCGCAGGGGACGACCGCCGCCTTCCTCGGCCCGGAGTCGGTGGAGTGGGACACCTTCGCCCGGCAGTCCCGGCTCGACGACACCGCACGCCGCTGCTTCGAGGCCCTGGACCCGCAGACCGCCGCATGGGTACGCGCCTACGTCGACGGGGTCAACGAGGGCATGGCCGCCGGCGCCGCCCGCGACCACCGGTTCGCCGCCACCGGCCTGGACACCGCCCCCTGGGAGCCCTGGGTGCCGCTCGGCATCTGGCTCTCCACGCACATCCTCTTCGCCGGCTTCCCCACCAAGATCTGGCGCGAGCAGGTCGCCCGGGCCCTCGGCGACGAGGCGGCCACCCTCTTCGCCACCGACGGCCCCGGCACCGCCGGCAGCAACGGCTGGCTGATCCCCGGCGACCGCACCACCACCGGCGCCGCCCTGATCGCCGGCGACCCGCACCGCTTCATCGAGGACCCGGGCGTCTACCAGCAGATCCGGCTCTCCTGCCCCGAGTTCGACGTGGTCGGCCTCGCCGTCCCCGGTGTCCCCGGCATCGCCCACTTCGGCCACACCGGCGGCGCCGCCTGGGCGATCACCAACGCCATGGCCGACTACCAGGACCTGTACCGGGAGCGGCTGCGCGAGACCCCCCGCGGGACCTTCGAGGCCCTGGGCCCCGACGGCTCCTGGGAGCCCGTCAGCGGCCACACGGAGACCGTCGAGGTCCGCGGGGCCGAGCCGGTCACCGTGGAGGTCCTGGAGACCGCCCGCGGCCCGGTGATCGCCGGCCACCTCGCCGGGATCGAGGAGGGCGGTGAGCGCGTCAGCCTCCGCTACCCGCCCCGGGTCCGCCGCGACCTCGGCTTCGCGGCCCTGCCCGCGCTCCTGCGCGCCCGTACGGTCGAGGACGTCGACCGTGCCTTCGACCTGTGGGCCGAGCCCGTGAACGTGGTCCACGCCGCGGACACCGCGGGCGGCCTGCTGCACCGGGTCGCGGGCGCCGTACCGCTGCGCTCCCGGGACAACCGGCTGCGCCTGGTCCCCGCCTGGGAGCCCGGCCACGCGTGGGAGGGCTGGGCGCAGACCGCCGCCGAGCCGGTCCAGGGCTTCGCCGTGATGGCCAACGCCCGCGGGATCGCCTCCCCGTACGGCGTCGAGTTCGCTCCCCCGCACCGCGCCGACCGCATCCGCGAGCTCATCAGCGGTTCCGCGGACTGGACCGCGGCCGGCATGGCCTCGATCCACACGGACACCCACCTGGCCTCCGCCGCCGCCCTGCTCGACGTGCTCGTCCCGCTGGCGGACCTGTCCCCGCAGGCGCAGGCCGTGCGCGCCCGGCTGCTGGCCTGGGACCGGCGGATGGAGGCCGACAGCACGGACGCCACGCTGTTCTCGGCCCTGCGCACCGCCGTGGTGCGGAAGATCGCCGCCGACCCCGCCTTCGCGGCGCTGGCGGGCGTCCCCCGCGCCCCCGGGGTCTTCCACCCCTGGCTGTACCTGGTCCCCAAGACCGGCTACGCGCTGGAGGGGATCCTCACCACCGGGCTGCTGCCCGGACTCGACCGGCCGGGGCTGGTGCGGGCCGCGCTGGAGGAGCTCGCGGCACAGGGCGCCGAGCCCGCGCCGTGGGCCGAGGTGCACCGCCTCGCCCCCTGGCAGGCCCTGCCCGACCCGGAGGCCGAGTGGCCCGGGCTGGGCGGCGACCACGACTGCGTGCTGGCCACCTCCAGCGTGCCCGGATACACCGACCTCACCGCCCGCGGCCCCTCGGCCCGCTACGTCTGGGACCTCGCGCGCCGCGAGGACAGCCTGTGGGTGGTGCCGCTGGGCGCGGACGGGGTCACCGGTTCCCCGCACCACCGCGACCAGCTCTCCCACTGGGCGCGCGGCGCCCTCGTACCCGTCGTCACCGACTGGTCCCGGCTCACCAAGGAAGACTCCCGATGACCCTGCCCTCCCCCGCCGCCGTCTCGACCCGCGAGCCCGTGCACGTCCAGGACGTGCCCGGCTTCGGGACCGTCACCATCACCCCCGTCGACCCGCCGGTCGACGCCCCCCTGATCCACTCCTGGGTGACCGAGGAGCGGGCCCGCTTCTGGGGCATGGGCGGGGCGAGCGTGGAGCTCGTCGAGGAGATCTACGCGGACGTGGACCGCCGCACCACGCACCACGCGTTCCTCGTGCACCGGGACGGGCTGCCCGTGGCCCTCTTCCAGACCTACGAGGCCGCCGAGGACCGGGTCAGCGAGTGCTACGAGGTGCAGCCCGGGGACACCGGGGTGCACCTGCTGATCGGCCCGGCCGTGGGCGGGGCGCAGCACGGCTTCACCTTCGCGCTGCTGGAGGTGTTCACGCAGTTCGTGTTCTCCTCCGGCACCCCGCGCGTGGTGGTCGAGCCGGACTCCCGCAACGCGAAGGCCGTGGCCCTGATGGAGCGGTTCGGCTTCACCCTGGACGCCGAGGTGGTGCTGCCGGAGATCGACCTGCCGGAGGTCTACCTCCCCGCGAAGCCGGCCCGGCTGGCCTTCCTGAAGGCCTCCGACAAGGGCTTCTGAGCCGTACGGCGGGCGGGTACGCGCGAGGGGCGGGACCACCGGACCGAAGTCCGGGGTCCCGCCCCTCGCGCGTACCGCTGCGGGCGGACCGGCGCCCGCCGGGGATCAGCCCTCGCTGACGCCCAGGCGCTCCAGGATGAGCTCCTTGACGCGGGCGGCGTCGGCCTGGCCGCGGGTGGTCTTCATGACCGCGCCCACCAGGGCGCCCACGGCCGCGACCTTGCCGCCGCGGATCTTGTCGGCGATGGCGGCGTTCCCGGCGATGGCCTCGTCCACGGCCGCGCCGAGCGCGCCCTCGTCCGAGACGACCTTCAGGCCGCGCTTGTCGACGACCTCGTCCGGGGTGCCCTCGCCGGCGAGGACGCCCTCGAGGACCTGGCGGGCGAGCTTGTCGTTGAGCGAGCCGTCGGCGACCAGCGCGGCCACCCGGGCCACGTCGGCCGGGGTGATGGCCAGCTCGTCGACTCCGACGCCCTGCTCGTTGGCGTTGCGGGCCAGCTCGCCCATCCACCACTTGCGCGCGGCAACCGGGTCGGCGCCCGCCTCGACGGTGGCGACGATGGACTCCACCGCGCCCGCGTTGAGGATGGACTGCATGTCGTGCTCGCTGATGCCCCACTCCTCGCGGAGCCGGTTGCGGCGCGCACGCGGCATCTCGGGCAGGCCCGCGCGCAGCTCCTCGACCCAGGTGCGGGCCGGGGCGACGGGGACGAGGTCGGGCTCCGGGAAGTACCGGTAGTCCTCGGCGTTGTCCTTGATGCGGCCCGAGGTGGTGGAGCCGTCGTCCTCGTGGAAGTGACGGGTCTCCTGCACGATCGAGCCGCCGGACTGCAGGACGGCCGCGTGGCGCTGGATCTCGAAGCGCGCCGCGCGCTCGACCGAGCGCAGCGAGTTGACGTTCTTCGTCTCGCTGCGGGTGCCGAAGGCCGTGGTGCCGTTCGGGCGCAGCGACAGGTTCACGTCGCAGCGCATCTGGCCCTTGTCCATCCGGGCCTCGGAGACGCCCAGGGACTTGATGACCTCGCGGAGCTCGGCCACGTACGCCTTGGCGACCTCGGGGGCCCGCTCGCCGGCGCCCTCGATCGGCTTGGTGACGATCTCGATGAGGGGGATGCCGGCCCGGTTGTAGTCGAGCAGGGAGTGGGACGCGCCGTGGATGCGGCCGGTGGCACCGCCGACGTGCGTCGACTTGCCGGTGTCCTCCTCCATGTGGGCGCGCTCGATCTCCACGCGGAAGACCTCGCCGTCCTCCAGCTGGACGTCCAGGTAGCCGTTGAAGGCGATGGGCTCGTCGTACTGGGAGGTCTGGAAGTTCTTCGGCATGTCCGGATAGAAGTAGTTCTTCCGGGCGAAGCGGCACCATTCGGCGATCTCGCAGTTCAGCGCGAGACCGATCTTGATGGCGGACTCCACGCCGATCGCGTTGACGACGGGGAGGGAGCCGGGCAGGCCGAGACAGGTCGGGCAGGTCTGCGAGTTGGGCTCGGCGCCCAGTTCGGTGGAGCAGCCGCAGAACATCTTGGTCTTGGTGCCGAGCTCGACATGGACTTCGAGGCCCATGACGGGGTCGTACGCCGCGAGAGCCGCGTCGTACGACAGGAGTTCGGTGACGGTCACGGTGAAACTTTCCCTCTCAGCCCAGCAGGACGTCGTCGTCGCCGAGGCGCTTCAGCTCGCGGTACAGGATCGCGAGGCCGGTGACGA
Source organism: Streptomyces sp. NPDC038213 (assembly GCF_055600495.1). NCBI lineage: Bacteria > Bacillati > Actinomycetota > Actinomycetes > Kitasatosporales > Streptomycetaceae > Streptomyces > Streptomyces sp. NPDC038213. Next base: position 43,934 of record NZ_JBVJYM010000020.1, read on the forward strand.
TGGCGGCGGCGGACACAACGGCGTCGACCAGCTGCAGCGTGTCGTGCTCGGTGCGGGCCTTGCGGGCCTGCTTGATCACGCTGATGGCACCGAAGGCGGTGGTGCCGATCGACAGGTACGTACCGGACCTGGACTTCTTGAAGCCCTTGGCCTTGGTCAGTGCACTCACAGGGACGGAGCCTCCTCCAGCAGCGGGTGGCCCCAGCGCGCGTTGAAGGCGGCCTCGACGGCGGCACCGACCTTGTAGAGGCGGTCGTCCTTCATCGCCGGGGCGATGATCTGCAGACCGACCGGGAGACCGTCCTCGGGCGCCAGGCCGCAGGGCAGCGACATGGCGGCGTTGCCGGCCAGGTTGGTCGGGATGGTGCACAGGTCCGCGAGGTACATCGCCATCGGGTCGTCGGCGCGCTCGCCGATCGGGAAGGCGGTGGTCGGGGTGGTCGGGGAGACGATCACGTCGACCTGCTCGAAGGACTTCTCGAAGTCCTGCGTGATGAGCGTGCGGACCTTCTGGGCGGAGCCGTAGTACGCGTCGTAGTAGCCGGAGCTCAGCGCGTACGTGCCCAGGATGACACGGCGCTTGACCTCGTCGCCGAAGCCGGCCTCGCGGGTCAGGGCGGTGACGTCCTCGGCGGACCTCGTGCCGTCGTCACCGACCCGCAGGCCGTAGCGCATGGCGTCGAAGCGGGCCAGGTTGGACGAGCACTCGGAGGGCGCGATCAGGTAGTACGCGGCCAGCGCCAGGTCGAAGGACGGGCAGTCCAGCTCGACGATCTCGGCGCCGAGCTCCTTGAGGAGCTCCACGGACTCGTTGAAGCGCTGGACGACGCCGGCCTGGTAGCCCTCGCCGGAGAACTGCTTGACCACGCCGACGCGCATCCCGGCGACGGAGCCGTTGCGCGCCGCCTCGACGACCGGCGGGACCGGGGCGTCGATGGAGGTGGAGTCCAGCGGGTCGTGCCCGGCGATGACCTCGTGCAGCAGGGCCGCGTCCAGGACCGTGCGGGCGCAGGGGCCGCCCTGGTCGAGGGAGGACGAGAAGGCGACCATGCCGTAGCGGGACACGCCGCCGTACGTGGGCTTGACGCCGACGGTGGCGGTGACGGCCGCGGGCTGGCGGATGGAGCCGCCGGTGTCCGTGCCGATCGCGAGGGGGGCCTCGTACGCGGCCAGGGCCGCCGAGGAGCCGCCGCCGGAGCCGCCGGGGATCCGGGTGAGGTCCCAGGGGTTGCCGGTGGGGCCGTAGGCGCTGTTCTCGGTGGAGGACCCCATGGCGAACTCGTCCATGTTGGTCTTGCCGAGGATGACGACGCCGGCTTCCTTGAGCTTGCGCGTCAGGGTGGCGTCGTACGGCGGGATCCAGCCCTCGAGGATCTTCGAGCCGACGGTGGTCGGCACACCCTTGGTGGTGAAGATGTCCTTGAGCGCGAGCGGTACGCCGGCCAGCGGGCCGAGCTCCTCGCCCGCGGCGCGCTTGGCGTCGACGGCGCGGGCCTGCGCGAGCGCGCCCTCGCGGTCGACGTGCAGGAAGGCGTGGACCTTCTCGTCCACGGCTTCGATCCGGGCCAGGTGGGCCTCGGTGACCTCGACCGCGGTGAGCTCGCCGGAGGCGATCCTCCCGGCGATCTCGGCGGCGGTGAGCTTGATGATGTCGGTCATGACTGCTTAGTCCTCCCCCAGGATCTGCGGCACCTTGAAACGCTGCTGCTCCTGTGCGGGGGCTCCGGAGAGCGCCTGCTCGGGGGTGAGCGACGGTCGGACCTCGTCCGCGCGCATGACGTTCGTCAGCGGCAGCGGGTGGGAGGTCGGCGGGACGTCTTGGTCGGCGACCTCGGAAACGCGGGCGACCGCGCCGATGATGTCGTCGAGCTGTCCGGCGAAGTGATCCAGCTCTTCGGCCTTGAGCTCCAGACGCGCCAGCCGAGCGAGGTGGGCGACCTCCTCGCGCGTGATGCCAGGCATGCAGCGATCCTCTGGGGGTGGTGAGCGTGTAGGTTTCGCGGCCAATCCTATGGGGCGCAGCCGTCACACCACGAAACGGTTTGGCGGGAGCCGGGGGCACGGCCCCCGCCGGGGCCGTCGCCCTCAGCGGCGGGCCGCGAAGTTCTGCACCCACCAGGGGCCGTTGGACTTCAGGTTCACGCCCACCCCGATGTCCTTGAACGCGCAGTTCAGGATGTTGGCGCGGTGCCCCGGGCTGGCCATCCAGCCCGCCATGGCCTTCGCGGGGGTGCGGGGGCTCTTGTAGATGTTCTCGCCCCAGCGCATCCAGGGGTAGCCGGCCCTGGTCATGCGGTCGCCGGCGCTGCGGCCCTCGGGGCTGGTGTGGGAGTAGTAGTTCCGCTTGGCCATGTCGTTGGCGTGGTACTGGGCGGCCTTCATGAGCCGCTTGTCGGCCTTCAGCGGGGCGCAGCCGGCCCGGCGCCGCTCCTTGTTGACCAGGGCGACGACCTGCTTCGCGTACGTGGCGGCCCGGGTGGCGGCGGGGCTCGCGGGGGCGGCCTGGGCGGCGGGTGCGGCCGCGGCCCGGGCCTCCCGGGCCGCCGCGGGGGCGCTGCCGGCGCCGGACTGGGCGCCGGGTATCGCTGCGGGGGCGGGCGCGGCGGGGCGGCCCGCGGACGCCGTGGTGGCCTGTCCGGCCGCGGGCCAGGCGAAGGCGGCGGCGGTGGCCGCGACGGAGGCTGCGGCGACGGACAGCGCGGTCACGCGTCCCCGGGAGCGGCGGTGGCGGCCCCGGGGGGCGTCGGCGGGTACTCCGGGGGCGGACGGGTGACGGGCGTCGTGCGGGGGCATGGGACTCCGTTCTCTGCTGCGCCGGGGTGTCCGGCTGGAGAGGAGACCTGCACAGGGGTGTGCGGATAACACTTTTTCCGATGGTGCTCTTTTTCTCCCGGGGCTGTGGACGCGGCAGGGCGCCCCGGAGGCCCGGGGCGCCCTGCTTGCGGTCCCCGCCTACGGCGACGGCGTCTCGGAGGAGGTCACCGCCGAGAGGTCGGCCGTGATGTCGGACGGGCGGCGCCAGCCGCGCTCGCCGCGGGCCAGCAGCCAGGCCGTGGCCTCGGCCGGGGGCATGGCGGCGGCGACCAGCCAGCCCTGGACGGCGTCGCAGCCCAGGTCGCGCAGGCGCTCCCAGGTCTCGTCGTCCTCGACGCCCTCGGCGACCACGAGCAGGCCCAGGGAGTGGGCGAGGTCCACCGTGCAGCGGACGATCTCCGCGTCCTGGGCGTCCACGGCCAGCCGGGCCACGAAGGACCGGTCGATCTTCAGCTCGCTGACCGGGAGCCGGCGCAGGTGCACCAGCGAGGAGTAGCCCGTGCCGAAGTCGTCCAGGGACATCTTCACCCCGTGGCCGGTCAGCCCGGCCATGGTGTCGGCGGCCCGCTGCGGGTCCTCCAGCAGCACGTGCTCGGTGATCTCCAGCTGGAGGGCGCCCGCGGGCACCCCGTGCCGGGCCAGCCGGGCGGCCACGGCCCCTGCGAAGCCGGGGGTGTGGACGTCGCGCGGGGAGACGTTGACGGCCACGGGCACCTTCAGGCCCTGGGCCCGCCAGCGGGCCACCTGGGCCAGGGCGGTCTCCAGCACGTACTCGGTCAGGTGCGGCATCAGCCCGGAGGTCTCGGCGATGGCGATGAACTCGTCCGGGGGGACCCGGCCGCGCTCCGGGTGCACCCAGCGCACCAGCGCCTCCAGGCCCGCGACCTGCCCGTCGAAGCGGACCTTGGGCTGGTAGTGCAGCTCCACCTCGCCGGCGTCGAGGGCGCGCCGCAGGTCGCCGAGGAGCCCGAGCCGGTCGGGGGTGTTGCTGTCGCGCTTGGACTCGTACACCTCCACGCCCGTGCGGTCCCGCTTGGCCTGGTACATCGCCACGTCGGCGCGGCGCAGCAGGCCCTCCGCGTCGAGGGCGTGGTCGGGGAAGACGGCGAGCCCGGCGCTGGCCTCCAGGACCAGGGTGAGCCCGTCCAGGTCCAGGGGGGAGCTGAGCTCGGCCACCAGGTGGCGGGCGATGCGCTGGGCGCTGGTGGTGGAGTCGGCGACGGGCAGGAGGACGGCGAACTCGTCGCCGCCCAGGCGGGCGGCCTCGGCGTGCCGGGGCAGGGCGAGGCGCAGGCGTTCGGCGATCTGGAGCAGGAGCCGGTCCCCGGCCAGGTGGCCCAGGGTGTCGTTGACCGCGCGGAAGCGGTCGAGGTCGATCAGGACGAGGGCGGAGCGGGTGCCGATACGTTCAGCCTCGTCGAGGGCGGTCCAGGCGCGCTCCAGCAGCCACTGCCGGTTGGGCAGTCCGGTGAGCGGGTCGCGCAGCTGCTCCTCGGCCCGGGCGCGGGCGATCCACAGGGTGGAGTCGAGGGCGATGAGCGGTACGGCGAACAGCGGGAGCAGTACGGGCAGGGCGACGGCGACCACGCAGATCAGCGGGGCGATGCCGAGCAGGGCCACGGCGACGAGCACCTGACGGACCATCGCCGTGCGGGCGACGGTGGGCAGTCCGCCGCCGCGGGGGGCGAGGGCGCACCACAGGAGCACGCGGGTGACGGCCAGGTAGGCGACGGCGACCAGCACCACTTCGGGGATGGCGTCGAGGCCCCAGTCCATGGGCCGCCAGGGCTGCTCGACGGTGGGTTCGTCGCCGAAGGCGGCCAGGACGAGGGCGCCGGCGCCGATGCCGATGACGTCGACGGAGCCGTGCAGCAGGCCCTGCCGCCAGCGGTGCCGGCGGGCGGCTCCGACCAGGGAGACCACCGCGAGGCTGACCAGTCCGGCCGGCACCCAGCCGTAGAGGAGCAGCACGCCGAGGGTGAGGGCGGCGCCGGAGCCGGTGCCGCCCCACCAGCGGTCGCGGCCCAGGGCGACCAGGTGGCCGACGATGATGCCGCTGAGGAGGGCCAGGGACCAGCCGACCGTGGACCCGGGGAAGAGGGCGTGCCCCGCGTCCACGGCGCGGACGATGCCCGCGCCGAGGACCGCCGCGGCGGCCGCGATGACGAGGGCGGGCAGCACGGTGCGCCGCCCGGCCCCCGTGTCCAGCGGGTGGGCGCCGGGGGCCCTGGACCCCAGGACGCCGAGCCGTCCGCCCCGGGCGGCCGGGGGCTGCCCGCCGAATTCGGGTGACGGGTCGGCGCTTTCGGTGGGTTTCATGCCCGTCCCTCTCACAGCCGGCGGTGCCGATGCCTCGTGATGGCCCGTTGACGTGCCGTCACGGCTGGACATTGCACCATGCAGCCGCGCACGACGGGCGCACCCCTCAACAGTAGGCCGCGGAAGGCTTCCAGGGGCAGCGGTCGGCAGCGGTTGCCCGAATGCGACCCAGCCATCCTCATCAGTAAGGTATCCGCCGAACGGGTGAGATCGCTTCAGGACCGCTTTGTCACCCATCCGATGATCCGACAGGTCAGCGGTGCCCGGCCGGGGCCTTGCGGGTGCTATTCCCCTTCCACCGGGAGGGCGGCCCCGCGGGCCGCGTCGGGTCCCTGCTCCAACAGGACGGCGAAGCCCGCCTCGTCGAGCACGGCCAGTTTCAGCTGCATCGCCTTGTCGTACTTCGATCCGGGGTTGTCTCCGACGACCACGAACGAGGTCTTCTTCGAGACGGATCCGGTCACCTTCGCGCCGCGGCTCTGGAGGGCCTCCTTGGCCCCGTCGCGGGTGTGCCCGGCGAGGGTGCCGGTGACGACGACCGTCAGCCCCTCCAGGGGGCGGGGGCCCGCCTCCTCGTCGGCGCCCTCCTCCTCCATGCGGACCCCGGCCGCCCGCCAGCGGCGCAGGATCTCCTGGTGCCAGTCGACCGCGAACCACTCCTTGAGGGAGGCGGCGATGATGGGGCCGACGCCCTCGGTGGCGGCGAGCTCCTCCTCCGAGGCGGCCTCGATGCGCTCGACGGACCGGAACTCCCGGGCCAGGGCCTCGGCGGCGACGGGCCCCACGTGCCGGATCGACAGGCCGTTGATGATCCGGGCGAGGGGGCGCTCCTTGGCCGCGGCGATGTTCTCCAGCATCGCGAGGGCGTTCTTCTTCGGCTCGCCCTTCTGGTTGGCGAAGACCGTGACGATCTTCTCCTCGCCGGTCTTCGGGTCCCGCTTGGGCAGCCCGCTGTCCGCGTCGAGCACGTACGCCTTGATGGGCAGGAGGTCCTCGATCGTCAGGTCGAAGAGGCCGCCCTCGTCGAGCAGCGGGGGCTCGGCGGGCTCCAGGGGCCGTGTGAGGGCCGCGGCGGCCACCGAGCCGAAGTTCTCGATGTCCAGGCACTGGCGGCCGGCGAGGTAGAAGAGCCGCTCGCGCAGCTGGGCCGGGCAGGTCTGCCCGTTGGGGCAGCGGAGGTCGATGTCGCCCTCCTTCATCGGCCGCAGCGCGGTCCCGCACTCGGGGCACTGCGCGGGCATGACGAACTCCCGCTCGGTGCCGTCCCGCAGGTCCACGACCGGGCCGAGGATCTCCGGGATCACGTCCCCGGCCTTGCGGAGCACCACCGTGTCCCCGATCAGCACGCCCTTGGCCTTGACCACGTCCTGGTTGTGCAGGGTCGCGAACTCGACCTCCGAGCCGGCCACCGTCACCGGCTCCACCTGCGCGTACGGCGTGACCCGGCCGGTGCGCCCGACGCCGACCTTGATGTCGATCAGCCGGGTGTTGACCTCCTCCGGCGCGTACTTCCACGCGATGGCCCAGCGCGGGGCGCGCGCCGTGGAGCCCAGGCGGCCCTGGAGGGGGATCTCGTCGAGCTTGACGACCACGCCGTCGATCTCGTGCTCCACCGAGTGGCGGTTCTCGCCGAAGTACGCGACGAACTCGCGGACCTGCTCCAGCGAGTCCACGACCCTGTTGTGCCGGGCCGTGGGCAGGCCCCACTCGTGGAGCAGCTCGTACGCGTGCGACAGGCAGTCGATGTCGAAGCCCTCGCGGGCGCCGATGCCGTGGACGACCATGTGCAGCGGCCGGGTCGCCGTGACCTTGGGGTCCTTCTGGCGGAGCGATCCTGCGGCGGCGTTGCGCGGGTTGGCGAAGGGCTTGTCCCCGGCCTCGACGAGGCGGGCGTTGAGCTCCTCGAACTTCTCCATCGGGAAGAAGACCTCGCCGCGGATCTCGACCAGCTCCGGGATCCGGTCGCCCCTGAGGCGGTCGGGGACCTCGGCGATGGTGCGGACGTTGGGCGTGATGTCCTCGCCGGTGCGGCCGTCGCCGCGGGTGGCGGCCCGGGTCAGCCGCCCCTTCTCGTACGTGAGGTTCACGGCGAGGCCGTCGACCTTGAGCTCGCACAGGTAGTGGAAGTCCGCGGTGCCGACGTCCCGGGCCACCCGGTCGGCCCAGGCGGACAGCTCCTCGTCGTCGAAGGCGTTGTCGAGGGAGAGCATGCGCTCGCGGTGCTCGACGGAGGCGAAGTCGGTCTGGTAGGCGCCCGCGACCTTCTGCGTGGGCGAGTCGGGGGTGCGCAGGCCGGGGTACTGCTCCTCCAGCGCCTCAAGGGAGCGCAGCAGCCGGTCGAACTCGGCGTCGCTGACGACCGGCTGGTCGTTCACGTAGTACCGGAAGCGGTGTTCCTCCACCTGCTCCGCGAGCAGGGCGTGCTGCTCCATGATCTCTGCCGGTGCCACACTGCCCTGCTTCTGTTCGGCTGCCATGCCCGTCCTCCCGTTTCCGTCACTCAGGGTTGTCGGCGAGCGACCTCGCCGCCCTGACGCAGTGGGCCTGCACCGCGCGCGCGTAGGCGGGCGAGGCACCGGCCAGACCGCAGGACGGGGTGACCACGACGGACTCCGCCAGAGTCCCCGGGGCCAGCCCCAGCCTGCGCCAGAGCTTCCTGACACCCATGACGCTACCGGCCGGGTCCGACAACGGGCCGTCGGTGCCCGCCACCACTCCGGCGTAGAGGGTCGTGCCGCTCTCCACGGCCTCCCCGACCGCCTCATCCTCGCGCTCGGTGAGCAGGGAGAAATCGAACGACACGCCCGTGGCCCCGGCCCGGCGCAGCAGGGCGAAGGGCACCCCGGGGGCGCAGGAGTGGACGAGGACCTGCCCGTCGTGGACGGCGAACAGCTCCCGCAGGGCCGCCTCGACGGTCTGCCGGTCCACGGCCCGGTGCGTCCGGTACTGGCTGGCCGTCTTGACCTGCCCGCGCAGCACGGCCCCGAGGGAGGGCTCGTCGATCTGGAGCAGGACCTCGGCCCCGGGGATGCGGCGGCGGACCTCGGCGAGGTGTCCCCGCAGCCCCTCCGCGAGGGAGGCGGCCAGGTCTCGGCAGGCGCCGGGGTCCTTGAGGAGGGCCTCCCCGCCGTGCAGTTCGGTCGCGGCGGCCAGGGTCCACGGCCCGACGGCCTGGACCTTGAGCCGGCCCTCGTAGCCCTGGGTGAACTCCTCCAGGGCGTCGAGGTCCTCGCCGAGCCAGGAGCGGGCCCGGCGGGTGTCGCGGCCGGGGCGGTCGCCCAGCCGCCAGCCGCTGGGCTCGACGCGGGCGTACATGTCGACGAGCAGCCCCAGCGAGCGGCCGATCATGTCGGCGCCGGGGCCGCGGGCGGGCAGTTCGGGCAGGTACGGGAGGTCCTCGAAGGTGCCCGTGACGGTCTTGGCGGCCTCGCGCGCGTCCCCGCCGGGCAGCGAGCCGACTCCGGTGGCGGTCACGGGCTCAGCGCCCCGGCCTGACGGTGAGGTCGTTGACCTCGGCGTCGCGCGGCAGGTCGACGGCCATGAGGATGGTGGTGGCCACGGACTCGGCGTCGATCCAGGCGGCGGGGTCGTACTCCCGGCCCTCCTGGGAGTGCACCTTGGCCTGCATGGGGGTGGCGGTGCGGCCCGGGTAGACGGAGGTGACGCGGACGCCGTTCGGCTTCTCCTCGTGGCGCAGCGAGTCGGCGAGCGCCTTGAGGCCGTGCTTGGAGGCGGCGTACGCGCTCCAGTCGGCGTGCGCGGTGAGCCCGGCGCCGGAGTTGACGTACAGGACGTGGCCCCGGGCGGCGCGCAGGCTGGGCAGCAGCAGCCGGGTCAGCTCGGCGGGGGCGATCAGGTTGACGTTGAGCTGCTGGTGCCAGGTCTTGGGGCGCAGCTCCCCGACGGGCCCGAGGTCGACGATCCCGGCGATGTGCAGGAGGGTGTCGAGCCGGTCGGGCAGGGCCTGGTGGGAGAAGGACCAGGAGATCCGGTCGGGGTCGGCGAGGTCGGCCACGAGGGCGCGGGAGCCGGGGTAGCGGGCGGTGAGCTCCTTGCCGCGGGCTGCGTCGCGGGCCAGCAGGACGAGCTCGTCGCCCCGCTCGTGGAGGCGGCGCGCGACGGCGGCGCCGATGCCGGATCCGGCGCCGGTGATCAGATGGGTAGCCATGGGTCCCATGCTCGCACTCCCGCGGGGCCGGAACGGGGCCGGGACCCGGGCGAACGGGGCCGGGACCCGGGCGCGCGGCCCGGGTCCCGGCGGGGTGCGGGGCGTACGGGCGGGTGCCCGTACGCCCCGGCCGTGGGTCAGCGCGCGCAGTACGCGTTGACGACGGCGATGTCGGACTTGTTCCCGTTCTTGTCCACGACCACGGCGCGCAGCGAGACCGCCTTGCCCTTGGCCGGGTTCTTCACGGAGACCTTGCCGCCGGCCACCTTGAGCTGCTTCCAGGTGTACCCGCCGTCGTACGAGGCGTACACCGTCACGGACTTCAGCTGCCCGGCGCCCGCGGCGGCGCCCTCGACGGTCACCGGTACGGAGACCGTGCGGCCGGCCGGGGAGGTGCTGTCCAGCGCCAGCGCGGGGCTGAAGCGGACGGTGTAGGCGGGCAGCGCGGTGGGCTCGGCCGTCTCGGCGGAGCGGAACCACCAGCTGCCCTGGATCCGGGTGGAGACCTTGGAGAGCTTGTCGCTGCGGTCGACCCTGGTGGTCAGCTTGTACGCGGCGGCGCCGGCCGGGACCTTGAAGATCTCGCCGTTCAGCGGGTCGGCGTTGCGGCCCGCCACGACGCCGTTGCGGTAGAGCACCGTCTCGGCCTTCGTGTGCTGCGAGAAGCCGACGCGGCCGGTGCCGTCCGAGAAGAGCGGCACGAAGGGCGAGATCTCGTTGCCGAGGCGGAAGATGCCGAGGCCGAGCCCGGCGTCCACCTTGGGGCTGAAGACACCGGTGTTGAAGCGCTCCTTGTACGTCTTGCCGGGGGCGTAAGCCTTGGCGCCGCCGGAGTAGTACGCGGCCTCGAAGAGGGGGGAGCCGTCGGCGTCGCGGCCGCCGATCTGGTCGAAGGCGGTCTCCCACTTCACGCCGGGGGCCCCGGCGAGGTAGAGCGTGGCGGTGGCGGGGACCTTGCGCACGGTGGTCACGCCGCTGGCCCCGTCGGTGCCGGGCACCAGGCCGTACGCGGTGACCGAGCCCTCCTTGCCCGGGGCGGGCGAGCCGAGCCCGGTGACCAGGGTCGCGAGGTCGCCCTTCTTCACGTGCTGTACGAAGCCCGTCGGGAAGCGGTTGCCCGGGCCGCCGAAGGCCGCGTGGTACTGGGCGTCCGCGCCCCGGGTCCACTGCCCGGTGAACTGGTAGGCGAGGGCGCCGGGGGCGGCGTCGGGCCCGCGGTGGGCGGTGCGGATGGTCTTGAACGACTCCATGAACCAGCCGACGCCGATCCCGTCCTCACCGGTGCGCAGGGAGAACCCGACGTTCGCGAGGGACGGGACGGCGTCCGCCGAGGGCACCGTGACGTCCACGGGCCTGGCGGTGCGGGCGTCCAGCGTCAGGGTGGTGTCTCCCTTGACCGTCAGCACGGGCTGGACGATCCAGTCGATGCCGCCGCCCTCCGCGTCGACGAAGACCGAGCTCTCCAGCAGGTACCGGCCCTTGGGCGCGCGCACGGTGTCGGACTCGCGCTCCTCGAAGAGCGGGAACACCTTGTCCTTGGCGGGGCCCGCGACGCCCATGAGGAACGTGGCGTGGAGCTTGGACGGCTTTCCGTCCCGGCCCAGGTACTTGATCTTCACGTCGTACGACTCGGTCTCGCGGTCCACGGCGGCCGCGGTGCGGACGGTCTGGCCGCCTCCGGTCGCGGTCACGTAGGCGCCGTACGCCCCGTCGACGGTGCCGCCGAGGCGGGTGTCGGCGGTGACCTTGACGCTCGCCCGGCCCTTGGCGGGGACCGTCAGCTTCTTCTTCGAGAGGGTGAAGAACCCGGCGGGGGCGGGCTTGCCGTCGGGGCCGGTGGCGGCGGCGGCCAGGTCGAGGGTGACCGGGGAGCTGCCGAGGTTGCGGTACGCGAGCTCCTTGGTGACCGGCTTGTCGTCGTGGTGCGGCCACTGCTGGAGGCCGAAGCCCAGCGAGCCCGGCTCGGCGATGACGGTCTGCTTGAGGGCCTTGTCGACGGCGATGCGGCCGCTGCCCTGCTCGAAGGGGTTGTACGGGCCGCCCTTCGCGGAGCCCGCGAGGACGCCCTTGAGGACCTCGGCCCGCCAGCCCGGGTGGGCCTGCTTGAGGAGGGCGGCTGCGCCCGCGACGTGCGGGGTGGCCATCGAGGTGCCCGAGATGCTCATGTAGCCGGGCGGGTTCTCGCCGACCTCGCGGGCGATGAGGCTGCCGGGGGCGGCGGCGGCCGTGGTGTCCACGCCGGGCGCGGTCACATCGGGCTTGAGGCCGCCGTCGCCGGTGCGCGGGCCGGTGCTGGAGAAGCCGGCGAGCTTGTCGGCGTCGTCCACGGCGCCGACGGTCAGCGCGGCCTCTGCACTGCCCGGCGAGCCGATGCTCTGGGGCCCGCCGTTGCCGGCCGCGATGGCGAAGAGCACGCCCTTCTCGGCGGTGAGCTTGTTGACGGCCGCTTCCAGCGGGTCGATCTGCGGGGTGTCGCCGCCGCCGAGGCTCAGGTTGACGATCTGGGCGCCCTGGGCGACGGCCCACTCCATGCCGGCGAGGATGCCGGAGTCGTCGCCGAAGCCGTTGTCGTCGAGGACCTTGCCGTTGAGGACCTTGGCGCCCGGCGCCACGCCCTTGAGCTTCCCGGCCGACTTGGCGCCCGTACCCGCCGCGATGGAGGCGACGTGGGTGCCGTGGCCGACGCGGTCCTTCGCGTCGGGCGCGGAGGTGAAGTTCTTGTCCGCGAGCACCTGGCCGGCCAGGTCGGGGTGGGTGCCGTCCACGCCGGTGTCCAGGACGGCGATCTTGACGCCCTTGCCGTCGTAGCCCGCGGCCCAGGCCTTGTGGGCGCCGATCTGGCGGGTGCTCTTGTCGAGAGTGGCCTTGCGGACCCCGTCGAGCCAGACCGTCGCGATGCCCGCGGCGGCGGCGCGGCGGCCGGTGGCGGCCTGCCGGTCGGTGAGGGCCTCCCAGACCTCCGCGGCGTCCTTCGGGGAGGCGGAGACGGCCTCCGCGTTGAGGGAGGTGAAGGTCCGCCGGACCTCGGTGTCCGCGCCGGCGGAGCGCAGCGCGGCCTTGGCGGCCGGGGCGGCGCCCTGGTAGGCGACGATCAGGCGGAGGCGGTCGCCGCGCGCGGCCCGGTACTCGGGCTTGGCCAGCTCGGTGACGTCGAAGAGCCGGGCGTCGAGGCGGCCGGCGGCTATCAGGCGCTGTGCGTCGTACGGGACGACGGTGGAGTGGCCGTCGGTGCGGTGGACGGAGACCGGGATGCGGTCGCGGCCGGGCGCGGGCTCGATGCCCACGGGCCGGCCCTGGGCGTCGACCACGACGCGGTCGCCGGTGATCAGGGTGACGCGGGTGGTGCCCTTGGCCTTGGCGGCGGACTGCGCCGCGAGGGCTCCTGCCGGGCTGTCGGCCGTCGTCGCGGCGGCCGCGGACGGGGTGGTCAGCCCCGCGAGGAGGGCCACGGCTGCGGCTGCGGCGACCGAGGCCGCGCCCGCCTTCTTCATGCCTTTACGCAATTCATCCCCCGGTTGAGAGGTCATCGCGCGGGGAACGGAGATCGCCCCCCGGAAGGGGCAGTATCACCCGGTCGGGTGGGGCTCTCAACAACGTGTCCGAATACGACACTTGGGGAAGAAGTGACTCCGCTCGACTCCCGAGCTAATCTGACGACCCGTCAGAATGCGCCCCTTGCTTGGAAAGTACGCCGGTACGCGAGCGGCGAGACCCCCAGCGAAGCACGCATGTGCTGGCGCAGCGAGTTGGCCGAACCGAACCCCGCCCGGTGCGCCACCAGGTCCACCGGGAGGTCGCTCGACTCCAGCAGGTCCCGGGCCAGTTCGAGCCGCTGGGCGGTCAGCCACTGCCCCGGGGTCAGCCCCACCTCCTCGCGGAAGCGGCGGGTGAAGGTGCGCAGGCTCATGCGCGCGTGCGCGGACAGCTGCGCGAGGCTCAGCGGGTCGTGCAGCCGCTCCAGCGCCCAGGCCCGGGTCCCCGCGGTGGTGGACACCGTCGGCTCCGGGACCGGCCGCTCGATGTACTGGGCCTGTCCCCCGTCGCGCCAGGGCGGTACGACGCACAGCCGGGCGGCGAGGTTGGCGGTGGGGGTGCCGTGGTCGCGGCGGATCAGGTGCAGGCACAGGTCCACGCCCGAGGCCACCCCGGCCGAGGTGAGCAGGTCCCCGTCGTCGACGAAGAGCACGTCCTCGTCGAGCAGCACCCGCGGGAAGGCCCGCCGGAACTCCGCGGCCTTGTGCCAGTGGGTCGTGGCCCGCCGCCCGTCGAGCAGGCCGGCCGCGGCGAGCACGTGCGAGCCGGTGCAGATCGACACCATGCGGGTGCCCGGCCGGATCCGGGCCAGGGCCGCGGCCAGCACGGGCGGCACGGGAGCCCCCTCCAGCAGCTCGTCCATGGCGTGCGTGGGCGGGACGATCACCGTGTCGGCGCTCTCCAGCACCTCCGGGCCGTGCTCCGGCGTGATCGAGAAGCCCGCGTCGCCGGCCACCGGCCGCCCGTCGGCCGTGCAGACCAGCACCTCGTACAGGGGCGCCCGCCCGGGGCCGAGCGCATTTCCGAAGACCCGGGACGGGATGCCCAGCTCGAAGGCGGGGAAGCCCCGCAGGGCCAGGACGACCACTCGGTGCAGACCACTCATGGCCAGATTCTGTCACATAGTGGCCATCCGGCCACCACCACGGCCGTGCCCGCGGCCCCACTCTGGAGTCACCACGGGGCGCCGACCGGCCCCCGACCAGCAAGGAGAGATGTCATGCGTGCCGTAGTCGTCAGCCAGTGGGGCGGTCCCGAGGTCCTCACCGAGACCGAGCTCGAGCGCCCCGAGCCGGGCCTGGGCGAGATCGTCGTCCGGGTCCGCGCGGCCGGGGTGAACCCCGTCGACTGGAAGACCCGGGCCTCCGGCGCCCTGATCGACTGGGCCGGGCAGCCCGCCGTCGGCTGGGACGTCTCCGGCATCGTCGAGGCCGTCGGCCCCGGCGTGACCGTCTACCGGCCCGGCGACGAGGTCTACGGGATGCCGCACTTCCCCGCCCAGGCCGGCGCCTACGCCGAGTACGTCACCGCCCCGGCCCGGCACTTCGCCCCCAAGCCCGAGGGCCTCACCCACGTCGAGGCCGCGGCCGTCCCGCTCGCCGCCCTCACCGCCTGGCAGGCCCTCACCGACACCGCCGGGCTCCAGCCCGGCCAGCGCGTGCTCGTCCACGCGGCGGCCGGCGGCGTCGGACACTTCGCCGTACAGATCGCCAAGGCCCTCGGCGCGTACGTCATCGGCACCGCCAGCGCCCCCAAGCACGCGTTCCTGCGCTCGCTCGGCGCCGACGAGCTGATCGACTACCGCACGACGGAGTTCGAGGAGGCCGTCTCCGACGTGGACGTCGTGATCGACGCGATCGGCGGGGACTACGCCGCCCGCTCCCTGAAGGTGCTGCGCCCCGGCGGCCATCTGGTCACCCTGAACAGCCCCGACGACGTACCCGCGGGCGCGGAGGGCTTCCGCACCGGCTGGACCCTGGTCGAGCCGGACCGCGCCGGGCTCAAGGCGATCTCCGGGCTGATCGCGGAGGGCCGGCTGCGCCCGGCCGTGGACACGGTCCTGCCGCTCGCCGAGGCCGCGAAGGCCCACGAGATCGGCGAGCAGGGGCGCACGAAGGGCAAGATCGTCCTGACGGTGGCCTGACGGGGCCTGACGGTGTTGGCCTGGCAGGGCACGGCCGGGACCGCCGGAGCGGGCGGGTACCGCTTGCGGCCGGACCCCTCCGCGGAGGGGTCCGGCCCGGCTCAGACCGCTGCAGCGGCCGCCTTCGCCGTCGTCGCGATGGTGGCCGACCCGACCACCCGCGTGCCGTCGTACAGCACGATGGCCTGGCCCGGGGCGACCCCGCGGACCGGCTCGGCGAAGGACACCCGCAGCTCGCCTGCCACCAGCTCCGCCGTCACCGCGGTCTCCCCGCCGTGCGCCCGCAGCTGCGCCGTGTACGCGGCCGGGCCGTCGGCGGGGGCGCTGCCGCACCAGCGGGGGCGGATCGCGGTCAGGGCGCTGACGTCGAGGGACTCGGCGGGGCCGACCGTGACGGTGTTGTTCACCGGCGAGATGTCGAGGACGTAGCGCGGCTTGCCGTCGGCGGCCGGGTGGCCGATCCGCAGGCCCTTGCGCTGGCCGATCGTGAACCCGTACGCGCCCTCGTGGCTCCCGAGCCGGTTTCCCTCCTCGTCCACGATGTCGCCCTCGGCGCGGCCCAGCCGCTTGGCCAGGAAGCCCTGGGTGTCGCCGTCCGCGATGAAGCAGATGTCGTGGCTGTCGGGCTTCTTCGCGACGGCCAGCCCGCGGCGCTCGGCCTCGGCGCGGATCTCGTCCTTGGTGGTGACCGTGTCGCCGAGCGGGAACAGCGCGTGGGCGAGCTGCTTCTCGTCGAGGACGCCCAGCACGTACGACTGGTCCTTGGCCATGTCGGAGGCGCGGTGCAGCTCGCGGGAGCCGTCGTCGTTCAGCACGACCGTCGCGTAGTGGCCCGTGCACACGGCGTCGAAGCCGAGGGCGAGGGCCTTGTCGAGCAGCGCGGCGAACTTGATCTTCTCGTTGCAGCGCAGGCAGGGGTTGGGCGTGCGGCCCGCCTCGTACTCGGCGACGAAGTCCTCCACCACGTCCTCGCGGAAGCGCTCGGCGAGGTCCCAGCAGTAGAACGGGATGCCGATCACGTCCGCGGCGCGGCGGGCGTCGCGGGAGTCCTCGATGGTGCAGCAGCCCCGGGCCCCGGTGCGGAAGGACTGCGGGTTCGCGGAGAGCGCGAGGTGGACGCCGGTCACGTCGTGGCCCGCCTCGACGGCGCGGGCGGCGGCGACGGCGGAGTCCACACCGCCGGACATGGCGGCGAGTACGCGGAGGGGACGGCGCGGCTGCGGGTTCTGAGTCATAGCACCCACCAGAGTACGGGGGGAACCGGACCCGGGGCACGGGCGTTCTTCTCTCCTGAAGGGGGTGGTGCAGGTGGGCGGCAGGAAGCGTGGGCCCGTACGGCGGGCGCTGCTGATCACCGGGCTCGGGGTGTTCGCCGGGGCCGCGGTGGCCGGGCGGGACGAGATCTCCCGCGGGTACTGGCTCCTGCCGGGGGTCTCCAAGCCCCGCAAGGACGGCGAGCTCGACCACAAGGGCGCCCGCTGGACGGCCGCCTCCCCCGCGAACTGGCGGATGGCCGACCGGCCCGCGGACTACCGCGTGGACCGGATCGTGGTGCATGTCACGCAGGGCGGCTTCCGCTCGGCGGTGGACGCCTTCCGGAACCCGGGGCACAAGGCCTCCGCGCACTACATCGTCCGCAAGGACGGGCACGTGGAGCAGATGGTCCGCGAGCTCGACGTGGCGTACCACGCCAACAACCGCCAGGTGAACGAGCGCAGCATCGGCATCGAGCACGTCGGCTTCGTGGACCGCCCCCAGGACTTCACGGACGCCATGTACGAGTCCTCGGCCCGCCTGGCCGCCGGCATCTGCCGCCGCCACGGCTTCCCCGCCGACCGCCGCCACATCATCGGCCACCACGAGGTCCCGGGCGCCGACCACACGGACCCGGGCCCCCACTGGAACTGGGACCGCTACCTGACCCTGATCCGCAAACACCTGTCCGCCTGAACTCGAGGCGGGGGGTACGGGCCCCGGCTCCGGGCCCGCGTCCCGCCCCCTGCCCGTCCGCCGCTGCTGGTCGGCACTCGCCGACCACCCCCGGGGCAGGCGCCGGCTCGTACCCCGGCCTGCCCCGGGGGTGGTGGGCAAAGACCGGTCGGCCGGGGCGCACGGGCGGGGGAGGAGACGCGGCGGGCTGGAGCCCGTACCCGTCAGGTGAGGAAGACGGCGTCCGCTGGAGCCCGTACCCCTCAGGTGAGGAGACGGCGTCCGCTGGGGGCCGTACCGCTCAGGTGAGGCCCGCTGCGCGGGCTCGGGAGACGGCGGGGGCGATGGCGGCGGACAGGGCGGCCACGTCCTCCTTCGTGGAGGTGTGGCCCAGGGAGAAGCGCAGGGTGCCTCGGGCCAGTTCGGGGTCGGTGCCGGTGGCGAGGAGGACGTGGCTGGGCTGGGCTACGCCCGCCGTGCACGCGGAGCCCGTGGAGCACTCGATGCCCTGGGCGTCCAGGAGCAGCAGGAGGGAGTCGCCCTCGCAGCCGGGGAAGCTGAAGTGCGCGTTGGCGGGCAGGCGGTCGCGGGGGTCGCCGCCGAGGACGGCGTCCGGCACGGCGGCCCGTACCGCGGCGACGAGCTCGTCGCGCAGGGCGCCGATCTCGCGGGCGAAGGCCTCGCGCCGTTCGGCGGCGAGGGTGGCGGCCACGGCGAAGGCGGCGACGGCGGGTACGTCGAGGGTGCCGGAGCGCACGTGCCGCTCCTGGCCGCCGCCGTGCAGCACGGGTACGGGCGTCTGGTCGCGGCCCAGCAGCAGGGCGCCGATCCCGTACGGGCCGCCGATCTTGTGCCCGCTGATGGTCAGGGCGGCGAGCCCGGAGGCGGCGAAGTCCACGTCGAGCTGGCCGAAGGCCTGGACCGCGTCGGAGTGCAGGGGGATTCCGAACTCGCCCGCGACAGCGGCGAGTTCGGCAACGGGCAGGACGGTGCCGATCTCGTTGTTGGCCCACATGACGGTGGCGAGGGCCACGTCGTCGGGGTTGCGTTCGACGGCGGCGCGGAAGGCCTCGGGGTGCACCCGCCCGTAGTGGTCCACGGGAAGGTATTCGACGGTGGCGCCCTCGTGCTCGGCGAGCCAGTGGACGGCGTCGAGGACGGCGTGGTGCTCCACGGGGCTGGCCAGGATCCGGGTGCGGGCCGGGTCGGCGTCGCGGCGGGCCCAGTAGAGGCCCTTGACGGCGAGGTTGTCGGCCTCGGTGCCGCCCGCGGTGAACACCACCTCGCTGGGGCGGGCCCCGATGGACGCGGCGAGGGCCTCCCTCGCCTCCTCCACCGTGCGGCGGGCCCGGCGCCCGGCGGCGTGCAGGGACGAGGCGTTTCCGGTGACCGCGAACTGGGCGGTCATCGCCGCGGCAGCCTCCGGCAGCATCGGAGTGGTCGCGGCGTGGTCGAGGTAGGCCATGATCCCCAGATTCTACGGCCGACCCCGCGGCCCCAGATACGGGGTGATCCGGCCCACCCGGCCGGACCCCGCCGGCACCACCCCGGCCGGACCCCGCCGACGCAGTCGGCAGCGGCCGGCCCGGACCCCCCGCCCCCTCAGCCCCGCGGCACCCGCGGGGCGCGGGCCAGCTGGCGGGACTGGGCCACCAGGCGGTCGGCGGAGTCCCAGACCTCGGCGTCCTCCTCCAGGAAGCCGCCGGCGAGGTTGCGCGTGGTGATGGAGACCCGCAGCGGCCCGGGGGCCGGGCGGCAGCGGATGTGGGTGGTGAGCTCGACCGTGGGCGCCCAGCCGATCAGGCCCATCTCGAAGGCCGTGGGCGGCAGGGCGTCCACCGTGAGGAGCAGGGAGAGCGGGTCGGCGTCGCGGCCGTCGGCCAGGGCGAACCAGGCGCGCATCTCGCCGCGCCCGGACGGGGCGCCGACGGCCCAGCCGGCGGTGGTGGGGTCGAGGCGCAGCCGCAGCCGGTCGACGATGTTGGAGCTGCCGGGGATGGGGGCCGGGCCGCTCTCGGCGCCGAGGCAGTGCTCGTACGCGGGGATGTCGGGGAGGGCGGCGGTGGTGCGGACCTCGTCGGGGAGGGTGTCGAGGTCGGTGTACGAGGCGAGGACGCGGATGCGCTCGACCTCGCGGCCGTCCTCGTACTGGTAGAGGGAGGCCTGGCCGGTGGAGAGGGTGCCGCCGGCGCGGACCAGCTCGGTGCGGACGACCGCGGGGCCGGGGACGGAGGCGCTCAGGTAGTGGGCGGAGACGGTGACCGGGTCGGGGTGCGGGAGGGCCTCGGAGAGGGCCCGGCCGACGAGGGCGAGGAGGTAGCCGCCGTTGACGGCGCTGATGATCGTCCAGCCTTCGGAGAGGTCCGCGTCGAAGACGCCGGGCTCGGCCGCGCCCCGCGGCCTGACGCGGGTGTCGCGGTCGAACTCGCTGTCGCCGATGGTCGCCGTGGTGGCCGTGCTTGCGGCCCGAGCTGCCTGGGTCATGGAACCGACGCTACACCCAGTTGCTACTAAGCGGTAGCTTTTGCTTTCCGGCCGCCTTTCCCCGACGGCTGCCCCGGCCCCGCCCCCCTACGGCTCCTCCGCCACCGAGGACCTGCGGTTCCACGCCAGCGGCGCCCGCCAGTGGTACTTCATCGCCAGCAGCCGCAGCACGAAGGTGGTGACGATGGCGATGCCGCTGGTCAGGGCGTTGAGCCGGTCCATCCCGATGAAGACGGCCACCATGGCCGCGCCGACCACCGCGGGTACGGCGTACATCTCGCGGTCCCGCAGCAGCGAGGGCACCTCGTTGGCGAGTACGTCGCGCAGTACGCCGCCGCCCACCGCCGTGGCCAGGCCCAGGGCGGCGGAGGCGGTCAGGCCGAGCCCGTACTCGTAGGCCTTGGTCGTGCCCGTGACGCAGAAGAGGCCGAGGCCGGCCGCGTCGAACACGTTGATCGCGCGGTTGATCCGCTGGACCTCGGGGTGCAGGAAGAAGACCAGCCCGGCGGCGACCAGCGGGGTCACGAAGAAGCTCAGCTCCCCGAAGGCGGCCGGGGGGACGGCGCCGATGACCAGGTCGCGGAAGAGGCCGCCGCCGAGGGCGGTGACGAGGGCGAGGACGCCGATGCCGAAGACGTCGAAGTTCTTGCGGACCGCCAGCAGGGCGCCGGCGGTCGCGAAGACGAAGATGCCCGCGAGGTCCAGTGCGTGCTGGACGTACGGGGGGAAGAGATCGTGTACCACTCCCCAATTGTGGGGGCGCGGAGGGGCCGGGTCCGCCTTACCGGCGGTCCGGCCCCTCCGCGCTCCCCTCCGCACCCCGCCGGGGCGCGTCCCTGCACGTACGCGCGGCCGCTACTGCGCCGCGCCCGCCTCCGGCAGCTCCGGGTCGCCCGGGGCCTGGTCCGGGGCGTTCTCCGGGTGGTGGCAGGCCACCTGGTGGCCGGTCTTGAGGGCCAGCAGGGGCGGCTCCTGCGTCTTGCAGATCTGCGTGGCCTTCCAGCAGCGGGTGTGGAAGCGGCAGCCGCTCGGCGGCGAGATCGGCGAGGGCACGTCGCCCTTGAGCAGGATGCGGCCGTTGTCGGTGCCGCGCCGGCGCGGGTCCGGGACCGGGACGGCGGACATCAGGGCCTTGGTGTACGGGTGCATCGGGGCCTCGTACAGGGACTTGCGGTCGGCGAGCTCGACCATCTTGCCCAGGTACATGACCGCGATCCGGTCCGAGACGTGCCGGATCACCGAGAGGTCGTGGGCGATGATCACGTACGTGAGGCCGAGCTCCTCCTGGAGGTCGTCCAGCAGGTTGACCACCTGGGCCTGGATCGACACGTCGAGGGCCGAGACCGGCTCGTCCGCCACGACCAGCTTCGGCTTGAGGGCCAGCGCGCGGGCGATGCCGATGCGCTGGCGCTGGCCGCCGGAGAACTCGTGCGGGTAGCGGTTGTAGTGCTCGGGGTTGAGGCCCACGAGCGACAGCAGCCGCTGGACCTCGGCCTTGAGCCCGCCCTCGGGGGTGACGCCCTGGAGCTTGAACGGCGCGCTGACGATCGTGCCGACCGTGTGGCGCGGGTTCAGGGAGCCGTACGGGTCCTGGAAGATCATCTGGATATCGCGGCGCATCGGGCGCATCCCGCCGACGCCGAGGTGCGTGATGTCCCGGCCCTCGAACTCGATGGTGCCGCCGGTGGGCTCCAGCAGCCGCATGAGCAGGCGGCCCATGGTCGACTTGCCGCAGCCGGACTCGCCGACGATGCCGAGGGTCTCACCGCGCCGGACCTCGAAGTCCAGCCCGTCGACCGCCTTGACGGCGCCGACCTGGCGGCGCAGCAGCCCCTTGTGGATAGGGAAGTGCTTGGTCAGCCCGGTGACCTTCAGCAGCGGCTCCGGGGAGTCCTTGGCCTGCTCGGGGATCACGGCCGCGGCCGTCGTCTTCGTCTCGTCGCTCACAGCTTCGGCGCAATCTCTTCGGTCCAGATGCGGGTCCGCTCCTCCTGCGACATGTGGCAGGCGGACCAGTGCCGGGTGCCGCCGTCCTCGCCGGAGCCGGCGGTGAGCTCCGGGCGCACCGTGCGCGTGACGTTGTCCTTGGGGACGTCGGCGTACGGGCAGCGCGGGTGGAAGGCGCAGCCGCTGGGGATGTTGATGAGGCTGGGCGGCGAGCCCTTGACCGGGATGAGGCGCTCGGTCTGGTCGCGGTCGATGCGGGGCATCGAGCCCAGCAGGCCCCAGGTGTAGGGGTGGCGGGGCTCGTAGAAGACCTTCTCCGCGGTGCCGCGCTCGACGCAGCGGCCGCCGTACATGACCAGCAGCTCGTCGGCCATCTCGGCGACGACCCCGAGGTCGTGCGTGATCATGATGACGGCGGAGCCGAACTCCTGCTGGAGGTCGCGGATGAGGTCGAGGATCTGCGCCTGGACGGTGACGTCGAGGGCGGTGGTCGGCTCGTCCGCGATGAGCAGTTCGGGGTTGTTGACCAGGGCCATCGCGATCATGGCCCGCTGGCGCATGCCGCCGGAGAACTCGTGCGGGTAGCTGTCGAAGCGCTTGTGCGGCTCGGGGATGCCGACCCGGTCGAGCAGTTCGACGGCCCGGGTGCGTGCGGCCTTCTTGTCGGCCTTGTGGTGGACCCGGTAGGCCTCGGAGATCTGCTTGCCGACCGTGAAGTACGGGTGCATGGCGCTCAGCGGGTCCTGGAAGATCATGGCGATCTCCCGGCCGCGGAGCCGACGCACCTCGTCCTCGTCGGCGGAGAGCAGCTCCTTGCCGTCGAGCCAGATCTCGCCGGAGATCCGCGCCTTCTGGCGGCCGTACTGGCCGACGCGGTGCAGGCCCATGATGCCGAGCGAGGTGACGGACTTGCCGGAGCCGGACTCGCCCACGATGCCGAGGGTCTTGCCCTTCTCCAGGGTGAAGGAGAGCCCGTCGACGGACTTGACCAGGCCGTCCTCGGTCGGGAAGTGGATCTTCAGGTCGCGGACGTCCAGGAAGGCGCTGCCCGGCGCGGATCCGGTGACGGGCTCGTGTACGGCGCCCGTCTTCGTCAGATCGGTCATGACAGCCTCACTCGGGGGTCGATCACCGCGTACAGGAGGTCAACGATGAGGTTCGCGGCTACGACGAAGAAGGCGGAGATCAGCGTGATCCCGAGGATGACCGGCAGGTCGTGGTCGCTGATCGCGCGGACCGCGCTGTAGCCGAGCCCGTGCAGCGAGAAGGTGTACTCGGTGAGCACCGCGCCGCCGAGGAGGGCGCCGAGGTCCAGGCCGAGGACGGTGAGGATGGGGGTCATCGTGGAGCGCATGGCGTGCTTGCCGATGACGACCGGTTCCGTGAGGCCCTTGGCCCGGGCCGTGCGGATGTAGTCCTCGTTGAGGACCTCCAGCATGGTGGCGCGGGTGAGGCGGGCGTACATCGCCGCGTACAGGAAGGCGAGGGAGACCCACGGCAGGACCATGCCGTTGAACCACTTCGCCGGATCCTGGGCGAAGGTGACCTCGGGCCGGCCGAACCAGCCGAGCTGGTCCGAGAACAGGGCGATGGCGAGCATGCCCGTGAAGTAGATGGGGAGGGACACGCCGGCGAGGGCCAGGCCCATCGCCGAGCGGTCCATCACGGTGCCGCGCTTGAGGGCGGAGAGGACGCCGGCGGCGACTCCTCCGAGGACCCACAGGACGACGGCGCCGCCCGCGAGCTGGAGGGTGACCGGCAGCCAGTCGGTCAGCAGCGGGAACACCTCCTGCTCGGTCTTGAAGGAGTACCCGAAGCAGGGGGCCGCGCAGTGCGTGACGTCGGTGCCGTTGGCGTACGTACGACCTGCCACCAGCCCGACGACGAACTTACCGAACTGGACGAGGATCGGGTCATCGAGACCCATCTTCTGCCGGATGCCCTCGATGGCGGCCGGGTCGGACTGCTTTCCGACGAAGTAGAGCGCCGGGTCCGCCCCGATCATCTTGGGGAAGAGGAAGAAGATTCCGAAGGTCATCAGCGTGATGACCAACAGCATGACGACGACGGCGAAGATACGCCGGATGAGATATGCAAGCACTGCGCTCGGCCTGGCCGCGGCCCGGGGGCGCCCTCTTATGGAACGCGCCCCCAGGCCGCCGCCGCGGCCATCACCTGCCCTTCGTGCCTAGCGGGTGTGGCACTGGAACTGGAACTGACGGGTTGTTACTTGACGACGCCCAGCGAGGCGTAGTCGTACCGGCCGTTGTAGGCGTCGGTGGTGTAGGCGTTCGTCAGACGGGTCGAGCGCCAGGTGATCGTCTTGTCGTAGACGAAGGGCAGGTAGACCGCGGCCTCGGAGACCTTCTGGTTCATCTGCTTGTAGATCTCGCCGGCCTTGTCGGCGTCGGTCTCCGCGATGGCGTCGTCGAACAGCTTGTTGATCGCCGGGTCGTTGAGCTCGGAGAAGTTGTTGTTGCCCGACTGCAGGATGAAGCGGCCGTCGACCAGCGGCTGCGAGAAGCCCTGACCGGTCGGGAAGTCGGCGCCCCAGCCCATGATGATGATGCCGTAGCCCTTGTCCTTGACGACCTTCGGCGAACCGATGATGCCGGAGGTCTGGGCGCCGTCGAACTGGTCCACGTCCGCCTCGATGCCGACCGCCTTCAGGGCGCTCTGCAGGGAGACGGCGGTGGCGATCTCGGCCGGCTTGTTGTTGCGGACCGCGATGGTGGTCTTGAAGCCGTTCGGCTGGCCGCAGGCCTTCAGGTGCTCCTTGGCCTTCTCGAGGTTCGGCTTGCCGTCGTTCTTCAGGACCTCGTACGGGTCGTAGGCGCCGTCGGCGCCCTTGATGCCGAGCGGGAGCATGTTGGGGGCGATGTCGCCACCGGCCTGCGGGCCGCCGCGGGCGGTCTGCAGGGACTTCTTGTCGGCGGCGTAGATGACGGCCTTGCGGCAGTCGATCTTGTCGAACGGCGCGACCGTCTGCGGCATGACCGCGTAGCGGATGAAGCCGGTCTGGCCGTTGTCCAGGTTGCCCTTGTGCTCGCGCAGCGCGGTGGCGCGGGCCGCCTGGCCGATGCCGGTCGCGTTGATGTCGAGGTCGAACTCGCCCTTCATCAGGCGCTTGTCCATGTCGTCCGCGTTCGCCATGAACGTGACCGAGATGGTGTCCGGCAGGGCCTTGCGGATGGTGTCCGAGGCCTTGACGTACTTCTCGTTGCGGGACAGCTTCATGCCCTTGTTGGGCTCGTACGAGTCGATCTTGTACGGGCCGTTGGAGAAGGGCTTGAGGCCGTACTTGCCGGCCGTGTCCTTGTCCGCCTTGACCGGGGAGGCCGCCGGCATGGCCAGCATCTGCAGGAAGTCGCCGTTGGCCTTCGGCAGCTTGAAGATGATGGTCTTGGCGTCGGGGGTCTCGATGGCCTTCAGGCCGAGCTTGTCCGCGGCCTTGTCCTTGTACGGGCCCTTGTACTCGCTCTTCGGGTCCAGGACCTGCATCAGGTAGACCGGGCCGCCGGAGATGACGTCCTGGGCCCAGGTGCGCTGGATGCCGTACTTGATGTCCTGGGCGGTGACGGGCGAGCCGTCCTCCCAGGTCACGTTGTCCTTGAGGGTGAACTTGTACGTCTTGCCGTCCGGGGAGATCTCCGGCAGGGCGGACGCGAGGTCCGGGACCAGCTCGGTGCTGCCCGTGCCCGGGGCCGGCGCGAAGGAGACCAGCTGGCGGGTGTAGTAGCGGGAGAAGTCCCACATGAAGCCGTAGTAGCCGCGCTGCGGGTCCCACGAGTCGGCGTCCTGGGTACCGACGAACTTGAGCTCGCCGCCCGTCTTGTCCGACGCGTTCGAGACCTTGTTGATGCCGGCGTTGAAGCCCGCGGCACCGCCGGCGTTCTTCTCGCCGCCCTTGGACTCGGTGCCGCCGCCGCAGGCGGTGGCCGTCAGCATGGCCGCGAGCACGACGGCCGTGCCTGCGGCCAGCCTGCGCTTCGAGATGCGGTGGGTAGTCACGATGCTCGCAACCTCCGTAGTAGTTCCGGCCTCTGGGAGCCGATGTACCGGTTTTCCTGCGTGTCCTGCTGGTCCTGCTGGTCCTGCTGGTGTGCTAGCGGGCGCCCTTGGGGTCGAGGGCGTCGCGGACGCCGTCGCCGAAGAGGTTGAACGCCAGCACGGTGATGAAGATCGCCGTGCCCGGGAAGATCAGGAACAGCGGATCGTCCTGGTAGGTGCGCACGGCCGTCGCGAGGGTCTCGCCCCACGACGGGGTGGGCGGCTTGACGCCGACGCCGAGGAAGCTCAGGGCGGCCTCGGTCAGCACGTTGGTGGGGATCATCAGCGTCGTGTAGACGGTGATCGGCGCCACCAGGTTGGGGAGCAGCTCGCGGAAGAGGATGTACATCCGGCCCGCGCCGAGGCTGCGCGCGGCCTCCACGTACTCCCGCTCGCGCAGGGACAGGGTCTGGCCGCGCACGATGCGGCCGATGTACGGCCAGCCGAAGAAGCCGATGACCAGGACCAGGACGGCGATGCGCAGGCCGGAGCCCTCGAAGCCCCACAGCTTGCTCGGGATCACCGAGATGAGGGCGATGATGAAGAGGAGCTGCGGGAAGGCGAGCAGCAGGTCCATGACACGGCTGATCGCGGCGTCGACCCAGCCGCCGAAGTAGCCGGCCATCACGCCGAAGAGGGTGCCGAGGGAGACCGCGACGAAGGCGGAGAGGAAGGCCACCAGGAGGGAGATCCGGGCGCCGTAGACGATCCGGCTGAAGACGTCGCGGCCGTTGACCGGCTCGATGCCCAGCAGGAAGTCCTTGCTGATGCCGCCGTACTCACCCAGCGGGAGGCCGAGCAGGGGGTCCAGGAGGTCCTCGTGGAGCTCGTCCGGCGGGTGGCCGAACATCTTGACGATCAGCGGCGCGAAGACCGCGACGAGGATCAGCAGGAGCACGATGACACCGCCGGCCAGGGCGACCTTGTCGCGCTTGAGCCGGGACCAGGCGATCTTCCACGGGGAGCGCCCCTCGATCGCCTTCTGCGGCGGTTCGGCGGCGACAACGGCTGCGGGCTCGTCCGTACTCGTGTCGTGAAGTGGTGCCGTCATCGTGGTGGGGACCCCTCTCGGCCGACGATGGCCGGCCCATGCCCGCCGCTGTAGCGGCTTGGTTCACATCGGTGTCGCTGTTGGTGCGAATTGCGTCTGAAGTGCACCGGAAGAGCTGGTGGTTTCGGGATTGACCGGCCTTCGGTGGGGGGAGTCTTCAACGGTCGCGCGATCACCCGCCAGACCTGCAGGTGAATGGATGCGCAACCGTGATGTGGTTTGCGGGCTTCCGTTATCCGAACTCTCCAGTCGACTCAGCGGTGCACAACGGCCCGTTCATCGCGGAACGGACATTGCCCCCAACCCCGCTTTTGCCGAGGTGAATTGGGGCGCCGGACAAAACGGCCGACGGCTGTTTTCGGACACACTGTCCAGCATCCGGACTCCGGCAGGACACGGTGCGGAGCCGGATGCCGGCAGTGCGGCCCCCGTGGGGGCGGCCGGCCCAGACCCGCCGCCCCCGCCTTTCCGTGCGGTACAGCCCGGGTGCGGGGCCGCCGTACCGGCCGGCTCCGACCCGCCCACAGATTCCCCCGGCCGCCGTCGCGCGCACCACGTTTTCGTCACCGCTTAATCGGCCGCCCGCCCTCCGCCCGCGGCGGCCCCGCCCGCGGACGGGCCCCGCCCCGGGACCCCGTTGCCGCCGCGCCCGGGGCTGCCTATGCTCCGCCGGGTGATCGAGATACGGCTCGCCGCCAGTGACCTGGCCCGCA
The DNA here is from genome assembly GCF_055600495.1 of Streptomyces sp. NPDC038213. Taxonomy (NCBI): domain Bacteria; kingdom Bacillati; phylum Actinomycetota; class Actinomycetes; order Kitasatosporales; family Streptomycetaceae; genus Streptomyces; species Streptomyces sp. NPDC038213. Next base: position 71,086 of record NZ_JBVJYM010000020.1, read on the forward strand.
TCCGCTTCGCCCGGTCGCCGCTGGAGGAACTGGTCCACAGCGTCCCCGTGCTCGTCGGCACCCGCCGCCCCGCCGTGCACCGGCCCTGGGTGGCGATGGCCCGCCCCCGGGCCGCCGGGCTGGACCTGCGCGTCCTGCACGCCCTGGTCCGGGGCCCGCGGTTCCTGCCCGACTTCCTGGCCCCGCCCCCGGAGCGGCTCACCGGCAGCTTCCCGGAGGAGCTCGCCGCGGTGGCCGCCACCCCGCCCGCCGAGGTGCGCCGCTCCCTGGACGAGCTGCGCACGGCGGACGGGCAGCTGCCCGAGGAGCTGCACGGCCTGTACGAGCGGCCCGCCCGCGGGCTCGCGGAGCTGGCGGACACCCTCGGCGCGTACTGGGCCGCCGCCGTCGAACCGGTCTGGCCCCGGGTGCGGGCCCTGCACGACGCGGACCTCGTCCACCGCTCGCACCAGCTGGCGGCGGGCGGGCTCGACCGGGTGCTCGCCGACCTGCACCCGCAGGCCGCGTTCGCCGACGGCCGGCTGCTCGTGGACAAACCGGGCCACTCGGCCCTCCGCGACGCCAGCGGGACCGGACTGGTGCTGGTGCCCTGCGTCTTCGCCTGGCCGAACCTGTACGTCCTGCACAACGAGCCCTACCAGCCGGCCCTGGCCTACGCCCCGCGCGGGATCGCCACCCTGTGGGAGGACACCCCGCAGGCGGCCGCCGAACCCCTCGGCGACCTGCTCGGGCGCAGCCGGGCGGCCCTGCTCGCCCATCTGGACCTGCCGGTGTCCACCACCCAGCTCGCCGCGTACCTGAACATGAGCCCGGCGGCCGTCAGCCAGCACCTCGGGGTGCTGCGCCGCTCTCGGCTGGTCACCTCGCAGCGCTCGGGCCGCTGGATCCTGCACCGGCGCACCCCGCTGGCCAGCTCGCTGCTGGCCGCCGGGGAGGAGTGAGGGCGGGCGGGAGCCGGGGCGGGCCCGGCCCCCGGTCCGGTCAGTAGCCGGCGGCCTGGGACTCGCGGTCGTAGAAGGGGCGCGCCTGGGCCCGCAGCCACATGGCGACCGGGTCGTGCTCGTCGGCCATGGCGACCGTCGACACGGGCAGCCCCTCCGGGACCGCCGCGACGGCCTGGCGCATCATGGCCCGCGCGGACTCCACGGCCGCCGCAGAGCCCTCGTACAGGTCGAGGCCGATGGCGAGGTACGCCGTGCCGAGCGCGGGCTGCACCCAGACGCGCCGCAGGGAGCGGACGGCCGGGGTGCGGTGCGCGTGCTGGGTGAGCAGGGCGTAGAACTGCGGGAGCTCGATGGCGGGTTCCGACAGGCGCAGCGGCCCGGCGGGCATCCGGTCGAGCCCGGTGGCGATGCGGCGCAGGTCGGCCCAGGGGATGCCGACCCCGCCGCCCTGGACGTGCGGATTCAGCCAGATGCCCCAGCGGTCGGGGTAGAGGGCGCGGGCCGCGTCGCGGCCGGAGAGCACCTCGTACCCGCGGCCCCAGCCGCTGGCGGCCAGCTCCTGCGGGGAGGTCACGCAGGGCGCGTAGCCGAGGCCGTCGACCTCCATGCTGCCGTACTGGGCGTCCGGGGATCCGGAGCGGCCCTGCCAGAGCAGCATCCACAGCTGCCCGTCGGCGAGGGCCTGCAGGAGGGCCTCGTAGCTCTCGTAGCGCCCGGGCGTGACCTGGCGCAGCATGTGCTCGACCTGGCCGGCCGCGGCCGTGCCTGACGCACTCACCCGGTACCCCTCTTCAGTCACTCCGACACTTCGCACCGCGTACCCGGCGCGTTCCGGCCGTCGCGCCGGCACGGTGCCGCTGCGGGTCGGCGAGGAAATGTAACCAGCTTAAGGGCGGCTACGGCAGGTAGAAGGGGCGGACGTGTTCCGCCATCCAGTCGGCGACCGGATCCTGGGCCGCGTCGAGGAGGAGCAGGTTCACCGGCCAGGGCGGCCGGATCCGGCCCAGGGCCCGGGAGAGGGCCTCCATGGGGGCGTTGCTGTCGGCGTCCTCCCAGCCGGTGAACTGGACGCCGATGAACATCACCGGTTCGCCGCCCTCGATGCTGGCGAGGCAGCGGCGCGCCGAGGCGACCACGCCGGTGGCGCGGAACTCCTCGCCGGCGGCGGACAGGAAGTCCACCGGGTCCTCCTGCCAGTCGGGCTCGTAGAGCCGGACGCGGCCGCCGGTCGAGGGGCCGTCGAGGGGGGTGCGCCCGGCCCGGCACAGCTCGGCCACGGCCTCGGGGGGCAGGGGCAGGCCGACGGCGCCCTCGGGGTTGACCGCGATGCCGAGCTGGGGCGGCAGTCCGCGGGCGAACTCGACGGCGGGGGCCACGGCGAAGGGCATGTGGGCGCCGGCGCACTGCACGAACTGCTGCTGGGAGCTGTAGACGGGCACGAAGGCGGCGCCGCCGATGTCCATGGTGGGCAGGGTCAGGCTGGGGCGGTCCGGGCCGCCGCCCCCGGGCAGCGGGACCCACACCTGGCTGCGGCCGAGGACCTCCAGGAGGCGGCCGCCCGCGGCGGGGTTGCCGAGGGAGGCGGTGAGGGCCTCCTCGAGCTCGTTGGCGGGCCAGGTGCTGCCGGGGGGGCCTGCCGGGCCGCCGTCCCCGTACGCCTGCCCGTACCCGTCCCCGTACGCCGCACCGGGCGCGCCGCCCCCGAACCCGTCGGAGCCGCCCGCGTACGTCCCGTCCTGCATGATCACCCGCGCCCTTCCCGCCCTGCCGGCGCGCACGGCCGACGCGTAGACACTAAGCGGTCCCGGCGGGGCCGGGTGCGAAGCCGACGGATTGCAGGGCGGCGGCGGCCGGGCGGTCGAGGAGGACGACGGAGGCGCAGCCGGCGGGCGGGGCGCCCGCCTCGGCGGCGGTCAGCAGCCGCCCGGCCGTGCTGCGGTGCCGGGCGAAGGCGTAGGCGGAGACCCCGCGGCCGCGGGCGGCCTGTCCGGCGAGGGCCTCGCCGGGGGTGGCGTCGAGGAGGACCAGGTGGAGGGAGCTGCCGCGGCGGCGGGCGGCGCGGGCGAGCAGGGCCCGCACCCAGGGCTGGGTGCCGCAGTCGTGCACGACGACGCTCGCGCCGGAGCGCAGGGCGCGGCGCAGCCCGGCGTAGTGCGCGAGGCGGACGAGGGGGCGGTAGAGGGCGTACGGGAGCCGGGCGGGCATCCGGCGCTCCCACTGCTCGCGCACGTCCTGGGAGTCGATGCCGCCGCCGGCGACGGCGCGCTTCATCAGCGTGCTCTTGCCGCTGCCGGGGAGCCCGGAGACCACGACCACGTCCCCGGCGGCGAATTCCAGCCGGTCGGGGCTGTTTCCCCCGCGGCCGCGGAGGTCGCGCACGGTCACGCCGGCCTCCCCTGTCTCCACGGCCTCCACCCGGGCGCGCCGGGAGGGCTCCAGGACGGCGGCCAGGCGCGCGCGGTGGCGGCTGCCGGGCTGGGCCGGGACCCCCGCGGCGGCCCCCGGCGCGGCGACCCCGGCAGCGGGTACCGCTCCCCCGGTCGTACCCGCCAGAGCTCCGAATCTCCGCACAGCGTTCGCCTCCCCTAGTCGGGCCACTCCGGACCCTTGCCCACGGCGTGTAAAGAGACGGTAATGCGCGGCCCACGGTTCCGGGCCGGTTCCGCCCGTGCAATGATGTGCCCGCCACGCCGTACGACCAACTGCATAAAGGCCGCTTGAATCCGCGCGGGAGAGTTCCGCCGCTGTCCGAATAACGAGACGCGGTCGGACGCCGAAGGAGCAAGTCCCTCCCTTGAATCTCTCAGGCCCCGTACCGCGCGGGCGAGGCACATCTGAAAAGCGAGGCGTGCGGTTGTCACGGACCGCCGGCTCCACCCAAGGTGCAAGTCGCTTCCGTATACACGTACGGTCGTGATGAACCTCTCAGGTTCCGATGACAGATGGGGAGGAAAGTCCTCACCCTGTCGCGGACCTGCCTTGGAGAGCCAGCCTTATGACGAACACCCCCCGTCTGACCGCCCTGGACGCCGTCCACCGCGCGCTCGGCGCGACCATGACCGATTTCGCGGGCTGGGACATGCCGCTGCGCTACGGCAGCGAGCGGGACGAGCACAACGCCGTCCGCACCAGGGCCGGCCTCTTCGACCTCTCCCACATGGGCGAGATCACCGTGACCGGCGCCGGGGCCGTCGCGCTCCTGGACTACGCGCTGGTCGGCAACATCTCCACGGTCGGCGTCGGCCGCGCCCGCTACACGCACATCTGCCAGGCCGACGGCGGCATCCTCGACGACCTGATCGTCTACCGCCTGGGCGAGACCGAGTACATGGTCGTCGCGAACGCCTCCAACGCGCAGGTCGTCCTCGACGCCCTGACCGAGCGCGCCGCCGGCTTCGACGCCGAGGTCCGCGACGACCGCGACGCGTACGCGCTGCTGGCCGTGCAGGGCCCCGAGTCCCCCGGCATCCTGGCCCGGCTGACCGACGCCGACCTGGACGGGCTGAAGTACTACGCGGGCCTGCCGGGCACCGTCGCCGGGGTCCCGGCGCTGATCGCCCGTACCGGCTACACCGGCGAGGACGGCTTCGAGCTCTTCGTGAAGCCGGAGCACGCCGTGCAGCTGTGGGAGGCCCTCACGAAGGCGGGCGAGTCCGCCGGCCTGGTGCCCTGCGGGCTGTCCTGCCGCGACACCCTGCGCCTGGAGGCGGGCATGCCGCTGTACGGGCACGAGCTGACGACCGCGCTGACCCCGTTCGACGCGGGTCTGGGCCGGGTCGTGAAGTTCGAGAAGGAGGGGGACTTCGTGGGCCGCGCCGCCCTGGAGGCCGCCGCCGAGCGCGCCGCGACGAACCCGCCGCGCAAGCTGGTCGGCCTGGTCGCCGAGGGCCGCCGCGTCCCGCGCGCCGGCTTCCCGGTCGTCGCCGGCGGCGAGGTGATCGGCGAGGTCACCTCCGGTGCGCCGTCCCCGACGCTGGGCAAGCCGATCGCCATGGCGTACGTCGACGCGGCCCACGCCGAGGCGGGCACCTCCGGCGTCGGCGTCGACATCCGCGGTACGCATGAGCCGTACGAGGTCGTCGCCCTGCCGTTCTACAAGCGCCAGAAGTGACGATCGGGCCCGGCCCGGACGCACCGCAGGACTCCCGTACCACCTCTGTCCCATCGCACTCCCCCGCATCCAGGAGAATCAGGTCATGAGCAACCCCCAGCAGCTGCGCTACACCAAGGAGCACGAGTGGGTGTCGGTCGCCGAGGACGGCGTCGCGACGGTCGGCATCACCGAGTTCGCGGCCAACGCGCTCGGTGACGTCGTCTACGCCCAGCTCCCCGAGGTGGGCGAGACCGTGACCGCCGGCGAGACCTGCGGCGAGCTTGAGTCCACGAAGTCGGTCAGCGACCTGTACGCCCCGGTGACGGGCGAGGTCGTCGAGGCCAACCAGGACGTCGTGGACGACCCGGCGCTCGTGAACTCCGCGCCCTTCGAGGGCGGCTGGCTGTTCAAGGTGCGCGTCGCGGAGGAGCCGGCCGACCTGCTCACCGCCGACCAGTACACCGAGATCGCGGGCTGACCACCACCTAGAGGGAATCCGATGTCTGTTCTGAACACTCCCCTCCACGAGCTGGACCCGGACGTCGCCAAGGCCGTCGACGCCGAGCTCCACCGCCAGCAGTCGACCCTGGAAATGATCGCCTCGGAGAACTTCGCTCCGGTCGCGGTCATGGAGGCCCAGGGCTCGGTCCTGACCAACAAGTACGCCGAGGGCTACCCCGGCCGCCGCTACTACGGCGGCTGCGAGCACGTCGACGTGGTCGAGCAGATCGCGATCGACCGCATCAAGGCCCTCTTCGGCGCCGAGGCCGCCAACGTGCAGCCCCACTCGGGTGCGCAGGCCAACGCCGCCGCGATGTTCGCGCTGCTGAAGCCGGGCGACACGATCATGGGCCTGAACCTGGCCCACGGCGGTCACCTGACCCACGGCATGAAGATCAACTTCTCCGGCAAGCTCTACAACGTGGTCCCGTACCACGTGGACGAGACCGGCCAGGTCGACATGGCCGAGGTCGAGCGCCTCGCCAAGGAGTCCAAGCCGCAGCTGATCGTGGCCGGCTGGTCCGCGTACCCGCGCCAGCTGGACTTCGCCGCCTTCCGCCGGATCGCGGACGAGGTCGGCGCGTACCTGATGGTCGACATGGCCCACTTCGCGGGCCTGGTCGCCGCGGGCCTGCACCCGAACCCGGTGCCGCACGCCCACGTGGTCACCACCACCACGCACAAGACCCTCGGCGGTCCGCGCGGCGGCGTCATCCTGTCCACGCAGGAGCTGGCCAAGAAGATCAACTCCGCGGTCTTCCCGGGTCAGCAGGGCGGCCCGCTGGAGCACGTGATCGCGGCCAAGGCGGTCTCCTTCAAGGTCGCCGCCTCGCCCGAGTTCAAGGAGCGCCAGGAGCGCACCCTGGCCGGCGCGAAGATCATCGCCGAGCGCCTGGTGCAGGACGACGTCAAGGCCGTGGGCGTGGACGTGCTGTCCGGCGGCACCGACGTGCACCTGGTCCTGGTGGACCTGCGCAACTCGGAGCTGGACGGCCAGCAGGCCGAGGACCGCCTCCACGAGGTCGGCATCACGGTCAACCGCAACGCCATCCCGAACGACCCGCGGCCCCCGATGGTCACCTCGGGCCTGCGGATCGGCACCCCGGCCCTGGCCACCCGCGGTTTCGGCGCCGAGGACTTCACCGAGGTCGCCGACATCATCGCCGAGACGCTCAAGCCGGAGTACGACAGCGAGTCGCTGAAGGCCCGCGTCTCCGCGCTGGCGGCGAAGCACCCGCTGTACCCGTCGCTCTAGACGCGTACGGGAGGGGCCCGGCCTTCGTTCTCCACAGGCCGGGCCCCTTTTTCGTGCTTGTCGTTCTTTTCGCGCCGCCCGCGCTCCCCTGCTGCTCCTGCGGGCCGGGCCGGGGCGGCGTGAGGCGGCTCACGCCGGGGCGACGCCCGGCGGACGGCTCGGGCAGAGCTGCCGTTCACCTGGCCGCGATACGCTCTTCTGCCGGACAAAATCCCCGAAACGCCCCGCTGCTCCACCCCCTCACGCCCCCTCCTGCACCTCCCGCACCTCCTGCCCCCTCCCACCCCACGAGCTGACAAGGGAGTCCGCCACCGTGGCCATTTCCGTGTTCGACCTCTTCTCCATCGGCATCGGGCCGTCGTCCTCCCACACGGTCGGCCCCATGCGGGCCGCCCGCATGTTCGTGAACCGCCTGAAGAAGGACGGGGTCCTCGCCCAGACCGACTCGGTGCGCGCGGAGCTCTTCGGCTCCCTGGGCGCCACCGGGCACGGGCACGGCACGCCGAAGGCCGTGCTGCTGGGCCTGGAGGGGCACTCCCCCCGCACCGTGGACGTGGAGAGCGCCGACGACGAGGTCGAGCGGATCCGCCGCACGGGCCGGCTGCGCCTGCTCGGCACGGAGATAGACGATGCCCACGAGATCGCGTTCGACGAGCCGAACCAGCTGATCCTGCACCGCCGCCGCTCCCTGCCGTACCACGCGAACGGCATGACCCTCTTCGCGTACGACGCGGCCGGCACCCCGCTGCTGGAGAAGACCTACTACTCGGTCGGCGGCGGCTTCGTCGTCGACGAGGACGCGGTGGGCGAGGACCGGATCAAGCTCGACGACACGGTGCTGAAGTACCCCTTCCGCTCCGGCGACGAGATGCTGCGCCTGGCCCGCGAGACCGGGCTGTCGATCTCCTCCCTGATGCTGGAGAACGAGAAGGCCTGGCGTACGGAGGAGGAGATCCGCGCCGGCCTGCTGGAGATCTGGGGGGTCATGCAGGCCTGCGTGCAGCGCGGCATCTCCCGCGAGGGCATCCTGCCGGGCGGGCTGCGCGTCAAGCGCCGCGCCGCCGCCACGGCCCGCCAGCTGCGCACCGAGGGCGACCCGCTGCTGCACCGCAGCGAGTGGACGACGATCTACGCGATGGCGGTCAACGAGGAGAACGCGGCCGGCGGCCGGGTCGTCACCGCCCCGACCAACGGCGCGGCGGGCGTCCTGCCGGCCGTCCTGCACTACTACGTGAACTTCGTGCCCGGCGCCGACGAGGACGGCGTGGTCCGCTTCCTGCTGGCCGCCGGAGCCATCGGCATGCTCTTCAAGGAGAACGCCTCGATCTCCGGTGCCGAGGTCGGCTGCCAGGGCGAGGTCGGCTCGGCCTGCTCGATGGCCGCGGGCGCCCTCGCCGAGGTCATGGGCGGCACCCCCGAGCAGGTGGAGAACGCCGCCGAGATCGGCATGGAGCACAACCTGGGCCTGACCTGCGACCCGGTCGGCGGCCTGGTCCAGATCCCCTGCATCGAGCGCAACGGCATGGCGGCCGTCAAGGCCGTCACCGCCGCCCGCATGGCCCTGCGCGGCGACGGCAGCCACAAGGTCTCCCTCGACAAGGTCATCAAGACCATGAAGGAGACCGGCGCCGACATGAAGGTCAAGTACAAGGAGACGGCCCGCGGCGGCCTCGCGGTCAACGTCATCGAGTGCTGACCGCCTGACCGCCCGACCCCCTCCGCCGCCGGAAATCGGCGGCGGAGGGGGGAACCGGCGGGAGTGTGAGGGATGTCTCTTCTGGAGACAGCATTGTCCCCGCCTCAGGAGAACCGGGGGTCGTCATGCCTCACCGTTCCGTCCGCCGTCAGCGACTCGTGGCCGCGGCCACGGGCGTCCTGCTCACCGCCGGTGTCGCGCTCGCGGCCCCGGCTTCCGCCGCCGCGGCTCCGGCGGCCGCCGCGCCGCAGCTCACCGCCGCCACCCAGACCCCGCTCGTGGTCAACGCCCGCTGGGGCGGGCACTGCACCTTCGACCGGATCGTCGTGGACATCAAGGGCTACATACCCTCGGTGACCGTCAAGCGGGTGGCCGAACTGCGCTACGACGGGTCCGGGAAGAAGGTCCCGCTCGCCGGGAAGTACTTCCTGGAGATCCGGCTGAACCCGGCCCAGGCGCACAACGACGCCGGGCAGTCCGTCTACAAGGGCCCCAAGCTGACCAGGATCTGGCTGCCCAAGCTCAAGGGCCTCGCCCTCACCGGCGACTACGAGGGGTACGTGACCTTCGGCGCCGCCTTCACCACCAAGCCCTCCTACTCCACCTTCAAGCTCCACAAGCCGGAGCGCTTCGTCGTGGACGTCCAGCACAGGAACGTCTGCTGAGGACCGGCCCGCCCGCGGCCGGTGATCCACCCGGCCGCGGGCGGGCCGCAGCGCCCCCGCAGGTACGTACGTCCAGGTCACGGCAGGGGACCCGGGCCGAGGGGGCAGGTTGTGGGCGGCGGGGCGGCCGACTAGGGTCGTACGGCCTTGGTGTTCGGGAAACCGGTGGAAAACCGGTGCGGCCCTCGCCACTGTGATCGGGAAGTCCGGCTCCACTCCTGCGGGAAGCCACTGGTCCGCTGCGGGTGACTGCGAAGACCGGGAAGGCGGAGCCAGGGCGGCAACACCCGTGAGCCAGGAGACCGGCCGGGGCGCGTTGTCCATCCACGAGGTGCTGGAGAGGTCTCCCCACTCATGCATATAGCCGAGGGGTTCCTGCCCCCTTTGCACGCGGCCGCCTGGGGCGCCGCGTCCGCTCCGTTCGTCGTCCACGGCGTCCGGGCCCTGACCCGCGAGGTCAAGTCCAACCCTGAGAGCACCCTGCTGCTCGGCGCCTCCGGCGCCTTCACGTTCGTCCTGTCCGCCCTGAAGATCCCCTCGGTGACGGGCAGTTGCTCGCACCCGACGGGTACCGGGCTCGGGGCCATCCTGTTCCGGCCGCCCATCATGGCGGTGCTCGGCACCATCACCCTGCTCTTCCAGGCACTGCTGCTGGCCCACGGCGGTCTGACCACACTCGGCGCCAACGTCTTCTCGATGGCGATCGCCGGGCCCTGGGCGGGCTACGCCGTCTACCGGCTGCTGCGCCGCTCGGGCACCCCGCTCATGGTGTCGGTGTTCTTCGGCGCCTTCTTCGCCGACCTGGTCACGTACTGCGTGACCAGCGTGCAGCTGGCGCTGGCGTTCCCCGACCCGGGGACCGGCTTCGCCGGAGCGCTGGCCAAGTTCGGCGGCATCTTCGCCGTCACGCAGATCCCGCTCGCGGTCAGCGAGGGCCTGCTGACCGTCCTCGTCGTGCGGCTGCTGCGGCAGTCCAGCGCGGCCGACCTGATCCGCCTGGGCGTGCTCGGCCGCAAGGACGCGAAGACCGCCGGGATCACCGGGGACGCCGGGGGCGCGGACGGTGGCAGGGGTACGGAGTCGGGCACGAAGACGGAGGCCTCGGTCTGATGAGCCGGAACGCGAAGATCAACACCCTGCTGCTGCTCCTGGTCGCCGCCCTGGCGGTGCTGCCGCTGGCCCTGGGCCTGGGCGAGGGCAAGGAGGAGCCGTTCGCCGGTGCGGACGCACAGGCGGAAGCGGCCATCACCGAGCTGAAGCCGGACTACGAGCCCTGGTTCTCCCCGCTGTACGAGCCCCCGTCCGGGGAGGTCGAGTCGGCGCTGTTCGCCCTCCAGGCGGCGATCGGCGCGGGCGTGCTCGCGTACTACTTCGGGGTGCGCCGCGGCCGCCGGCAGGGCGAGGCGAAGGCGGCGGGTGCCGCCGCCGGGGGCGCTGCGGGCACCGCGGACGGGAACGCGTAGCCGGTGCTGCCCATCGACGCCGCGGCGCACGGCAGCCGCTGGCGCCGCCGCCATCCGCTGGAGAAGGCCCTGCTGGGACTGGGCCTGACGCTGTGTGCGCTGTGCCTGCCGCCCTGGCCGGGCGGTCCGGTGGTCGCGGCCGCCACCCTGGCGGTCCTGCTGGGACCGGCCGGGGTGGCTGCCCGCCAGCTGTGGCGGGCCTTCCGGATCCCGCTCGGCTTCTGCTTCACCGGCGCGGTGCCGCTGCTGTTCGCCGTGGGCGGGCCGGCGGGCTGGGTCTCCCTGGCCCCCGGCGGCCCGCGACTGGCCGCCGAGCTGCTGCTGCGGACCTCGGCGGCCTCCCTCGGCGTGCTCCTGTTCGCGTTCACGACCCCCGTCTCGGACGTGCTGCCGCGGCTGGTGCGGGCGGGGGTGCCGGCGCCCGTGGTCGACGTGGCCCTGGTGATGTACCGGATCGGCTTCCTGCTGCTGGACTCGCTGGCGCAGGTGCGGCGCGCCCAGGCCGCCCGGCTGGGGCACACGAGCCGGGCCGCGGCCTGGCGTTCGCTGGCCGGGCTGGGCGCGACCGCGTTCGTCCGGGCCTTCGACCGCGCCGGGCGGCTCCAGTCGGGGCTGGCCGGGCGCGGGTACGACGGCACCCTGCGGGTGCTGGTGCCCCAGGCGGCCGTCTCGGGCCGCTTCCTGACCGCCTCGGGCGCCCTGCTGGGCGCGGTCGTCGCGGTCACCCTCGTACTGAAAGGGCTCTGGCTGTGAGGCCGTTGGTGGAACTGGTCGATGCGCGGTACGCCTACGAGGACGGGCCGCCGGTGCTCTCGGGGATCGGCTTCGGCATCCCGGAGGGCCGGTCCCTGGTCCTGCTGGGGCGCAACGGCAGCGGCAAGACCACGCTGCTGCGGCTGCTCAGCGGGGGGCTGCGGCTGCCGCGCGGCGGGGGCGCACTGCTGCTGGACGGAGAGCCGGTGCGCTACGACCGGGCGGGGCTGACCCGGCTGCGGACCTCGGTGCAGCTGGTGGTGCAGGACCCCGACGACCAGCTGTTCGCGGCCTCCGTGGCCCAGGACGTGTCCTTCGGGCCGCTGAACCTGGGGCTGGGCACCGCCGAGGTGCAGGAGCGGGTGGACGCGGCCCTGGCCGCACTCGACATCGAAGCCGTGCGGGACCGGCCCACGCACCTGCTGTCGTACGGGCAGCGCAAGCGGGCCGCGATCGCGGGGGCGGTGGCCATGCGGCCGCGGGTGCTGATCCTCGACGAGCCGACGGCCGGGCTGGACCCGGACGGCCAGGAGCGGCTGCTGGAGGCCCTGGCGGGTCTGCGGGACCTGGGGACGACGGTGGTGATGTCCACGCACGACGTGGAGCTGGCCGTCCGCTGGGCCGACGACGCGGCCGTACTGGCCGCGGACGGGCTGCGCACGGGCCCGGCCGCGGAGCTGCTGTCGGACGCCGCACTGCTGCGCTCGGCGCGGCTGCGCCCGGCCTGGGCGCCGGCGGTGGCCGGGTTCCTGCGGGCGCAGGGGCTGCTGGCGGAGCGCGAGCCGGGGCCCCGCACCCCGGAGGAGCTGGGCTCCTGGCCCGCGGTGCGCGCCTAGGGCCTGTCTACGATGGCCGTATGTCGCTGCCGCACGCCATCCTCACCGCCCTGCTCGAAAGGCCTTCGTCGGGGCTGGAGCTGACCCGGCGGTTCGACAAGTCGATCGGGTACTTCTGGTCGGCGACGCACCAGCAGATCTACCGGGAGCTCGGCCGGCTGGAGGAGGCCGGGCTGATCCGGGCGCTGCCTTCGGCCCAGCCGACGCGGGGGCAGAAGAAGGAGTTCGAGGTGCTGCCCGCGGGGCGGGCGGAGCTGACCCGCTGGGTGGCCGGGAGCCAGGACCCCAAGCCGATCCGGGACCCGCTGCTGCTGCGGATGCGCGCGGCGGGCGTGGTGGGTACGGACGGGCTGGCGGCGGAGCTGCGGCGGCACGTGGAGCTGCACCGGCGGCAGCTGGAGATGTACGAGGCCATCGGGGCCCGGGACTTCCCGCCGGACCGGGACTCGGAGCAGGACCGGCTGCACCGGCTGGTGCTGCGCGGCGGGATCAGCATGGAGCACTTCTGGCTGCGCTGGCTGGAGGAGGCGCTCGCCGAGGTGGGGGAGGCGGCGGGGGCCGGGGCGGCCGCTGAGGGTGTCCCGGAGGAGACGGCGTAGGTGCGGGGCGGTCTCCGCGGGCCGGGGCGGTGCGCCGGCCCGCGGCCGGGCCTCACTTGTTCAGGGCGGCCCAGAACTCGTCGAAGCTCAGCAGGCCGTCCGCGTTCGCGTCCTTGGACGCGATGACCGCCTCGGCCACCGGGCCGGTGACGAACGGGTCGCCCATCTGAGCCATGGCCTGCTTGAACTCGTCGGCGGTCACGAAGCCGTCGCCGTTCACGTCGAACCGGCCGAAGGTCTCGCGTGCGCTCTCGATGTCCGCCACTGGGATCCACCCCTTCTTGGTGCTTGCTGACCGGCTCAGGGTAGCGGCGGCCGCGGCCCGGCCGTACCCCTGGGGTCCCGGCCGCCCGCCGCCCTCCTCCCGCCCGCCCGTCCGCCGTCTCCCGACCGAACAGACGACAGGTATTCAATTACCCTTCCGTAGTGCGGAAGCAATAATTCCAGCCAACAAATCCGGCCTGCACTTGTCACGCTCCGACGCCACGGGATAACTTAACGGCATTGCCGCCACACCAGGAGCGCAGGGCTCCCAGGGACATGCGGCAACAAGGGCGATCACACAGGTGACGATCACTACTGACGTTGCAATTGACGCATCATTCGAGGTCCTGCCCTTCACTCGTACCTGCCAGCACATCTGGGAAGACGGGGACCACGTCCTGATCGGCGTGAGTCCCGGCAACAGCTACTTCAGCGCGGAGCGGATAGCCGGTCTCGCCCGTTGGGCCACGGAGCGGTTCGCGCAGGTCGACTTCGTCTACGCAGACCTCCATGTGGACCGCATGTTCGCCGCGTTCGGCTACACGCAGGAGCACGCGGAGAAGCGTGCCGCCAAGGAGATAAAGGCAGTACGGCGCAGGATACTCAAGGGGGTGGAGGAATCCCGCACCCCACACCAGGAGATCCGTGTGCGGGCGCTCTCCGAATTCCGCGGGAACCAGGTATACGAATTGCTGCACCGGCGGGTGCTGCATTTCCTGGAGAACGATGACGATTTCCGCAAGGGCTGTGAGCGGATGGCCCTGCATTTCGTCGGATCGAAACTCCCCGAGGGGGAGGCCGTCACGGACGAGCAGCTCGGCGTGTGCTTCGACTACATCGCCGCGGAACTGCCGTTCTTCCTGGACACGCCGAGCATTCTCGACGTGCCCTCCTCCGTCTCCGCCTACCACGTCAGCATGCCGCTGACGGAGGTGCTCTATGCCCGTGGCGGGGGCCTGCGGGCCACCCGCAACCAGGCGTACGCGGTCGTGCGCCCGGAAGCAGCCGAAAGGAACGCCGATGAGTGTCGAGCAGCTTGAGTCCGCGGGGGCCGGGGAGGCCCTGCTGGACTTCCCGCTCTCCCGCCGCGGCGACGTGCTCCCCGAGGAGTGCGCCTGGCTGCGCGAGAAGGCCCCGGTGGCCCGGGTCCGCACCCTCACCGGCGACCCGGCCTGGCTGGTGAGCAGTTTCGCGCTGGCCAAGCAGGTGCTGGAGGACGAGCGGTTCAGCCTGAAGGACACCGCCAACGCGGGCGTGCCCCGGCAGTACGCGCTGACGATCCCGCCCGAGGTCGTCAACAACATGGGCAACATCAACGGCGCGGGCCTGCGCAACGCCGTGATGAAGTCCCTCAACCCGCGCCAGAAGGGGCTCCAGGACTTCCTGCGGAGCACCGCGCACGCCCTGCTCGACGCGCTCGAGGCCGAGGGCGGCCCCGCCGACCTGCGGTCCGGCTTCGCCGACCCCTTCTCGGCGGCGCTGCACTGCGAGGTCCTGGGCACGCCCTTCGAGGACTGGCGCCGCCTGATGGCGGGCCTGGACGTGGCGTTCATGACGGCGGCGGAGCCCTTCGAGGACTCGGCGCTCAACTGGTACAAGGACGTCGGCTACTTCGTCGACCGGTTCCACGCCCAGCTGGGCCGGCCGGCCGGGGAGCGCACGGGCCTGCTCGGCCGGTTCGCGGAGCTGCGGGAGGCGGACCCCGGCTCGGCGCACCTGACGGACGAGATGTTCGCGACGGTGGCCGTGTCCCTGTTCGGTGCGGGCGCGGTGTCCACGTCGTCGTTCCTGGTGCTCGCGGTGCTGGCACTGCTCCAGCGGCCCGAGCTGGTCGGCTACCTGCGGGACCACCCGGAGCGCACGGGGGCGGCCGTGGAGGAGCTGCTGCGCTGGAACCTGTCCATCGGGGACGGCCTGCCGCGCCTGGCCATGGCGGACGTGCAGCTCGGGGACGTGCTGGTGAAGCAGGGCGAGCTGGTGCTCGTCCTGGTCGAGGGCGCCAACTTCGACCCGGAGGTGTTCACCGACCCCGACCGCCTCGACCTGGGTCGGGAGACCAACCCGCACCTGTCCTTCGGCGCGGGCCGGCACTTCTGCCCGGCCTCCGCGCTGGGGCGTGCGCACGCGGAGATCGCCCTGGAGGTGCTGGTCGAGCGGCTGCCCGGACTGCGCCTCGCCGTCCCGGCGGAGAACCTCGTGTGGCGTACGGGCTTCATCAAGCGGCTGCCGGAGCGTCTCCCGGTCGCCTGGTGAGCGGCCCGCGGTGAGGCCGGCGGTGCCCCGGGGGCGGTACGGCCCCCGGGGCACCGCCGCGTCCGCGTCCGTACGGGTACCCGTAGCGGTACGGGACCCGTGCGGGTACGGGCAGGCGTGCGGACCGGCTACCGGAAGACGCCGGTGTGGCCGAGGGAGTAGCGGCCGGGCTGCGGGTAGACGGCCAGCCCGTGCGGGCCGCCGCCCACCGGGATCCGGGCCAGCTGCTTCCCGGTGGTGGTGTCGATCGCGTACACCTCGCCGTCGTAGCGGCCGGAGAGCCACAGGACCTTGCCGTCGGCGGAGACCCCGCCCATGTCGGGGCTGCCGCCGTCGGGCAGCTCCCACTTCTTCGTCACGCGGTTCTTCGGGAAGTCGAAGACCGAGACCGTGCCCTCGCCGCGGTTGGAGACGTACATCTCCCGGGAGTCCCGGCTGACGTAGAGGCCGTGGCAGCCCTTGCCGGTGGGCAGCAGCTTCGGGGTGGTGAACTTCTCCCCGTCGAGGACCCACATGCCGTGGGCCATCATGTCGGCGATGTAGAAGGTCTTGCCGTCGGGCGAGATCTTCACGTCCTGCGGCATGGACCCCTCGAAGGGGATCTTCTGCTGGCCGACGACTTCCATCTTCTCCGTGTCGACCTTGAGCAGTTCTCCGGAGAACTCGCAGGAGACGATGAAGTACCGCCCGTCCGCCGAGAAATCGGCGTGGTTGACCCCGTAGCAGGTGACCGGGACCGTCTTCCGGCGCTCCATGGTGTGCGGGTCGCGGAAGACGAGCTCGCGGTCCATCGAGGCCATCACGACGGCGTACTTCCCGTTCGGCGTGAAGTACAGGTTGTACGGGTCGTGGACCTCGACGGGCTTTCCGGCCTTGCCGGTGGCCGGGTCGATCGGGGTGAGCGTGTGCCCGCGGTTGTTGTTGACCCAGAGGGTCTTCAGGTCCCAGGAGGGGACCACGTGCTGCGGCTGGACCCCGACCGGGATCGTCTCGACCACCTTGTAGGTCGCGGGGTCGATGACCGAGACCGTGTTGGAGTTGGTGTTGGGCACGTAGACCCGCGAGGGGAAGTCCTTGACCACCGGCGAGAGCAGGCCCGGGCGGTCGGCCGCGTAGACGTCCTTCGGGTCGAGGACGGGCGGCATCCCGGGCAGTCCGGGCGGGGCGGCCGGCACGGCGCGGGCGGGGCGCGGGGCGCCCGGACTGCCGGCGGCGGCCGGGGCCTCGGGCGCGCTGCGGTCGGCGCTCCCGCAGCCGGCCAGGGCGGCGAGGAGCAGTCCGGCGAGGAGGGCGGTGGTCTTGCGGGGCGGGGAGGCGGGGGTCATGGGGTCAGCAGCTCCGTGGTGGTCACCGCGCGCAGTCCGCGGCGCGCGAGGTCGTCGAGGAGGGGCGGCATGGCGGCGACCGTGTCCGCGTAGCCGAAGTGCAGGCTCACCACCGATCCTTCGCGGACGGCCCCGGTGACGTTGCGGATGACGGCCGCGGCGCCGGGCGAGGTGAAGTCGAGGGAGTCCACGTCGTACGACAGGACGTGGGGGTAGCCGGCGCGCTGGGCGAGGGTGCGGACCAGCGGGGTGGCGTAGCGGGCCCGGGAGGGGCGGAACCAGCTGCCGGCGGATCCGGTGAGGGTGCGCAGCCGGCGGGCGCAGCCGGCGATCTCCTCGGCGGCCTCGGCCTCGGGCATGGCGCAGATGTCCAGGTGGCGCTGGGTGTGGTTGCCGAGTTCGTGGCCGCCGTCGAGGATCCGGCGGGCGAGTGCGGGGTGCGCGTCGAGCCAGGTGCCGACGGCGAGGACGGTCAGGCGGGCCCCGGCGCGCTCGGCCTCGGCGAGGACGGCGCGGGCGGTGGCGGGGTCCCCGTTGCCGTGGAAGGTGAGGGCGACGCGGGGGCGGTCGCGGGGGCCGTGGTCGATCTGCAGGGGCTGTCCGGCGAAGGTGCGCGGGGCGGGGGCCGGGGCGCGGGGCGGGGCTGCGGGGCCGGTGGCGGCCGCGGGGGGCGGGGCTGCGGGGCGTACGGGCGTGGTGGCCGGGGCGGCGGGGCGGCCCGGGCCGCAGGCGGCGAGGGCCCCGGTCGCGGCGGCCGCACCGGCGGCGAGAACGGCCCGGCGGTCCGGGTAACAGGGCACCAGCCCATTTAAGGGGTGGATGCTGCTAAAGGTAATGATTGACCCAATTCGGGACTTTCGCCGGAACCGTCCGTTCACCCGCCCGAGGGGCTGGAGGGTGATGATTCACCCGTCTGATTCGATAGTTATTCATCGAAAGAGAGGTTCGTGGCCCATCTCACCTTGACTTTAACGAGAAACTCTTACGATATGCACACTTATGTCCGAGTCGGGACTTTTGGCGAACATGGCGCTCTTCTGCCATAGTCGGAACCACGACTTCCCCGTTGACCCGAGCGAGGTCGTTCACCGCCGAGGACCACACCCCCTTCAGGTCCTCGGCGCACTCACGAAGCCCCCGCACCGCCCCACCACGGCGACAGGGGGCTTCTGCGTTTCCCGGGGCGATACGGCCCGGCGGCGGCCCGGCTCAGTGCCGGTCGGCCACCCGCATCTCGAACCAGGTGATCTTCCCGCGCGGCAGCAGGTCCGCGCCCCAGCGGTCGGAGAGCTTGTCCACCAGGAACAGCCCGCGGCCGCTGATGTCGAGCTCGTGGACGGGCAGCAGGCAGGGCAGCCCGCGCGAGGGGTCGCGCACCTCCACCCGGATCCGGCCCCGGCCGCGGGCCATCTTCAGCCCGAAGGAGCGGGCGCCGGTGTGCCGGACGGCGTTGCCGACGAGTTCGGAGACGAGCAGCACCGCGTGCTCGGCGACCGCGGCGGACAGGCCCCACTGCCGGACGACCACGTACTGCGCCAGCCGGCGCGCGTCCCCCGCCGACTCCGGACGGGACGGCAGTACCGCTCCCGCCTCGGCGGGATTACCGTACAACTCCATTAACTTCAGGCTCAGTTCGTCCCCGCAGGCCGCTGTCGGCCGTGCGGCGGAAGCGCTGCTGCGCTGCCGCGGTTGCTCCACACCCTCCAGGCCCGCCATGCACCCATCATGGAGTGCAGGGATGCCCCGCCGGGCCGTTCCGCGCGAAAACGCCCCTCGGAACGGCTGGTTCCGAGGGGTCGTTTTGTCATATGCCGTAGGCAATCTTCACAGGACAAAAGGGGAGTTGACCTGCGACTACACAGAGCGCGGAGATCGCTACAGCGAGTCGATCTCCATAAGCTCTTAAGGTTTCTTTAAGTCTGCGCTAAGCCACCCGCAGGGGGGATGTCAGACGAACTTCGCCTTGCCGGGGCCCTCCTCGACGAAGCTCCGCATCCCGCGCTCGCGGTCCTCGGTCGCGAACAGCCCCGCGAACCAGTTCCGTTCGATGGCCAGGCCGGTGTCGATGTCCGCCTCCAGGCCCGCGTCCACGCACTCCTTGGCCGCGCGCAGAGCGATGGCCGGGCCCTGGGCCAGCTTCGCGGCCCACGCGTGCGCCTCCTCGTACACCTTCTCCGCCGGGACCACCCGGTCCACCAGGCCGAGGGAGAGGGCCTCGTCCGCCTTGACCATCCGGCCGGTGAAGATGAGGTCCTTGGCCTTCGAGGGGCCGATCAGCCGGGAGAGCCGCTGGGTGCCGCCGGCGCCCGGGATCAGGCCGAGGAGGATCTCGGGCTGGCCCAGCTTGGCGTTCTCCGCGGCGATCCGGAAGTCCGCGCACAGCGCCAGCTCGCAGCCGCCGCCCAGGGCGTAACCCGTGACGGCAGCCACCACGGGCTTGGGGATCCGCGCCACGGCGGTGAAGGCGTCCTGCAGGTCGCGGGACCGGGCGATCATCGCCGCGTGGTCCATGACCTGCATCTCCTTGATGTCCGCGCCGGCCGCGAACACCTTCTCGCCGCCGTAGATCACCACGGCGCGGACGTCGGCACGGGCGGTCGCCTCCGCGGCCAGCTCGCGCAGCCGGTCCTGGGTGGCGATGTCCAGGGCGTTCATGGGCGGGCGGTCCAGGAGGAGGGTGCCGACGCCTTCGGAGACTTCGAGAGAGATGGTCATGCCGGGAAGGTTAGTACCGGTTAACGCCCGCGGGCCCGGTGCTGTCGGTCACAGCTCCGGGCCCGCGGGGGCCGGTCCCGTGTCCGCGTCCTACTCGGTCCACTCCGACCAGGGCATGTTCCAGCCGTTGAGGCCGTTCTCGGGGGCGATCTGCTTGTCCTTCGAGTTCTTCACGACGACCACGTCACCGATGATCGAGTTGTCGAAGAACCAGGCGGCCGGGGTCTTCCCGTCCCAGGCGCCGCGCACGTCGCGCAGGCCGACGCAGCCGTGGCTGACGTTCTGCGAGCCGAACGTGCTCGGGGGCGCCCAGTAGTTGCCGTGGACGAAGGTGCCCGAGGTGGACAGCCGCATGGCGTGCGGGACGTCCTTGATGTCGTACTCCCCGCCGAAGCCGACGGTGGCGCCGTTCATCCGCGTCACCTTGTACTTCTCGCTGATGACCATCTGGCCGTTGTACGTGGTGGTGGCGGGGGCGCCGGCGGTGACGGGGACGTTGCGCAGCACCTTGCCGTCGCGGACCACCTGCATCTGCTTGGTGCTCGCGTCGACCGTGGTGACCTGGGAGCGGCCGATGGTGAAGTTGACCGTGCGGGTCTGCTTCCCGTAGACCCCGGGGCGGCCCTGGACCCCGTCGAGGTTCAGCTTGACGGTGACCTTGGTGCCGGGGGCCCAGTACTTCTCCGGGCGGAAGTCGAGGCGGTCGTTGCCGAACCAGTGGCCCTCGATCGGCACGGACGGCACGGCCGTCACGCTGATGGCCTTCTCCACGGCCGCCGGGTCCGTGATGCCGCGCGTGAAGTTGATGGAGACCGGCATGCCCACGCCGACGGTGGTGCCGTCCTCGGGGGTGTAGTGGCCGATGAAGGTGTTCTTCGGGGTGAGCGTGGTGAACGTGACGTCCTTGGCGGACTCCCGTCCGGCGGAGTCCTTCGCCACGGCGTGCACCTTGTACTCCGTGGCCGCGCCGAGGTGGCGTACGGGCTCCCAACTGCGCCCGTCGGCCGTGAGCGTGCCCTCGACGGCGTTGCCCTTGGTGTCGGCCACGGTGACGGTGGCGAGCTTGCCGTTCGCCGCGGTGATCTTCAGGACCCCGCTGGTGGCGACCTCCTTGGCGCCGTCGGCGGGCGCGACGGTCACGACGGCCTGCGAGGCCTCCGTACCGCCGCCGGCCGCGGGGCCCCTGCCGCCGCTCTTCGCGTCATCGCCGCTGCCGCCGCCCGCCGCGCTGCAGGCGGAGCTGAGCAGCAGGGCGGCGCCGAGCAGGAGGGCGGCCGCCCCGGTACGGGCCCGGCCGCGCCGCGCGCGCGGCGCGGCCGGTATCGGCTGCACGTTCACGTGTTGTTTCTCCCCATGTCCCCCGCGCGCGGACAGTCGCGCGCATGCCGACAGGAAATCACACGGGTGCGTCACGGCGGGCAACGGAGTTGTCACCGTTCCGTCCCAAGTGGGAAGGGGGGGAAGGGGGCGTGGGAGCGCGCCGGGGAAGGGCGGCGGGGCGGCCTCAGTCGTCGGTGCCGGGCTTGGTGCCCCAGGCGTACAGGGCGTCCCCCTCGGTCAGCAGGTTCCACAGGCGCTCGGCGTCGGGGACGGTGAGGTTGACGCAGCCCGCCGAGCCGCCGCTGTCGTAGAGGTCGCCGACCCGGCCGTGCAGGGCCTGCCCGTCGTCGAAGAACTGGGCGTAGGGCATGGGGACGTCGTACAGCGTGGAGTGGTGGTCCCTGCTCCGCCAGTAGACCTCGTGCCAGCCGAGCCGGGTCTCCAGTCCGTCGCGGCCGGTGCGGATGGCGACGGGCGCATACACGATCCGGGCGTCGCGCTGCACCCAGAGCAGCTGCCGGTCGAGGTCGATGCAGGTGACGCGGTGCGGGCGGACGGGGCAGCGCTTGGCGGCGTTCGGGTTCGCCCGGGCGGTGACGGCGACCATCGTGCGGTAGGTCATCAGGTCGGGGTAGCCGTCGGCGGGGGCGATCCCGTGGCGCTTCTGGAAGGCGCGGACCGCGGCGCAGTCGGCGGCCGACTGCCGGCCGTCCACCGGCCGCCCGAGGTGCTCCTCCATCTCCCGCTGGTACGGGCCGGTCTCGGCGGTGCAGGGCGGCTCCGCCGCGGGGGCGGCCGCGGCGGCGGGATCGGCTGCGGCCCGGGCCGGGCCGAGGAGCGCCAGGGCCACCGCGGCGGCGGTGGCGAGCACGGCCGTACGGGCGGACAGCCGCCCGCGCAGGGGGCGGGAGCGCGCCCTGCGCACCGGGGGCGGCGGGGGCGCCGCGGCGGGCGGGTACGGGGGCCGCGGGGGGACGGGCGCCGGGGGTACGGGCGGTACGGGTACGGGCGGCTGGAGCGCGGCGGGCGGGGCGGCGGGCCGGGGCGGGGGCGGCGGGTGCCGGGGCAGCGGCGGGACCGGCGCCGGCCGGGGGCGGCCCGCGGCGGTGGGCGGGTGCCCGCCGGGCGGGGGCGTGCCGGGCTCGTGACGGGGTACCGGCGGGGGCGTCCGCCGGGTGCGCCGTATCGGGGGTGTTGCCATCGGGGCCTCCTCGCGCCCGGGGGCGGGCGCCGTGCCCCCAGCTAACCGAGGGGGCGGCGGCCCGGCGCGCCCGCGTGCGCCGATGCGGTGACGGCGCCACTCCCCCGGACGCACGGACGGCCGCGCCCCCGGTCGGTGACCGGGGGCGCGGCCGGGCCGGGCCGGCCCGGGCCCGCCCGGGGCGGTCCGGGCCGGTTCCGGCCGGGGTCAGCTGCGGGGTCCTGCGTCCCCGCGGCCCTCCCTGCCGTCCTTGTCTCCGCGGCCCTTGCCCTTGCCGCCCTTGCCCTTGCCGTCCTCGCCGCGCTTGTTCTCGATCTGGACGGACACGTTCCCGTTCTCGCCGCCGTTCGCGCCGGGCAGGCGCACCGGGCCGGTCACGGGGTTGTCCGGCAGCTGGTAGCCCTCGGGGACGTCCGTCTCGCGCAGGTAGTACTCACCCGCCGGCAGGTCCTCGAAGACGCACAGGCCGACGCGGTCCGTGGCGCAGCGCGGGCCCATCCGGGTGTCGGTGGACTGGCCGGTGGTCTGGAGCCCGCGGACCCCGTTCGACTCGCGCCACAGCTCGAAGACGGCGCCGCGCAGCGGCCTCTTGGTCTTCTGGTCCTTCTTGTAGACCAGGATGTCGCCGCGGTAGGCGGGGATGCGGGTGTTGACCGCGGTCACGGTCACGCCCTGCTCGCTGTTCTCCGGGGTCAGGACCAGGGGTCCGGCGACGGGCCGGGCCGGCAGGTCGTACCCGTCGGGGGCCGCGGTCTCCTGCCAGTAGTACGTGCCGGGGGGCACGGACGCCGCGCACTGGCCGGTGCCGGTGGTCACGCAGTCGGCGCTGACCACGGTGTCCGGGGCCGCGCCGCCGGTCTGGAGGCCGGCGGTGCCGTTGGTCTCGCGCCACAGGGTGAAGCGGGCGCCCGGCAGCCGGTTGCCCTCCGGGTCGGTCTTGACCACGGTCACCGAGCCGTTGGCCGGGGGCACCACGCTCGCGGTGTTGTCCATGGGCACGGACACGCCGTCGGAGGCGTTCTCCTCGGTCAGGACCAGCGGGCCCGCGACCGGGTTCGCCGGGAGGTCGTAGCCCGCCGGGGCCGCCGTCTCGCGCCAGTAGTACGTACCGGTCTCCACCTCGCGCGAGCAGACCCCGCCCACCGGGGTGGTGCAGTCCGCACCGACCTTGGTGTCCGCGCCGGGGCCGGCGATCTGGAGGCCGGGGGCGCCGTTGGTCTCCTCCCACAGCTCGAACACCGCGCCCGCCAGGGCCTCGCCCGAGGCGGAGTCCCTCTTGCGGACGGAGACCTCGCCGGTGACCGCGGCGGTCGCGGTGTTGTCCAGGGTGACGGTGACGCCCTGGGAGGCGTTCTCCTCGGTCAGCACCAGCGGGCCCGCGACCGGGTTCGCCGGGAGGTCGTAGCCCGCCGGGGCCGCCGTCTCGCGCCAGTAGTACGTACCGGTCTCCACCTCGCGCGAGCACACTCCGCTCGCCGGGGTGGTGCAGTCCGCGCCGACCTTGGTGTCCGGGTCGGCGCCCGCCGTCTGGAGGCCGGAGACGCCGTTGGTCTCCTCCCACAGCTCGAACACCGCGCCGGGCAGGACGGCTCCGGTCTCCGCGTCCTCCTTGCGGACGGACACCTCCCCGGTCACCGGAGGGACGACCGTGCGGGAGTTCGCCATGGGCACGGACACGCCGTCGGAGGCGTTCGCCTCGGTCAGCACCAGCGGGCCCGCGACCGGGTTCGCCGGGAGGTCGTAGCCCGCCGGGGCCGCCGTCTCGCGCCAGTAGTACGTACCGGTCTCCACCTCGCGGGTGCAGACCCCGTCCGCCGGGGTGGTGCAGTCCGCGCCGGACTTGGTGTCCGCGCCGGGGCCGGCGATCTGGAGGCCGGGGGTGCCGTTGGTCTCCTCCCACAGCTCGAAGACCGCGCCGGGCAGGGCCTCGCCGGACTCGGCGTCGGTCTTGCGGACGGACACCTCGCCGGTCACCGGGTTCGGGTCACCGCACTCGGGCAGGTCGCCGGTGAAGGGGTAGGAGTGGAACTCCTGGCCGCCGCCGCCCGTCGCGGAGCTGGTGTGGGTGATGCTGCCGGCCGTGAAGAACCGGCCGTTGACGCCGGGCAGCTGGACGGTGGCCACGGAGGCGGGCTCGGCGATCAGGGTGGAGCCCTGGAACTGTCCGCTGCCGAAGAGGTCGACCTGCTCGGCGTCGGGGAAGTTCCACAGGAGCTTCTCCTTCGGCACGTTCGCGAGCACGCCGGTGGAGATGTTGATCAGCGGGTCGTCGCCGAAGACGTTGACGAGGACGGTGGCCCCGGCCGGGATGCCGTCGAAGCGGATGCTCGTCTGGGCGCCGTTGTTGGCGATGTCGGAGGTGACGTTGAAGACCTGGAGCGGTGCCGTGTTGTCCCCGGTGAACAGGACCTCGTAGCCGAGGTTCTGGACGGTGCCGGTCGGCGTGCGGGGCTGGCCGTCGACCCGGGCGTAGCACTGGCTGGCCGCGGTGAGCTGGGCCCGCAGGTCCGCGTACGGGGCGACGGCGGCGTCGTCCTGGTCCAGGGTGCCGGTGACGGTGCCCGTCAGGGTGCCGGCGTAGCGGACCGTGCCGCCGTCGGCGAGCAGGGACTGGCCCGCGGTGATGCTGACGTCCCCGCCGGTGGTGAGGAAGTCGGAGCCCAGCGGGGGCTGGACCTGGGAGCCGACGCCGACGATGCCGATGTTGTAGACGCTGCCGCCGCGGGTGCGGTTCATGTCGAAGTCGCCGAGGACGACGACGCGGCCCTCGGCCTCGGCTGCGCCCTCGCGGACGAGGAAGTCCCCGCCCGCGTAGACGTTGACCGCGTTGTCGGTGCCCTTGGGCCCGATGTTGCCGGGCTCGTCCCACGTGGCCGGGCACTGGCCCGGTACGCAGGGGCCGAGGCCGCCGGGGAGCGGGGCGGCCGCGGCCCGGACGGCCGGCCGCGGGGTGCCCTTCCCGGCGCTCCCGGCGGCTGCGGCGGCCGCGCCGTGCGCGGCTGCCTGTCCTGCGTACGCCGGGACCGCGGGGGCCGCCGTGGCCAGCACCGCGCCGATCGCGAGGGCGAGGGTGAGCCTCCCCGCCTTCCTTCCTGTCATGACACTCCGTCCGTTACCTGGCCGCATTGCCCTGACAGGCTGCGGGCGCGGACGGCGCGGACGGCGGGGCGACACTCCCCGCTACGGCATTCCGGTCAGACAATCACCCTTACGTGAGCGCCGATCCCGCCGTCCAGTCGGCCCAGCTCAGGTTCCAGCCGCCGAGCCCGTTGTCGGGGGCCACCTGCTTGTCCTCGGAGTTGACCACCTCGATGACGTCGCCGATCA
This sequence comes from Streptomyces sp. NPDC038213, assembly GCF_055600495.1. Taxonomy (NCBI): domain Bacteria; kingdom Bacillati; phylum Actinomycetota; class Actinomycetes; order Kitasatosporales; family Streptomycetaceae; genus Streptomyces; species Streptomyces sp. NPDC038213. Next base: position 96,296 of record NZ_JBVJYM010000020.1, read on the forward strand.
GGGTGCGGTCGAAGAACCAGCCGGCGGGGGTGTCGGAGCCGCCGCCCTTGTCGTCGCGCAGCCCGATGCAGCCGTGGCTGGTGTTGGCGGAGCCGAAGGTCTCGGGGGCGGCCCAGTAGTTGCCGTGGAGGAAGGTCCCGGAGGTGGTCAGCCGCATGGCGTGGGGGACGTCGGGGATGTCGTACTCGCCGCCGAAGCCGACGGTCTGCCCGTTCATGCGGGTGACGTCGAACATCTCGGTGACCACCATCTTGCCGTTGTACGTGGTGGTCTTCGGGGCCCCGGCGCTGATCGGCACGGTGGACAGCAGGCGGCCGTCGCGGCGGACCTCCATGGTGTGCTTGGCGGCGTCGACGGTGGAGACCTGGTGGCGGCCCACGGTGAAGCGCACGGTCTTGCTCTGGATGCCGTACGAGCCGGGGGCGCCCTCCAGGTCGCGCAGCCGCATGTCGACGGTGACCTCGGTGCCGGGCCTCCAGTAGCTGCGGGGCCGGAAGTCGAGGCGGTCGGAGCCGAACCAGTGGCCGACGACCTCGGCGGCGGGCTCGGCGGTCACGGTGATGGCCCGCTCGACGTCGGCGCGGTTCTCGATGGCGCGGTTGAAGCGGAAGGACACGATCATGCCGGTGCCGACCGTGGAGCGGTGCTCGGGCTTGAAGTAGCCGATGAAGCGCTCCCCGGGCACGAAGGTGGTGAAGCTGGTGTGGCGGGCCTGGCGGCGGTTGTGCCCGTCGAGGGCCACCGCGTCCACGGTGTACTTGGCGGCCAGGGCCAGCCGCCCGGCGGAGGGATCGGGGCTCCAGCTGAGCCCGTCGGGGGCGATGGCGCCGGGGACGGGCTCCTCCTGCGCGTCCTCGACCTTGGTGACCACGACCCGCTCCAGCCGGCCCTCGGGGACGGTCACGGTCAGCGGACCCCCGGCCGGCACCCCCTCGGCCCCGTCCTCCGGGGTGATGCGGATGGCCTCCCGGGGCGCCCTGGGCTGGCCGGGCAGCCCCACCTCGACGCCGGGGGCCCCGGATCCGGAGCACCCGGCCAGCCCCGCGGCCAGTGCCGCCCACACCACCGTGGCGGCCAGCAGCCGCCTCTTCACATAGCTCACGCCCGTGCAACGAGTGCGGCCCTCCGGGGGAAACGTGAGTGCGGGCCCGGTTGCGGGCAGAACAGGGGGAAGGACCAGACGGGGGCGGGCTGCGGCCGGGACGCCGCAGCACCACCCCGCCGGTACCGAGAGCCGCGGGAGGCCCGGAGTGTCGAGCGCAGCAGAGCAGGAGGCGGTGGCGGCGGGGAGGAGCGGGCCGGTCGTGCCCGCCGCCCCCGGGACCGCCGCGGAGGTGCGGCGGGTGCGCCCGCTGCCGGGGCCGCCGGTGTGGCCGGGGGCCCCGCACCCGCTGGGGGCCCGGTACCGCCCGGGGCCCGACGGGGTGGCGGGCACGAACTTCGCGCTGTGGGCGGGGGACGGCGCGGAGAAGGTCGAGCTGTGCCTGTTCGACGGGCAGGGCGGGGCGGGCGAGGTGGTCGAGACCCGCTGCACCCTGCCGGAGCTGACGCACGAGATCTGGCACGGCTTCGTGCCGGGGGTGCGGCCGGGGCAGCGGTACGGCTTCCGGGTGCACGGCCGCTGGGACCCGTGGACGGGCGCCCGGTTCAACCCGGCGAAGCTGCTGCTGGACCCGTACGCGCGGGCGGTGGACGGGGAGTTCTCCCTGCCCCCCGAGGTGTACGGGCACGTGCGGGACTGGCCGCAGCAGTACATCGCCGACACCGTGCGCGACGAGCGGGACTCGGCCCCGTACGTGCCGAAGGGGGTGGTCGTCCACGATGACGACGACTGGGCGGACGACGTCCGGCCCAAGACCCCCTGGGCCGATTCGGTGATCTACGAGCTGCACGTGAAGGGCTTCACGATGCGGCACCCGGACATCCCCCCGGAGCTGCGGGGCACGTACGCGGGCCTGGCCCACCCGGCGGCGGTGGAGCACCTGTCCCGGCTCGGGGTGACGGCGGTGGAGCTGCTGCCGGTGCACCAGTTCGCGCACGAGGACCACCTGCTGCGCCGGGGCCTGCGCAACTACTGGGGCTACAACTCGGTCGGCTACTTCGCCCCGCACGCGGGCTACTCCGCCTCCGGCACGGCCGGTCAGCAGGTCGGCGAGTTCAAGCGGATGGTGCGGGCGCTGCACGCGGCGGGCATCGAGGTCATCCTCGACGTGGTCTACAACCACACGGCGGAGGCGGGCGAGCTGGGCCCGACCCTGTCGCTGCGCGGGATCGACAACCGCGGCTACTACCGGCTCCAGTCCGACCAGCGCCGCTACGCGGACTACACCGGCTGCGGCAACACCCTGCACGCGGGCCGCCCGCACGTGCTGCGGCTGATCACCGACTCGCTGCGGTACTGGGTCACGGAGATGGGCGTGGACGGGTTCCGCTTCGACCTGGCGGCGGCCCTGGCCCGCTCCATGCACGACGTGGACATGCTCTCGCCCTTCCTCGCCGTGATCGCCCAGGACCCGGTGCTGCGCCGGGTCAAGCTGATCGCGGAGCCGTGGGACGTGGGCTCCGGCGGCTACCAGGTCGGGGCGTTCCCCCCGCTGTGGACGGAGTGGAACGACCGGTACCGCGACGCCGTACGGGACTTCTGGCGGGGCGCGCTGCCCGACGTGCGCGACCTCGGCTACCGGCTCTCGGGCTCCAGCGACCTGTACGCCTGGGGCGGCCGGCGCCCGTACGCCTCGGTGAACTTCGTGACCGCCCACGACGGGTTCACCCTGCGCGACCTGGTGTCGTACGAGCACAAGCACAACGAGGCCAACGGGGAGGGCAACCGCGACGGCACGCACGACAACCGCGCCTGGAACTGCGGGGCGGAGGGCGAGACCGGCGACGCCCGGATCAACGCCCTGCGCCGCCGGCAGCTGCGCAACCTGCTCACCACCCTGCTGCTGTCCACGGGGGTGCCGATGCTGGTGGCCGGCGACGAGTTCGGCCGGACCCAGGGCGGCAACAACAACGCGTACTGCCAGGACAACGAGACCGGCTGGGTGGACTGGTCCCTTGCCTCGGACCCCGTGTGGAGCCCGCTGCTGGACCTGGTCCGGCGGCTGGTCGCGCTGCGCCGGGACCATCCGGTGCTGCGCCGCCGGGCCTTCTTCTCGGGCCGCGCGCAGGAGGCGGACGGGCTGCGGGACCTGGCCTGGTTCACCCCGGCGGGCGCGGAGATGACCGAGGGCGACTGGTACGCGCCCGCCGGGGCCGTGGGCCTCTTCCTGTCGGGCCGGGACATCCCGGGGCGCGACTCCCGCGGCGGGAAGGTCACGGACGACAGCTTCCTGGCGCTGCTGCACTCCGGGGACCGGCCGCTGTCCTGGCAGCTGCCGGGCCCGCCCTGGGCGCAGGAGTACGAGCTCGTGCTCGACACCTCCCTCGAGGACCAGGCGGCGGCCCCGGGCACGGCGGTGCGGGGCGGGAGCACGCTGTCGGTGCCGGCCCGCTCGGTGCTGCTGCTGCGGGTCAGCGCCTGACGAGGAGGCAGGCGACGGTGACGGAGACGGCCGGGGGCTCGCCGGAGACCTTCCCCGAGCCGTCGGACCGGAAGGAGAAGGCGCCGGTGCGGACGGAGGCGACCCGCTCGTACGCCGGTTTCGTGCCGCGGCGCCAGGAGGCCGGCAGGGCGCGGAAGGGGCCGCCGCAGGTCCGCTCGGTGTAGCGGCCCACGGAGAGGCGGCCGATGTCGGCGCTGCGGCCGAGGGCGAACAGCCGCATGGTGTGCGGGCGGGCGCAGTCCGCGCGCAGGACCCTGGTGCCGTCCCCGAGGCCGGCGGCGGGCAGCACGCAGGTCCCCTTCGGCTGCCGGAAGAGGGGGACGACGGCCCGGTGGGCGTCGGCGGTGCGGCCGGCGGGCGGCGCCTCGGGGGCGGGGACGCCGTAGCCGGTGGTGCGGAAGACGGCGTGGAGGGCGGTGACCCCGGGCAGGGTGCGGCTGCCGGTGGGGCCGGTGAGGCGGTCGAGGGCGAAGCCGAGGTCCAGGTCGGCGGAGGCGAGCCGGCCGCGGGCGTCGAGGACCACGGTGAGCGGTACGGGCTCCGGGCGGGCGGCGCGGCTCGCGGCGGGGGCGGCGAGGTGGGCGGGCAGCAGCCGCAGGGCCGGGTCGGCGGGGACCTGGACGGCGTACTCGCGACCGCCGTCCTCGCGGATGACGGGCTCCCGGGCGGGAACAGCGGTGGCGAGGAGTTCGGCGAGGGTGCCGCCGAGGGGCAGGACCCGGCCCGGGGCGTGCGCGGCGGCGGGCGAGGTGCCCTTCGGGTCGTGGGCGGCGCGGGCGGCCGGGGTCCAGCGCAGCCAGCCGCCGTCGGCGGTGCGGGCGGAGACGTCGGCTCCGTGCACGGCCCAGGCCTGGGGCTGGCCGTACGGGCCCTCGGCGAGCACCCGGGCGGCCTCGACGGGGAAGTCGGAGGGGATCTCGCGGACGGTCTCGGCGCGGGCGGTGCCGGCCCGCAGGTCCGCGGAGCCGGTGGTGAGCAGGCGGGCGGTGCCGGTGCCGGAGGTGTACTCGAGGCCGGAGGTGAAGGCGGCGGTGCCGGCGGCCCGGGTCTGTGCGGCGGCGGCGGTGAACTGCCGGGCCAGCGGCTGCCCGTACACCGCCTCGCCCTGCGCCGTGCCGCCGCTCCCCCAGCAGCCGGCCAGCAGCGGGGCGGCGAGCAGGGCGGCGGCGGCTGCGGCGGCCGCCCGCCCTCCCGGCTGCGGTACGGGCACGGCACGGCTGAACCTGTTCATGTTCCCCCCGTGAACTGCGCGATATTCGCTGGGCAGCGTCAGGAGCGAATCGTATGCTCGCGCCTGATGCCCTCTATAGATGCACCCCACACACAACGCTCCGTCGTCCGGACGCTGCTGCGCCTGTGGCCGTACGTCCGGCCCGTGCGCCACCGCTGGGCGCTCGCCGCCTTCATCGCGATCGTGGCCTCCTGCCTGAGCCTGGTCATCCCCCTGCTGCTGAAGTGGCTGGTGGACGGCCCGGTGGCCGGCGGGGACACGGCCGGGGTCTGGGCCGGGTCCCTGGCGCTGCTGCTCCTCGGGATCGCCGAGGCCCTGCTGTTCGGCTTCCGGCGGTGGCTGGTGGCCCGGCCGCTGGCGCGGGTCGAGGCGGACATGCGGGGCGGCCTGTACGCGCACCTCCAGCGGCTGCCGGTGGCCTTCCACGACAAGTGGGCCTCGGGCCAGCTGCTGTCGCGGGGCACGGCCGACCTGGGGACCGTACGGCTGTTCCTGGTCTTCCCGCTGACCTTCCTGCTGGTCAACATCGTCACGATCACGGCCGGTGCGGTGATCATGCTGCTCCAGGACTGGACGCTCGGGCTGGTCCTGCTGGCCCCGGCGGTGCCGCTGTTCCTGTTCGCGGGGGCCTTCGAGCGCCGGTACGCGGTGGTGTCCCGGCAGGCGCAGGACCAGTCGGGCGATCTGACGACGGTGGTCGAGGAGAGCGTCCTCGGCATCCGGATCATCAAGGGCTTCGGCCGCCACCGCAGCCAGGCGCGGGTCTTCCGCCGGCTGGCCGGGGAGCTGCGGGGCACCGAACTGGCCAAGGCCCGGCAGCTGGCCGGGATCTCGGCCGTGATGACCACCCTGCCGGAGCTGGCGATCGGCACCGCACTGGTGCTGGGCACGGTGCGGGTGGCCGACGGGGACCTGTCGGCGGGCACGCTGGTGGCCTTCCTGTCCACGGCGCTGGCGCTGCGCTGGCCGGTGGACTCGCTGGGCTACCTGCTGGCCATGTGCCAGGAGGCGGCCACGGCCACCGAGCGGTACTTCGAGGTGCTGGACGAGGCCCAGGAGTCGGAGGGGCCCTCGGGGCCCGGCGACGGCGCGCAGCGGGCGGCGGCCGCGGTGCCGCGGCCGCGCCGGGGCGGTTCGGGGGCCGTCGGGGCGGGCTCCGGGGGCGGCGGGCTGCGGTTCGAGGGGGTGCGGTTCCGGTTCCCGGACGCGCCCGCCGACTCCGTGCCCGTGCTCGACGGCGTCGACCTGCACGTGCGGCCCGGCGAGACGATGGCGCTGGTCGGGGCCACGGGCAGCGGGAAGACGGCGCTGACGGCCCTGGTGCCGCGGCTGCACGAGCTGACGGCCGGCCGGATCACGCTGGACGGCGAGGACATCCGGGAGATGCCGCGGGAGCGGCTGCGGACCCTGGTGTCGGTGGCCTTCGAGGAGCCGACGCTGTTCTCGGCGAGCGTGGCGGAGAACGTGGCCATGGGCGGGCCGGAGCTGGAGCGGGCGCTGGCGACCGCGCAGGCCGGGTTCGTGGCCTCGCTGCCCGCGGGGGCCGACACGCAGGTCGGCGAGCAGGGGCTGAGCCTGTCGGGCGGCCAGCGGCAGCGGCTCGCGCTGGCACGGGCGGTGGCGGGCAGTCCGCGGTTCCTGGTCCTGGACGATCCGCTGTCCGCACTGGACGTGCACACGGAGTCCCTGGTGGAGGCGGCGCTGCGGGAGGTGCTGGCGGACACCACGGCCCTCGTGGTGGCGCACCGGCCCTCGACCGTGCTGCTCGCCGACCGGGTGGCGCTGCTGTCCGGCGGCCGGGTCGCGGCCGTGGGCACGCACCAGGAGCTGCTGCGGGACAGCGCGGAGTACGCCTGGCTGATGTCGGGGGCGCAGCCCCCGCCGGAACAGGGCGCACCGGGCGAGCAGGAGGAGCTGACGGAGGGGGGCGCGCGATGAGCGCTGCGGAGACGACGGACACGGGTACGGGTACGGGTACGGCTACGGGCGGCGACTCGGGTACGGACTCGGGCCGGGACGCGCGTACGGGTGCGGACCCGGGTACGGGCGGGGACGCGGCTGCCGCTGCCGCCGGGGACGCCGTGGAGCGGGACGAGCTGGACGCCCCGCCGGGCGAGACCCGCCGCCTGCTGGGCTCCCTGCTGCGCGACCGGCGCCGCGGGGTGGCGCTCGGCGCGCTGCTCCTGCTGGCCCAGCAGGCCACCGCACAGGCCGGTCCGCTGCTGGTCGCGTACGCCATCGACCGCGGGGTGCCGGCCTTCCGGGCCGGGGACGACGGGCCGCTGGTGGTGGTCGGGATCTGCTTCCTCCTGTGCGCCCTGGGCGCGGGCGGCTTCCAGTACGGCTACATCCGGGCGGCGGCCCGGGTGAACCAGGACGTGCTGCTCGACCTGCGCGGGCGGATCTTCCGCCATGCGCAGGCCCTCAGCCTGGACTTCCACGAGCGGTACACCTCGGGGCGGCTGATCTCGCGGTCGACGACGGACGTGGAGTCGCTGCGGGAGCTGCTGAGCGAGGGGCTCCAGGAACTCCTGGGCGTGGTCCTGTCGTTCGTGTTCATCTCGGCGCTGCTGCTCTGGCTGGACCTGGGGCTGGGCGCGGTGGCGGTGCTGTCGTTCGTCCCGCTGTACGTACTGGTGCAGGGGTACCGCCGGCGCTCGGAGCTGATCTTCTCGGCCCGTTCGGACGCGATGGCCTCGGTGATCGTGAAGTTCGCGGAGACGATGAACGGCATCCGGCCGGTACGGGTCTTCCGCCGGGAGCAGCCGAACGACCGGGAGTTCCTGGAGCTGAACCGGCGCCACGAGCGCAGGAACGGCGACGCCCTGATCGAGATGGCCCGGTACGTGGTGGGTTCGCGGCTGATCGCGAACACGGCGGTGGCGGGGATCGTGCTGTGGGGCGCGTACCGGGTGGCCACCGGCTCGCTCGAACTGGGCGTGCTGGCCGCCGCGGTGCTGTACCTGCGGCGGCTGTACGAGCCGATCGACCGGCTGTCGATGTTCCTCAACGCGTACCAGTCGGCGGTGGCCTCGCTCGCGAAGATCGCGGGGCTGCTGGCCCAGCGGCCCTCGGTGCCGGAGCCGCAGGAGCCGCGGGAGCTGCCCGCGAACGGGCGGGAACAGCCCGGCCGCGAGGTGGTGTTCGACGACGTGCGCTTCGCGTACCGCGAGGGCGGGGCCGAGGTGCTGCCGGCCTTCCGGCTCACCCTGCCCGCCGGGCAGACCGTCGCCGTCGTGGGGTCCACGGGGGCGGGGAAGTCCACCCTCGCCAAGCTGCTGGCGCGGTTCTACGACCCTTCGGGCGGCCGGGTGCTGCTGGACGGGGTGGACCTGCGCGAGCTGTCCGTGCCCGAACTGCGGCGCGGGGTGGTGATGGTGACGCAGGAGGCCTTCCTGTTCTCGGGCAGCGTGGCCGAGAACATCGCGCTGGGCCGCCCGGACGCCACGCGCGCCGAGATCGAGGAGGCCGCGAAGGCCATCGGGGCGCACGAGTTCATCACGGCGCTGCCGGACGGGTACGACACGGACGTGCGCAAGCGCGGCGGGCGGATCTCGGCCGGGCAGCGGCAGCTGGTCGCCTTCGCGCGGGCGCTGCTGGCCGATCCGGCCGTGCTGATCCTGGACGAGGCGACCAGTTCGCTGGACATCCCGGGCGAGCAGGCGGTGCAGCGGGCGATGCAGACCGTGCTGCAGGGCCGTACGGCCGTGGTGATCGCGCACCGGCTGTCGACCGTGGAGGTGGCGGACCGGGTCCTGGTCATGGACGCCGGGCGGATCGTGGAGGACGGCAGCCCGGCCGGGCTCATCGCGGGCTCGGGCCGGTTCGCCGACCTGCACCGGGCCTGGCGCGACAGCCTGGTCTGACGGGGCGGCGCGGGCCGGCGGGAGCCTCGGGGGCGGTCTGCGGCGGTTCTCCCGGTTCGCCCGGCCCGTACCGTTCCGTGCGAACCACTCGGGCCGGGGCTGTCGTCCCGTGCTGCGATGATGTGCGCCCAAGCGGGTCGGTTCGCACCCGCGTTCCACTGCATGAGGGGATCTGAGGGCGGATGGGCAGAGTCGGGACCGCGCTGCAGGAGCTGCGCGGGGCGCAGAAGTCGGCGAAGGGCGTATCGCTGTACTCGCGGTTCGTGAACCGGCCCGCGGGCCGGTACCTGGCCGCCGGGTCGTACGTACTGGGCCTCACCCCGAACCAGGTGACGCTGGTCAGCGCCGCCTTCAGTTTCGCCGGGATCGCCGCCGTGGCGCTCGCGGCCCCCTCGTGGGGGCTGGGGCTCGCGGTCTGGGCGGCGCTGGCCGTGGGCTTCGCGTTCGACTCGGCCGACGGGCAGCTGGCCCGGCTGCGCGGCGGGGGCAGCGCGGCCGGCGAGTGGCTGGACCACGTGGTGGACTGCGCGAAGATCACCGCCCTGCACGCCGCCGTGCTGATCGCCTTCTACCGCTTCCCGGAGGAGTACGGCATACCGGGCGCGGGCTGGCTGCTGGTGCCGCTGGCCTTCCAGTTCGCCTCGGTGGTGACCTTCTTCGGCGGGCTGCTGACGGAGAAGCTGAAGCCGAGGCCCGAGCCGGGCGCCCCCGCGGCAGCCCCCTCCACCCTGCGCGCGGTGGCGCTGCTGCCGGTGGACCACGGCGTGTTCTGCCTGGTGTTCCTGCTGCTGGGCGGCGGGGGGCTGTTCCGCTGGGCGTACGCGGTGCTGGGTCTGCTGGCCGCGCTCTTCCTGGCGGCCTTCCTCGCGAAGTGGTTCCGGGAGGTCAGCGCCGTTCGGCGGTGAGCTGCTCGGGGAGGGTCCGGTCCACCGGCTGCGCGAGGGCGTCGAGCGCCCGGCGCAGCTGGGTGCTGGAGGTGTGGACCGTGTACGGGAAGTAGACGACGTCCACACCGACGGTGGCGAAGTCGGCCTCGAGCTTGTCGCCCTTGGGCGTGTCCCGCCAGTCGTCGCCCTTGAAGATCACGTCGAAGCGGACCTGCTTCCAGGTCTCCAGCTTGTCGGGAACCGTCTCGACGAAGGCGGCGTCCACGTACTGGACGCTGCGGACGATCTCCAGGCGCTCCACGAGCGGGATCATCGGCCGCCGCCCCTTGGCGAGTTCGGCCATTTCGTCCGAAACCACCCCGGCTACCAGGTAGTCGCACTGGCTGCGGGCATGGCGGAGGATATTGAGGTGTCCGATATGGAACAGATCGTAGGCACCCGGCGCATAGCCGATCCGGTACGGCTTGCGCGCGGGCGTGTTGTGCTCGGACATGTCTCGCTCCGTCATCGGTACCCCCCACAGACCGCACTCCCCAGTGCGGCGGATTATCAGACGATAGCGTGCACGTTCCGTGGTGCGCGGGTGAACGATTAGGGTGTCCCCCGCACCAAGCTGGGGGAGAAGGGGACGCTCAGTGTCCATATCCGGTCATCGAAGACTGCTGCTCGTTTCGACCAACTACGCTCCCGAGCATGCAGGGATCGGGCCCTACGCGACCCAGATCGCCGAGCACTGGGCGGCTCTCGGCCACGACACCCACGTACTCGCGGGCATGCCGCACTACCCCTCCTGGTCCCTCGAACCGGAGTACAAGGGGGCGCTCCGGCGCACAGAGCGGCGCGCGGGGGTCACCGTGCACCGGCGCGCGCACACCGTGCCCACCCGCCAGACCGCCGTCAAGCGCGCCCTCTTCGAGGGCTCGATCCTGGCGCACGGGGCCGCGGCCCCGCCCCGGATGCCGAAGCCGGACCTCGTGATGGCGCAGATGCCCAGCCTGGCCGGCGGGGTGCTGGCGGCCCGGCTCGCCGCCCGCTGGAAGGTGCCCTTCGTCCCGGTGGTCCAGGACCTCATGGGCGCGGCGGCCGCGCAGAGCGGGATCAGCGGCGGCGACAAGGCCGCGGCGCTGGCCGGCCGGGCGGAGGCCTACGCGCTCAAGCGGGCCGCGCTGGTCGGCGTGATCCACGAGACCTTCGTGGACCGCGTGGTGGCCATGGGCGTGGACCCGGCGCGGATCCGGCTCGTCCCGAACTGGTCCCACGTGCCCGGCCCGTCCCAGCCGCGGGGTGAGACCCGTCACCACCTGGGCTGGGCCCCGGACCAGACCGTGGTCCTGCACTCCGGGAACATGGGCCTCAAGCAGGGGCTCGAAGTCCTGGTCGGCGCCGCGCGCCTGGACCCGGACGTCCGCTTTGTCCTGATGGGCGACGGCAGTCAGCGGTCCGCTCTGGCGGACTTGTCCGCGGACGTACCGAATCTGGACATCATCCCCCCTGCCGCCGACGGGCAGTTCCCGGATATCCTCGCGGCGGCGGACGTACTCGCCGTCACCCAGCACGCGGCCGTCCTCGACATGAGCGTCCCCTCCAAGCTGACCTCCTACTTCGCGTCCGGCCGTCCCGTCGTCGCCTCCGTGGCGTTCGAGGGCGGCACCGCGCAGGAGGTCGAGCGGTCCGGCGCCGGGGTGCTCGTACCGCCGGAGGACCCGCACGCCCTGCTCAAGGCCGTACGGGCCCTGGCCGAGGACCCGCAGGCAGCGGACGAGCTGGGTGCGGCCGGCCCCCGCCACGTCGCGGCCCACCTGAGCCGTGACGCGGGACTGGCCCGCATCGACGCACTCGTAGACGAAGCACTTGGGGGTCCCCGGCAGTGACGGAGACGAACCGCACCGCGGTGACCGCGGGCGAAGACGAGCCGGACCTCCTCAGGGACCAGTTCCGGCAGCTGCTGCGCTACCGGCGGCTGATCGCCGGCGGCATCGGCGTGGGCCTGCTGGGCGGCGCCTGGCTGGGGATCAGCACGGCGGACACGTACGTGGCGAGCGCGGACGTGGTCCTGCGCACACCCACCGACGACCCCTTCAACCCGAGCATCTCGCTCGACAAGGCGATCAACGTCGGTTCAGAGCGCCAGACGGCGCTCAGCAACTCGGTGGCCAAGGAGGCGGCGGAGAAGCTCGGCCTGCCCGACTCCGCGGTCGCCGCACTGCGCAGCGGCCTCCAGGTCACCAACCCGCCGCAGAGCCTCGTGCTCCGCTTCACGTACACCTCGGACTCCCCGCAGGCCGCCGCCAAGCGGGCCAACGCCCTGACGACGGCGTACCTGGCCAAGCGCCAGGAGTCCATCGAGAACATCCGCGACAAAATGGTCAAGGGCTACAAAGACCAGCGCGACCCCATCGCCAAGCGCCACGACGAGCTGGTCAAGGAGATATCCGGGCTGCCCGACGGCCCCGCCCGCGACTCCGCGTACGCCACCAAGAGCGACATGCTCAGCCGGATCAGCACCCTCCAGGGCAGCATCGCCAAGCTCGAAGCCCTCGACATGAGCCCCGGCCGGGTCACCAGCACGGCGACCCCGCCGACCTCCACGGACGGCCCCGGCCTCCCCATGTCCCTGGCCCTCGGCGCGGCCGTCGGCCTCGCGCTCGGGCTGCTCGCCGCCTGGGTGCGCCTGGTCTTCGACCCGGCCCCGCGCTCCGACGGCGACGTGGCCCGCGCCCTGCGGGCCCCCGTGCTCGGCACCCTGCCGCGCGACCGGACCGGCGGCGGGCCGCTGCTCGCCGCGGGCGAGGCGGATCCGCGGCTCGCGGAGGAGTACCGGTCGGTGGCCTTCCGCCTCGCCTACGACGCCCGGTTCGCGGACCGGCGCCGGCTGCTCGTGGTGGCCCCGCGCGGCAGCAGCGAGACCGCGGCCGCCGCCGCGGTGAACCTCGCCGCCTCCTTCGCCGAGACCGGCAAGGACGTGCTCCTGATCGAGGCGGACCTGCGCACCCCCGTACTGGCCAGCCAGCTGCGTACCGACACCGGTGCCCGGCCCCGCTGGAGCCAGTCGGCGGGCGGCGCCGACGCGGAGTGGCCCGACGGCCGTCAGCTCGTGGTGGACGCCGGGGAGTCGGGTTCCTTCGGCCTGATCCCGGGCGAGCGGGTGCGCAACGTGCCCCGGTCGCTGACCTCGCAGCGGGCCAGCGGCCTGATCTCCGAGGCCGACTCCCCCAACGCCACCGTGGTCGTGCTCGCCCCGCCCGTGCTCTCCTACGCCGATGCGCTCGCCCTCGTCGACCGCGTGGACGGGGTCCTCGTGGTCTGCGACCCGCGGGCCGTGCACCGCACCGACCTGGTCCGCATCCGCGAGCTGATCAGCGGCGCGGGCGGCACCGTCCTCGGCGCCGTCCTGCACGGGGGCCAGCCCAAGGAGGGCCGCGGCCGCAAGGGCGGCAAGGGCAAGAAGCTCCGCCGGGGCAGCGCTCCCGCAGCCCCCGCCGCCCCCGCGCCCGCCCCCGCCCCGCAGCCCCGGCCGCAGCCCGAGCCGCGGATGCCCGACCCGGACCAGCACATCCCGGGCGACGGCAGCGACACGGTGGCCCTGCGGACCGTACGCACCGGACAGCGGTGACGGACTCCCCCTCCGGGGCCCGGATCCCCGGGCCCCGGGCCGAGCCGCCGCGCGCCCTGCCCCGCGAACCGCGGCGCGCGGTGGCCCTGCTGGCCTCCGTCGGCGACCAGGCGGCCTCCAGCCTGACCAACATCCTCGTGCTCGTGCTCGCCGCGCGGCTGTCGTCCGCGGACGGGTTCGCGGCCTTCTCCATGGTGTACGTGGCCTTCAGCGTGCTCCTCGGCCTGGGCATGGCCTACGTCGGCCAGACGGTCGTCCTCGAACGGGACGGCGCCGTCGGTCCGGCCTGCCGCTCGGCCGTCTCCTTCACCGCCCTCGCCTCCACCGCGGCCGGCACCCTGCTGCTCCTGGCCGGGCTCGCCGTCCCCGGGGACGCCGGCCGGGCCCTCCTCGCGCTGGGCGCGGTACTGCCGCTGGTCCTCCTCCAGGACGGGCTGCGGTACTGCTTCTCCGCCGTGCGCCAGCCCCACCGGGCCTTCCTCGCCGACTTCCTGCGGCTCGGCTGCGTGGTCGGCGCCCTGTCCGGCCAGCCCCAGGGGTCCTCCCCCGCCCGGCTGGTCCTGGTCTGGGGCCTGTCGGCGCTGCCCGCCCTGCTGCTGGGGCTGGGCCTGCTGCGGCCCTTCCTGGCCGGGCACCGCAGCGACCTGCGGCGCTTCCTGCGCCGCGACCACCTGGGGCGGCGCTTCGCGGTGGAGTTCGCCGTGGGCAACGGCTCCAGCCAGCTCGCCGTCCTCGGCCTCGGGCTCTTCGCGACCCCGCTCGCCGTCGGCGCCCTGCGCGGCGCCAGCACCCTCTTCGGGCCGCTGAACGTCCTGTTCAACTCCGCGAACGCCTTCGGCCCGCCGTTCCTCGGCAGGCTGGGCGGCAAGCGCCGGGTGGTCCGCGCCACCGGCGCGCTGGGGCTGGTCCTGGCCGCGGTCGGCGCGGGCTGGGCTGCTGCCCTGTACACCCTGCCCGCCGGCCTCGGCCGCGAGCTGCTCGGCGACACCTGGGCCTCCGCCGCCGCCCTGCTGCCCGCGACCGGGGCGCAGTACGCGGCCATGGGCCTGGGCACCTGCGCCCTGCTCACCCTGCGCGTCCTCGCGCCGAAGGCCACCCTGTCCGTACAGGTGGTCTTCTCCCTGGTCTCGGTGGCCCTGCTGCTGGCCGGCTACGCCCTCGCGGGCGCCGCGGGCGCCGCCTGGGGCCTGGCCGCGGGCTCCGCCCTCAAGGCGCTGGCCGCCTGGACCCGCGTGGCCCGGCTGCGCGTGCCCGCGGGCCCGGCGGAGCCGGACGGGGGCTCAGCGGAGCATCTGGCGGCGGTCCGTGCGGTAGGTGGCGACGAGGGCCAGGCAGATCATCGCGATCGCCACCCGGCCTGAGGCCTGGAGCAGCGGGCCGCGCAGCAGGATGAAGGAGTAGCCCGCCACCAGCGGGACCACCACCGAGATCAGGCTGCCCGGCGGTGAGCGCCGGGTGGCGCGCTTGGCGTAGCGGCGGTCCACCCGGGCCGCCGCGTAGCCGAGCCCGAGCAGCCCGCCGGACATGCCGACCGGGCCGAAGTCGATCCACAGCTCCGCCCAGATCGGGGAGGAGAGGTTGGTGTTGACAGTGCCCATCCACTGGCCGACCATCACGCCGGTGTCGCGGGGCTTGGAGGACCAGACCGAGCGGGGTACGGCGAAGAACACCGACCCGGCGAGCTGGCGCCCGTAGAAGTGGCCGGGGCCGGACTCGACGAAGGTGATGGTGTTGGCGAACATGCCGACCTGGTCGTAGTCCTTGAGGGCCATCGGCTCCAGGACGGACGTGGTCTCGACCGGCTTGTAGTTCTTCTCGTCGTACCGGAAGCGGTCCGCGAAGGGGAAGATCACCAGGGCCACGATCACGCCCATGGACAGGGCGACCCGGTACATCGCCGCGCTCACCGGGAAGACGGTGAAGAGCAGGGCGAACATGACCGTGAGGAACCAGTAGCGCGGGTTCGAGATCGGGTTGTTGACCACCAGGTTGAGCGCGGCGAGCGCGGCCCAGGTGGCGATCACCGAGGGGGTGCGGCGGGCCCGGGTGGAGGTGACCATCCAGCGGGTGTAGATCAGCAGGGCCAGCAGGGCGGGTACGGTGCCGAACCCGCGCAGGAAGGCCTGCCCGGCCTGGCCGTCGTCGGCCGAGACGCCCGCCTCCGCGATGCCGGCGATGATCTCCTGGCGGCTGCTGAAGAAGACCGCGGGCCCGCCCAGCTTCATCACGAAGACGGCGCTGCACAGGAAAGCGAACACGGTGAGCAGCTGGAGCCGGCGCTTGTGCACCATCACCGGTCGGACCTCCGCCGGGCCGCTGCGGGTGCGCCGCACCGGCCGGTGGCGGGCGAGCAGGGCGCCCACGTCGAAGCAGATGCAGCCGAGCAGGATCAGCGCGATGGCCTGGGTGAGGTCGGTGCGCGGGCCGACCACGGGGGTCGGGACCTGCCCGAGGACCGCCTGGGCGAGCGGGGCCACGCCGAGGGCCATGTACACGAACAGCCAGAAGGAGCCCTGGAGGAGCTTGCGGCGGCTGGTGAGGACCATCGCCGAGAGCCGGGCGCCGGCGTACATGGTGAGGGCGAGCTGGAGGTAGAAGGCGCCGTCCTTGGCTCCGCCGCCGGTCTGTACGGCGACCATCAGCGGCAGGAAGACGGTGAAGCCGAGGGCCAGGGGGACGGACAGGGCGCGCGAGAGCAGGGTCCGCGGGGTGGTGACCCGCCCCCACTGGAGCGCGGGGTCGGCCGCGGGCCCGGCGGCGGCTGCGGAAGTCCCGGGGCCCGGTGCGGGCGCGGGTCCGGCCGCCGGCGTGTGTGTGTCCGTTGCCACCGTGCTCCCGCCCCGTGCCTTGAGTTCCGCCGCAGTCTAGTGCGCCGTAAACCGATAATGTGAGCGGTCGGCGCCCGGGGCGGTGCCAGTGGGGGTAACGATGCGCAATCTCCCGGCCTTCACGCTGGCCGGCTACGACAAGGGCCGCGGGCTGCTCGTACAGGCCCTGTGGTTCGCCGTGATGAACACCGTCTTCATGGCCTGGTTCTGCCCGGCCCGGCTGCGGGTCTCGCTGCTGCGCGCCTTCGGGGCGCAGATCGGCACCGGCGTGCTGATCCGGCACCGGGTGCGGGTGCTGTGGCCCTGGAAGCTGACCGTCGGCGACCACACGTGGATCGGCGAGGGCGCCTGGCTGCTGAACCTGGAGCCGGTCGTGATCGGCGCGCACGTCTGCGTCTCGCAGGAGGCGCTGCTGTGCACCGGCAGCCACGACCACCGGGCCGCCGACTTCCGGTACCGCAACGCGCCCATCACGGTGGCGGACGGGGCCTGGATCGCCACCCGCGCCACCGTCCTGGCCGGTGTCACCGTCGGCCGCCACGCGGTCGCCGGGGCCGGCTCCGTGGTCCACAAGGACCTGCCCGAACTGACCCTGCAGACGGCGGACGGCAGCCGCCGCCCCGTGGAGGAGCCGAAGTGAGAGTCCTGCACGCCGTCACCCTGCACTCCCCCACCCATGCCTTCGGGGGGCCGGTGCGGGTGGCCCTGAACCTCTCCAAGGGGCTGCGGGCGCGCGGCCACCAGGCCGGTCTGCTGGCCCTCGGGGAGGGTTTCGGGGACCCGTGGCCCACCGGGGTGGAGGGGGTGCCGGCCCGGCTGTACCCGGCCCGCCGGCTGCTGCCGCTCGGGTTCAGCGGGATGACCTCCCCGGCCCTGCTCGCGCAGGCCGGGAGGCTGGTGCGCGACGCCGACCTGGTCCACGTGCACCTGGCCCGGGACCTGGTGACCCTGCCGGTGGCGCTGGCGGCGCTGCGGGCCGGGAAGCCGCTGGTGCTCCAGACCCACGGGATGGTGGACCCCAGCGACCGGCTGCTGGCGAAGGTGCTGGACGCGCTGGCCGTGCGCCGGGTGCTGCGCGGCGCCGGCGCGGTGCTGTACCTGACCCCGCACGAGCGGACCGGTCTGGACGCCGTGGTGGGCCGTCCGCTGGAGAGCGCGGTACGGCTGGTCAACGGCACCCCGGCGCAGGAGGAGCGGCCGCCGCTGTCCGGACCGCCGCGGATCCTGTACGCCGCCCGGCTCCAGGCCCGCAAGCGGCCGGTGGACTTCGTGGACGCGGCCGCGGAGGTGCTCGGGACGCACCCGGACGCGCGGTTCGTGCTGGCCGGGCCCGACGAGGGCGAGCGGGCGGCCGTGGACCGGCGGATCGCGGAGCTCGGGCTCGGGGACCGCTTCGAGGTACCGGGGGCGCTGTCCGGGGAGCGGGTGCTGGAGGAGCTGCGGCGGGCGCACGTGTACGTGCTGCCGTCGGTGGACGAGCCCTTCCCCATGTCGGTGCTGGAGGCCCTGTCGGTGGGCGTGCCCGCGGTGGTGACGCACTCCAACGGCCTCGCGAAGGACATCGCCGCGGCGGGCGCGGGCCGGGCGGTGGAGCCGGGTCCGGCGGGGGTGGCCGCGGCCGTGCGGGAGCTGCTGGACCCGCAGGAGAACGGCGGCGCCTCGGCGGCCGCCCGCAAGCTGGCCGCGGAGTCCTTCTCGATGGACGCGGTGCTGGACACCCTGCTGGGGGTCTACGGGAGGCTCCTGCCGTAGCGGACGCGCACCCCGCACACGACGCGGCCCCGCACGCGCCTGGCGCGTGCGGGGCCGGTCTGCGGGTACGTGCGCGCGGCCGCCCGTACGTACCGCCGTCAGTAGACGGGGACCCAGGCGTAGCAGCCCGTGGAGGTGAACTCCGCGGTCCCCGAGGGGATCTTGGCGACGATCCGGTCCCCGGCCTTGGCGCCGAGCTCCGGGCCGGCGGCCAGGCTCTTGCCGCCGCTGCCCTTGGCCTGCCAGGTGCAGTCCGGGCCCGGGGTCAGGGCGCGGTAGCTGCCCGGCTCCGGGTCCTTGAGCACGCCGTCGGTGAAGCCCTTCTCCGCGTCCGCGAGGACCGGCTTCAGCTCCGGGCACAGGTGCGGGATGGCGGCCTTCGCCACGGGGATCTCGCCCGCGATGATCGACGCGGTGGCGGCGTCCTTGTCCCGCTTCGCCGTCCGGGCCACCCGCTGGCAGGCCTCCTGGCCGGTCTGCAGGACGGCCGCCGGGTCGGTCTTCTCCGGGACGCGGCCGCTGAGGTACTCGCGCTCCTCGTCCGTGAAGGTGCCGGTGACCGGCTTGAGCGCGCCGTCGTCCACGACCGGGCCGCTGGGCTTGGCGGCCGGG
This sequence comes from Streptomyces sp. NPDC038213, assembly GCF_055600495.1. Lineage (NCBI taxonomy): Bacteria > Bacillati > Actinomycetota > Actinomycetes > Kitasatosporales > Streptomycetaceae > Streptomyces > Streptomyces sp. NPDC038213. The sequence continues at coordinate 114,630 of NZ_JBVJYM010000020.1, forward strand.
GGCGCGGTCCTGGCGGGCGGGTTCGCGGAGGCGTCCGTGCCCGGTTCCGCGACGGCGGACGGGGCCGCCGCGTGCGCTCCGGACACCTGCTCCTTCGCGTCGTCGCCGGAGCTGCAGGCGGTGAGGGTGAGGGCGGCGGCGAGCAGGGCCGCGGCCGCGGAGCGCCGGTTCAGGGGACGCATCAGGTGGCTCCAGTGGTACTGGGTCATTCGGAGGGGGTACGGGTGCGGGGCCCGCCGGTGAGGCCGGGCCCCGCACCTGTGGTTCACCGGTCCGCTGTTACTGCGGTCCGAAGGTGAGGACGAGCTGCGGCGCGGCCTCCGAGGCGGTGGACTCCGAGGACCAGAGCCACAGCGGGTCGGTGCCGTTGCTGACCAGGGCGAGGCTGTACCCGGTGGTGCCGAGCGCCGCCGAGACGGCCGCCTTGTCCAGGTCCACGCTGTGGACGGCCGAGCCCTCGGCGACCCCGGCGACGGAGCCGATGGCCCCGGTGCCGACCGCCGGGCGGGTGTTGTAGGTGGTCGTACCGCTCCAGGCCGCGTCGAACGGGACCACCGAGACGGTGTCCACCGTGCCGGAGTTCGCCGCCGTGGAGGTCTTGAACTGCAGGGACGCGCTCTTCAGCACCTGGCCCGCCGGGGCGGCCGGGAGGTTGAAGCGCAGGTACGACTGGTAGAGCGAGCCGCTGCCGCGGACGGCCATCGAGGTGGACGTGCCGTAGGACGCGCTCGGGGCACCCTGGTTGACGTAGGTGTCCTCGGTCGGGGTGACCTTGGAGACCGACTCGGAGGGGGCCTTCGCCAGGTTGTAGTGGTTCTGGACCTGGGCCTGGGTGAGCACGGTCGGGTAGACGGCCGTCTCGTCGATCTGCCCGGCGAAGAAGTTGCTCGTCGGGCGGCTCGGCCAGCTGGACAGGTTGTCGCCGCCGACGTGCCAGTAGCCGGGGTAGTCGTTGTGCGTGGTGGCGCTGCCCAGGGTGCCCCTGAGCTGGCCGTCCACGTACAGCGCCATGCCCGAGGGACCCTGGGTGGCGACCACGTGGTGCCACTTGTTGTCGTTGTACGACGGGTCGAACAGGCCGAGGCCGGAGGAGACGGTGCGGGTGGAGCCGTTGTACACGCCGAAGATCAGACGACCGGAGTTGGTCATGTAGATCTGCTTGTCGTACGAGCTGCTGTTGCGGGTGGTGTTGTTCCCGAAACCGATCAGCTTGCCGCCGCGCGTGGTGCTGGTCTTGAACCAGGTCTCCAGCGTGTACGTGCTGCCGACGCCGGTGCGGCGGTCGCTGTACACCTGCTGGCTGGTGCCGTTGAAGCCGAGGGCCGTGCTGGCTCCGGTGACCGCGCCGGGGGCCTGGCGCAGGGTGGGCGCGTTCAGGTGGATGCCGCTGTGGTTGCCGGCGGCCGAGGAGTCCGCGACGTACGGGTGGACCAGGTCGTCGTAGCGCCAGTACAGGTTGGCGCCGTCGGCGCGCACCTGGTTCGGGTACGTCTGGACCGAGCCGGGGACGGTGACCGAGGCGGTCGAGGACAGCGCGCTGGCGTTGCCCGCGGCGTCGGTGGCGCGCACCCGGTAGGTGTAGGACTGGCCGGCCTGGACGGTGGTGTCGTTCCAGGAGGCCTGCGGGCGCTCCCACTCCAGCGAGGAGGCCGTGACGGTGGCGATCGGGGTCGCCGAGCCGTTGCGGTAGATGCGGTACGTCAGCTTGCTGTCGTCGGCGTCGTAGCTGGTGCGCCAGCGGACCTGGACCTCACCGGGCTTGACGCTGGACGCGCTGGCGAGCGGGACGGTGGGCGCGCCGACGTCGCCGGTGGAGGCGAAGCGGGTCAGGGCCTGCTGGGCCTTGCCGTTGATCAGCGTGAACTCACCGCCGACCCACATGTACTTGACGCCGTTCTTCTCCGAGATGCTCATCACGCGCGGGCCGATGCCCTCGCCGATGCCGTCGTTGGCGGTGGGGTGCCAGCCGAGCTTGCCGGGGCCGCGCACGTAGCCGCCCACGGGCGCGGGGGCTGCGCCGGTGTGGTTGGTGGGCTGCGCGAGCAGGAAGTGGCGCTTGCCGTCGGGGAACTCCAGCTCGGTCGAGCAGTCGTGCGCGTGCGAGGAGCTGTACAGGACGCCCTGGTAGGGGAGGACGTACTGGGTGGCGCCCAGGCAGCGGTCGCGCCACTTCTCGGTGAAGTCGCTGAGGTTCAGCGCGGCGCGGCCGTCGAAGACGCCGCCGCCGGAGCCCTCGTTGCCGGTGTAGAAGCCGCCCTCCTCGTCGGTGGCGATGTGCTTGACGACGGAGTTGGTCGGGAAGAAGCCGTTCGGGTAGGCCTTGGTGAGCTGCCCGGTGTCGGCCTTGACCACGGCGAGGGCGTGCGAGTTCGCACCGTTGACCTGGAAGAAGTCGCCGCCGATGATCACGTTCTTGCCGTCGGGGGTGACCTCGACGGCCCGGCCCGGCTCGTCCGCGTTGGCGGTGAAGGGCTTCAGGGCGCCGGTCGCGGCGTCGACCGCGGCGAACCGCTCGCGGGTCTGGCCCTCGACGAAGCCGAAGTCGCCGGCGGCGTAGAGCGAGCCGCCGCCGAGGGCGAGCGCGCGGACCGTGGCGGGGAAGGCCGGGTGGAAGTCGGCCTTGGGGGTGCAGCTGGCTATGTCGATCGCGGCGACGCTGCTGACCGGCGTGCCGTTGACCGCGCCGAAGTAGCCGCCCGCGTAGAGCGTCTTCTCGTCCTCGGACACCTTCAGGGCGCGCACGGTGGCGGTGCCCTCTCCGACGGTGAAGGAGAGCTTGCAGGCGGTCGGGGCGCCGGTCGCGGCGTCGAGCGCCACGAAGTTCACGGCGTCCTGCGCGGTGCCGGCGCCGCCCTCGGGCGGGGCCACCTCCGAGAAGGTGCCGCCCGCGAAGACGGTGCCCGCGGCCTCGGCCATCGCGAAGACGATGCCGTTGGGCTGCCAGGTGGGCAGGTCGTCGGCGGTGAAGGCCACCGGCGAGGTGATGGCGGAAGCCTCCGGCATCACCATGATGCCGATGCCGGTGCCGGCGCCGGCGAGGGAGAGGACGAGGGCTGCGGTCAGCCCTCTGGATCTACGCATGAGCCCCCCAGGGCACAGTGCCCGGTTTCTGAATGGCTGGAAATCGACGAACAGCCATATGTACTGGCGCAGAGTAGGGCTCAGGGGAGGGCCCGGTCACCCCGCTTGACCCATTGCATACCAAGGGGCACGAGCGAATCGGTGTACTGCGGACATATGGCGACACGTTCCAGCCACCACCGGGAGACGGTGACCGGAACATGCCCAAACTCTAGGGGGTCAGCGGTCGATCCGTACGGCGACCCCGGCCAACTGGTCCGCCACCTGCTTGAGGTCCGCGTCGACCATGATCTGCGCCAGTTCGTCCACCAGGACCGTCGGCTTCCAGCCGAGCAGGTCACGGGCCTTGCCCGCGTCGCCGATGAGTGCGTCGACCTCGCTGGGGCGCTCGTACTTGGCGTCGTAGAGCACGTGCTCGTTCCAGTCCAGGCCCGCGTGGGCGAAGGAGGACTCCAGGAACTGGCGGACGGTGGCGGGCACGCCGGTGGCGACCACGTAGTCGGTCGGCTCGTCCTGCTGGAGCATCCGCCACATCGCGTCCACGTACTCGGGGGCGTAGCCCCAGTCGCGGACGGCGTCGAGGTTGCCGAGGTAGAGCTTGTCCTGGAGGCCGTGCTTGATCCGGGCCACGGCGCGGGTGATCTTGCGGGTCACGAAGGTCTCGCCGCGGCGGGGGGACTCGTGGTTGAAGAGGATCCCGTTGACCGCGAACATGTCGTAGGCCTCGCGGTAGTTCACCGTGGCCCAGTACGCGAAGACCTTCGCGGCGCCGTACGGGCTGCGCGGGTGGAAGGGGGTCGCCTCGTTCTGCGGCGGCGGGGTGGCGCCGAACATCTCCGAGGACGAGGCCTGGTAGATGCGGGTGTCGACGCCCGAGGCGCGGATGGCCTCCAGCAGGCGCAGGGCGCCGAGGCCGGTCACGTCGCCCGTGTAGAGCGGGGCGTCGAAGGAGACGCGGACGTGGGACTGGGCGCCGAGGTTGTAGACCTCGTCGGGCTGGATGTCGCGCAGCAGGTTCACGAGGGCCACGCCGTCGGACAGATCCGCGTGGTGCAGCACGAAGGAGCGGTTGGCCGTCTGCGGGTCCTGGTAGACGTGGTCGATGCGCTCGGTGTTGAAGCTGGACGACCGCCGCACGAGACCGTGCACCGTGTAGCCCTTGGAGAGCAGCAGTTCGGCGAGGTACGAGCCGTCCTGCCCGGTGACTCCGGTGATCAGCGCTGTCTTGCTCATGGGCGGTTCCCCCAGGGAGAGTGTGTGGTTCGTACAGAATTGCGGGGTTCGTCCCCAGCGGTCGGAGCGGGCCTGGCATGATCCGGTCTATGACTGCATCGCTGCCGTACCTGCCCACGCATGCCCGCGTCTTCGTCGCGGGCCACCGCGGCCTCGTGGGATCCGCGGTCGCCCGGCGGCTGACCGCCGAGGGCCACGAGGTCATCACCCGCACCCGGGCGGAGCTCGACCTCCGCGACGCCGCCGCGACCGCGGCCTTCCTCCAGGACACCCGGCCGGACGCCGTGGTCCTCGCCGCCGCCAAGGTCGGCGGCATCATGGCGAACAGCACCTACCCGGTGCAGTTCCTGGAGGACAACCTCAAGATCCAGCTGAGCGTGATCGCCGGGGCGCACGCCGCCGGGGTCGGCCGGCTGCTGTTCCTCGGGTCCTCGTGCATCTACCCGAAGCTGGCCCCGCAGCCGATCAGCGAGGACTCGCTGCTGACCGGGCCGCTGGAGCCGACGAACGAGGCCTACGCACTGGCCAAGATCGCCGGCATCGTCCAGATCCAGTCGTACCGCAAGCAGTACGGGGCCTCGTACATCTCGGCCATGCCGACGAACCTCTACGGTCCGGGCGACAACTTCGACCTGGAGACCTCGCACGTGCTGCCGGCGCTCATCCGGCGCTTCCACGAGGCGGCGGCGGAGGGGCGCGACGAGGTGGTGCTGTGGGGCTCGGGCACCCCGCGCCGGGAGTTCCTGCACGTGGACGACCTGGCGGCGGCCTGCCTGGTGCTGCTGGGCTCCTACGACGGGGACGAGCCGGTGAACATCGGCTGCGGTGAGGACCTGACCATCCGGGAGCTCGCGGAGACCGTCGCCGACGTGACCGGCTTCCGCGGCCGGCTGGCCTGGGACACCGGGAAGCCGGACGGCACCCCCCGCAAGCTGCTGGACGTCACGCGCCTGACCTCCCTGGGCTGGAAGCCCGCGGTCCCGCTGCGGGACGGGATCGAGGCCACCTACCGGTGGTGGCGCGAGCAGGGCTGATCTCACGGGCAGGGCCTCTCAGTACGCTCCGCGGCCGTCGACGACGGCGCGGAACGTACGGGCCACCACGTCGACGTCGCTGGTGAAGGACCAGTTGTCGACGTACTGGAGGTCGAGCTGGATGGTCTCGTCCCAGGAGAGGTCCGAGCGGCCGCTGATCTGCCACAGCCCGGTCATGCCGGGGCGCACGGTGAGCCGCCGGAGCTCGACCTCGTCGTACTCCGCCACCTCCTCGGGCAGCGGCGGCCGCGGGCCGACCAGGGACATGTCGCCGACGAGCACGTTGATCAGCTGGGGCAGCTCGTCCAGCGAGGTGCGGCGCAGCAGCCGGCCGGCGGCCGTGACCCGGGGGTCGCGGCGCATCTTGAACATGTGCCCGTCGTTCTCGTTGGCGCCCGCGAGCTCGGTCTTGAGCCGGTCCGCGTCGACGACCATCGTGCGGAACTTCCACATGGTGAAGGGCGCGCCGCCGCGGCCGATGCGCTGCTGGCGGTAGAAGGCGGGGCCGGCGGAGCCGAAGCGGATGGCGGCGACGATGGCGAGGAAGACGGGGGCGAGGACGAGCAGCCCGAGCCCGGCGCCGACCCGGTCCAGCAGGGTCTTGAGCACCGGCTGCACCCCGCGGCTGACCGGCGGGGCCACGCGGAGCACGGCGAGGCCGCCCGCGGAGAGGGTCTCCAGCCGCTTGGGCGAGACCTCGACGAGCCCGGGGAAGACGGCGAGCTCCAGCCCGGCGTCGTGCAGGGCCCAGGCGACCCGGCGCAGCCGCTCCCCGGCGATCCGGGCTCCGGGCGCGACCAGGACGAGGTCCGCGTGGTACTGGGAGACGGCCGCGAGGACGGCGTCGGAGTCCCCGGCGAGGGCCTCGGGCATCTCGGCGGCGATCCGCGCGGCCTCGGGGACCCCGCTGGTGAGGGCGCCCGTACCGACCGGGATGACGCCGACGACGACGTACGGGTGGTCGGTGCGGGCGGCGAGGTGGCCGATGACGCTCTCGGCGGCGCCGGGCTCGGCCACGACCAGGACCCGGCTGACGGCCTGGGCCTCGCGGCGGGCGGCGCTCAGGTGCCGGTAGGTGAGCTTGTGGCAGGCGACGGTGATCAGGAGGGCCGGGACGAGGGCGCCCAGGGCGGCCAGCCGCGGGGTGCTCTCGTCGGTGGCGGCCCGGGCCACGGCGAGGACACCGATCAGAATCAGCCAGTCGTGGAGTACGGGCAGCACCCCGCGGGATTCGCCCAGCGAACGCGCGGCGTAGCGGCGGCGCAGCGCCTGCACTCCGGTCCACGCCAGGGCGGCGCCGAGGGCGCAGTACAGCGGGCGCGCCTGGCGCGCGGCGTCGAAGACCAGGGCCACCGGTATGCCCGCTCCGATGAAGTCGGCGGTCAGCGCGGCGGGCAGGTACCAGCGGGCCTTGTCGGCGAGGCCTCGGCGGTTCACTTCTGACACAGGTCCTGATCTGGCCACTCGTGGAGCGGGAAGGTGAACATGCCTCATGGGCCCCCCTGGCACGTTGATTGGTCGGCCGTGCGGCACGCTCGTCGCTTCCCCCGGCGACGTGCTGCCGATGCACCGGGAAACAGTACGACAAACACCCGTACGGTAATCGCCGTTTACGCGAACGAGATCCCTCGTTGCACGTTCGTTAACGGGCGGTACCTCTCATTCCGGATAGCGGAACGACCCTTCTCACATGAAGGTGAATTGTTCGTATAGCGGACATGCATCTTCGGACAACGAACCGTTTCCGGCCAATCATTTGACGCGGCCCTGACATACGACATCTCGGGTGGCACTCTTCACTCCGTTCCACGCACCGCCCTCGCTCTGCCCGGCGGCCCACCCAGCCTGCCGAACCCCCCTTGCAGAAGGAGTCTGCGTTGAGAGCCACCCCCCAGCGGCGCGCCACCGCCGCCGGCGCCCTCGTTGCCGCCGCAGCCATGCTTGCCGTCGGCATCCAGACCGGTACGGCCACCGCCGACGCCACCGCGTCGCAGGCCGCCGTCGCGGCGCCGAAGCCCAACCCGGGCAAGGCAACGGTCAAGCTCACCCCGTCCCAGCGCGCCTCGCTCATAGCCGAGGCCTCGGCCGGCACCGCGGCCGCCGCCAAGCAGCTGCGGCTGGCCGGCGGCGAGAAGCTCGTCGTCCGCGATGTCGCCAAGGACGCGGACGGCACCACCCACACGACCTACGAGCGGACCTTCAACGGCCTGCCCGTCCTCGGCGGCGACCTGACCGTCCACGCCAAGGACGGGGTGACCCAGTCGGTCACCAAGGCCACCCAGCGCAGCATCGCGGTCGCCGACCTCAGCCCGTCGGTGGCCCCGGCCGCCGCCGAGAAGCAGGCGCTGGCCGCCGCGAAGGCCGAGGGCTCGAAGGACACCAAGGCCTCCCGCGCCGCCCGCAAGGTGATCTGGGCCGCCGACGGCACCCCGGTCCTCGCCTTCGAGACGGTGGTCGGCGGACTCCAGCACGACGGCACCCCCAACGAACTGCACGTGATCACGCACGCCGAGACCGGCGCGAAGATCGCCGAGTGGCAGGGCGTCGAGACCGGCACCGGCAACACCATGTACACCGGCCAGGTCACCCTCGGCACCTCGCAGTCGGGCAGCACCTACAACCTGACCGACGCCACCCGCGGCAACCACAAGACGTACAACCTCAACCGCGGCACCTCCGGCACCGGGACCCTCTTCTCCGGCCCGGACGACGTCTGGGGCAACGGCCTGCCGTCCAACCTGGAGACCGCGGCCGCCGACGCCCACTACGGCGCCGCGCTGACCTGGGACTACTACAAGAACGTGCACGGCCGCAACGGCCTGCGCAACGACGGAGTGTCCCCGTACACCCGCGTGCACTACGGCAACAACTACGTGAACGCCTTCTGGCAGGACTCCTGCTTCTGCATGACGTACGGAGACGGCGAAGGCAACGCCAAGCCGCTGACCTCCATCGACGTGGCCGCCCACGAGATGACCCACGGCCTCACCTCGGTCACCGGCAACATGACCTACAGCGGTGAGTCCGGCGGCCTGAACGAGGCGACCTCCGACATCATGGCGGCGGCCGTCGAGTTCTACGCCAACAACCCGCAGGACGTCGGCGACTACCTGGTCGGCGAGAAGATCGACATCCGCGGCAACGGCACCCCGCTGCGCTACATGGACAAGCCGAGCAGGGACGGCTCCTCCAAGGACGCCTGGTACTCGGGCATCGGCAGCATCGACGTCCACTACTCCTCGGGCCCGGCCAACCACTGGTTCTACCTGGCCTCCGAGGGCAGCGGCCAGAAGGTCGTCAACGGCGTGAGCTACGACTCGCCGACCTCCGACGGCCTGCCGGTGACCGCGATCGGCCGCGCCGCCGCCGAGAAGATCTGGTTCCGCGCACTGACCGTGGGCTACTTCAAGTCCAACACCAACTACGCGGACGCCCGGGTCCAGACCCTGAAGGCCGCGGCCGACCTGTACGGCCAGGGCTCGGTCACGTACAACAACGTGGCGAACGCCTGGGCGGGCGTGAACGTCGGCGCCCGCATCCCCAACGGGGTCACGGTCACCAACCCCGGCCCGCAGAGCACCGTCACCGGCAGCGCCGTGAACCTGCAGGTCCAGGCCAGCAGCAGCAACGCCGGTGCGCTCAGCTACGCCGCCTCCGGCCTGCCCACCGGCCTGTCGATCAACTCCTCCACGGGTCTGATCACGGGTACGGCGAACACCGCCGGCACCTACAGCGCGACCGTCACGGTGACGGACTCGGCCAACCAGACCGGGACCGCCTCCTTCCCGTGGACCGTCGGCACCACCCAGCCGAACGTCTTCGAGAACACGACCGACTACACGATCAGCGACAACGCGACCGTGGAGTCCCCGATCAACGTCACGCGCACCGGCAACGCCCCGGCCGCGCTGAAGGTGGACGTCAACATCGTCCACACGTACGTCGGTGACCTGGTCGTGGACCTCGTGGCCCCCGACGGCTCGGTGTACAACCTGCGCAACCGCACCGGCGGCAGCGCGGACAACATCGTGCAGTCCTTCACGGTGAACGCCTCCTCCGAGGCGGCCCAGGGCACCTGGAAGCTCCGGGTCCGTGACGCCGCGTCCCTGGACACGGGCTACATCAACAGCTGGAAGCTGACCTTCTAAGAGGGCGGCGCCACCAGCAGGAGCACACGGCAGCAGAGGAACGGCCCGGGGATCCGAGTCCCCGGGCCGTTCGCGCGCACGGCGCCGCGCAGCGCTACCTCAGCACCACGCCCGGCCCGTCCCCGCTCCCGTCCGGCGGGGCGGCGACCAGGCCCAGCTCGGCCGGGCTCGCCAGCAGCGGGTGCGCGGGCAGGACCCGCACGGTGTACCCGAAGGGCCCGGTGCGGTCGAGGGCGAGCGGGCCCTCGTACAGCCATCGGCCCTCCAGGTCCGGCCCGGAGGCGGGCTTCAGCGGGAAGGTGCGGGCGTCCGCGATCACGTCCTGCGCGTCCACCCGGCCCGCCACGGCCTGCACCTCCACCTCCTCCGGGGCCAGCGCGTCGAGGGCCACCTGCACCCGCAGGGTCAGGGTGCCGCCCAGCTCGGCGGTGCCGTTGACCGCACCGGGGGCCGCGGCCGCCGCAGCCGCCGCACCCGCTTCCACGTGGTGCACCGCCACCTGCGGCCAGGCGGCCCGCACCCGGGCCTTCCAGGCGGCGAGCCCGCGGGCCGCCTCCGGGTCCAGGGCCCGGTGGGCGAGCGCCGCGGGCGCGTACAGCCGCTCCACGTACTCGCGCACCATCCGGCCCGCCAGCACCTTGGGCCCCAGCGAGACCAGGGTCCGGCGCACCATCTCGATCCAGCGGGCGGGCAGGGCGGCCGCGCCGGCCCGGTCGTAGAACCGGGGGGCGACCCGCTGCTCGATCAGCTCGTACAGGGCCGCGGCCTCGGCGTCGTCCCGGCGGTCCTCGTCCGTGCCGTGCCCGTCGGCCGTGGGGATGGCCCAGCCGAAGTCCGGCTCGAACCACTCGTCCCACCAGCCGTCCAGCACGGACAGGTTGAGGCAGCCGTTCAGGGCGGCCTTCATCCCGCTGGTGCCGCAGGCCTCCAGCGGGCGCAGCGGGTTGTTCAGCCAGACGTCGCAGCCCGGGTAGAGCTTCTGGGCCATGGCCATGCCGTAGTCGGGCAGGAAGACGATCCGGTGGCGCACCCGCGGATCGTCCGCGAACCGCACCAGCTCCTGGACCAGCCGCTTGCCCCCGTCGTCGGCGGGGTGCGCCTTGCCCGCGACCACGATCTGCACGGGCCGGTCCGGGTCCAGCAGCAGCCGGCGCAGCCGCTCCGGGTCGCGCAGCATGAGGGTGAGCCGCTTGTACGAGGGCACCCGGCGGGCGAAGCCGATGGTGAGCACGTCGGGGTCGAGCACCCCCTCGATCCAGCCCAGCTCGGCGGCCCCGGCCCCGCGCTGGCGCCAGGAGGCGCGCAGCCGCTCGCGGACCTCCTGCACGAGCTGTTCGCGCAGGACCCGGCGCAGGTCCCAGATCTCGTGGTCGGGGATGTCGGCCACGGCGTCCCAGCGCGGGGAGCCGCCGACGGACAGGGCGTCCTCGGTGCGGCCGGCCCCGATCTGGCGGGCGCCGAGGCGGACCACCTCGGGGGCCACCCAGGTCGGGGCGTGGACCCCGTTGGTGACGGAGGTGATGGGGACGTCCGCGGGGTCGAACCCGGGCCACAGGCCGGCGAACATCTCGCGGCTGACGGCCCCGTGCAGGGTGGAGACCCCGTTGGCCCGCTGGGCCAGGCGCAGTCCCATGACGGCCATGTTGAAGACGCCGGGGTCGCCGCCGGGGTAGGTCTCCCGGCCCAGTTCCAGGATGCGTTCGACGGGGATCCCGGCGAGTTCGCCGCCCTCGCCGAAGTGCCGGGCGACCAGGGAGCGGTCGAAGCGGTCGATGCCGGCGGGCACGGGGGTGTGGGTGGTGAACACCGTCCCGGCGCGGACGGCCTCGACGGCGGCCTCGAAGCCGAGGCCCTCCCCCTCCAGTTCCCTTATGCGCTCCAGCCCGAGGAAGCCCGCGTGGCCCTCGTTGGTGTGGAAGACCTCGGGGGCCGGGTGGCCGGTGAGCGCGCAGTACTCGCGTACGGCGCGCACCCCGCCGATGCCGAGCAGCATCTCCTGGAGCAGCCGGTGGTCGCTGCCGCCCCCGTAGAGCCGGTCGGTCACCTCGCGGGCGGCGGAGTCGTTGTCCTCCACGTCCGAGTCGAGGAGCAGCAGGGGTACGCGGCCCACGCGGGCCTGCCAGACGTGGGCGTGCAGGGCGCGCCCGGCGGGCAGGGTGAGGCTGATGCGCACGGGGGCGCCGTCGGCGCGGCGCAGCAGGGCGAGGGGCAGCTCGTTGGGGTCGAGCACCGGGTAGTGCTCCTGCTGCCAGCCCTCGCGGGACAGGCTCTGGCGGAAGTAGCCGTGCCGGTAGAGCAGGCCGACGCCGATCAGGGGGACGCCGAGGTCGCTGGCGGCCTTGAGGTGGTCGCCGGCGAGGATGCCGAGACCTCCGGAGTACTGGGGCAGGGCGGCGGTGATGCCGAATTCGGGGGAGAAGTAGGCGATGGCTGCGGGCAGGCGGGCGGGGTCCTCGTGGGCCTGGTACCAGCGTTCGCCGCCCAGGTAGTCGTCGAGGTCGGCGGCGGCGGCCGCGAGGCGGCGCAGGAAGCGGCGGTCCCGGGCCAGTTCGGCGAGCCGGTCGGCGGAGACGGAGCCGAGCAGGCGGACGGGGTCGCCGCCCGCGCGCTGCCACCCCTCCCGGTCGACGGATTGGAAGAGTTCTCTCGTTTCCGCGTGCCAGGACCAGCGCAGGTTGCGCGCGAGGTCGTGGAGCGGCAGCAGGGGTTCCGGCAGGACGGGGCGCACGGTGAATCGACGGATGGCCTTCACGTGTTCCACCTTTGCAGGGGAAGTGCGGTTCGGAGCGGACGCACGGCGCTGTGCCCCCGGGCTTCACCCGAGCAAGCCTCTCCAGGATCCGGGGCCGCCAATCCTGGGGCCGTCCGGCGGGCGGGGCGCCCGCCCGAGGGGGCCGGGCGCGGCCCTGCGGGCCGGGGCATAGGCCGCCCGAAAAGGCCTGCAGAACGGGCCCTCGGCATGTCCGCGCGCCCCGCCCCCCGGGAGCACACGGACTACCTTCGAGTAGGTGACCGAAGCCGGATTGCCCGCCCCCTGCGGAGGGAAGGGCTCCACGGGTACGAGCGCACGGCACACCCGACTCCCCTCCAATCCCGCCACCCGAGTGAACGCGGACAGGAGCGGCCATGCCCGCAGCCCTGCCGCCGACTGAGCGGCTAGAAACAGAGCGAGCAGCGCACCGAGCGGCACCCCCCGGCTCCGCGTCCCCCGGGCCACCGGCTTCACCCGTACGTGCCCTGCTGTCGGTACCCGACACAACCCCCAGGTGATCTCATGATCGGTCGCATTCCCGTGCTGGACGTCCGCCCTGCCGTCGACTGCGGCACTCGGCCCGCGAAAGCGGTGGTGGACGAGGTGTTCGAGGTGAGCGCCACGGTGTTCCGCGAGGGGCACGAGGCGGTCTCGGCGCATCTCGTGCTGCGCAATCCACAGGGCCGGCTGCAACCGCCCGTACCCATGCGAGAACTGGCCCCCGGCACGGACCGCTGGGGCGCCCGGATCAGTGCCGCCGCCGAGGGCCGGTGGACGTACACCGTCGAGGCCTGGAGCGACCCGGTCGCGACCTGGCGGCGGCTGGCCCAGATCAAGGTCCCCGCGGGGATCGACGCCGACCTGGTGCTCGTCGAGGGCGCCGAGCTGTACGAGCGGGCGGCCGCGAAGATCCCGAAGAAGGACGGCCGGGAGCACGTGCTCGCGGCGGCCGACGCGATGCGGGACCCGGACCGGCCGGCGGCGGCCCGGCTGGCGGCGGCCCTGACCCCGGCGGTGGACGCGGCCTTCGCGGCCCGCCCGTACCGGGAGCTGGTGACCGCCTCGAAGCCGCTGCCGCTGGTGGTGGAGCGGCGCCGGGCCCTGTACGGGTCCTGGTACGAGCTCTTCCCGCGCTCCGAGGGGGCGGTGGTGCCGCAGGACGGCCCGCCGGTGAGCGGCACCTTCCGCACGGCTGCCGAACGCCTGCCCGCCGTGGCCGCGATGGGCTTCGACGTGGTCTACCTGCCGCCGATCCACCCGATCGGGCAGTCGCACCGCAAGGGCCCCAACAACTCCCTGTCCGCGGGCCGTTACGACGTGGGCGTGCCCTGGGCCATCGGCTCCCCGGAGGGCGGGCACGACGCGGTCCACCCGGACCTGGGCACGATCGAGGACTTCGACCGCTTCGTGGCCCGCGCCCGGGACCTGCGGATGGAGATCGCGCTGGACTTCGCCCTGCAGTGCTCCCCGGACCACCCGTGGGTGGAGAAGCACCCGGAGTGGTTCCGCCACCGGCCGGACGGGACGGTGGCCTACGCGGAGAACCCGCCGAAGAAGTACCAGGACATCTACCCGATCGACTTCGACCGGGACATGGACGGGCTGGTCCGGGAGACGGTGCGCGTCCTGCGGTACTGGATGGACCACGGGGTGCGCATCTTCCGGGTGGACAATCCGCACACCAAGCCGGTGGTCTTCTGGGAGCGGGTGATCTCGGAGGTCAACAAGGCCGACCCGGACGTCATCTTCCTGGCGGAGGCCTTCACCCGCCCGGCGATGATGCGGGCGCTGGCCGCCGTCGGCTTCCAGCAGTCGTACACCTACTTCACCTGGCGCAACACCAAGCAGGAGCTGACGGAGTACGTGACCGAACTGGCGCACGAGGACTCGGCCGCGGTGATGCGCCCGAACTTCTTCGTCAACACCCCCGACATCCTGCACGCGTACCTCCAGCACGGCGGCCGGCCCGCCTTCGAGGCCCGGGCCGTGCTGGCCGCCACCCTCTCCCCCACCTGGGGTGTTTACGCCGGCTACGAGCTGTGCGAGAACACCCCGCTACGCGAGGGCAGCGAGGAGTACCTCGACTCGGAGAAGTACGAGCTGCGGCCGCGGGACTGGGAGGCGGCCGAGCGCGAGGGCCGCAGCATCGCCCCGCTGATCACCGCGCTGAACCGGCTGCGCCGCCGCAACCCGGCGCTCCAGCAGCTGCGCGACATCCGCTTCCACGAGACGGACAACGAGGCGGTGATCGCCTATTCGAAGGCGGCGGAGGGGCCGGGCGGGCGCAATACCGTACTGGTGGTCGTCAACCTGGACCCGCACCACACCCAGGAGGCGACCGTCTCGTTGGACATGCCGGCACTCGGCCTCGACTGGCACGGGTCCCTCGCAGTGCGCGACGAGCTCACCGGCGAGACGTACCACTGGGGCAGGGCGAACTACGTACGCCTGGAACCGGGACGCCGGCCGGCGCACGTGCTCGCCGCCCTGCGCCCGTCCCCGTCGACCGGATCGACCGGAGGGTCACCCGCCTGATGATGATCAACGACCCCGTCCACGACACCTTCGAGGACACCCCCGCCAAGGACCGCGACCCCGACTGGTTCAAGCGGGCGGTCTTCTACGAGGTGCTGGTCCGGTCCTTCCACGACAGCAACGGCGACGGCGTGGGCGACCTGAAGGGCCTGACCGCCAAGCTCGACTACCTCCAGTGGCTGGGCGTGGACTGCCTCTGGCTGCCGCCGTTCTTCAAGTCCCCGCTGCGCGACGGCGGTTACGACGTCTCGGACTACACCTCCGTACTGCCCGAGTTCGGGGACCTCGCGGACTTCGTGGAGTTCGTCGACGCCGCCCACCAGCGCGGGATGCGGGTGGTCATCGACTTCGTCATGAACCACACCAGCGACCAGCACGAGTGGTTCCAGCAGTCCCGGTCGGACCCGGACGGCCCGTACGGCGACTACTACATGTGGGCCGACGACGACAAGCAGTACCAGGACGCCCGGATCATCTTCGTGGACACGGAGACCTCCAACTGGACCTACGACCCGGTCCGCAAGCAGTACTACTGGCACCGCTTCTTCTCCCACCAGCCCGACCTCAACTACGAGAACCCGGCGGTCCAGGAGGAGGTGCTGTCGGCCCTGAAGTTCTGGCTGGACCTCGGCATCGACGGGTTCCGGCTGGACGCGGTCCCGTACCTCTTCGCCGAGGAGGGCACCAACTGCGAGAACCTCCCGCGGACGCACGACTTCCTCAAGCGGGTCCGGGAGGAGATCGACGCGCACTACCCCGACACCGTGCTCCTCGCCGAGGCGAACCAGTGGCCGGAGGACGTGGTCGACTACTTCGGGGACTACTCCAAGGGCGGGGACGAGTGCCACATGGCGTTCCACTTCCCCGTGATGCCGCGGATCTTCATGGCGGTGCGCAGGGAGTCCCGCCACCCGGTCTCCGAGATCCTCGCCAAGACCCCCGCCATCCCCTCCGGCTGCCAGTGGGGCATCTTCCTGCGCAACCACGACGAGCTCACCCTCGAAATGGTCACGGACGAAGAGCGCGACTACATGTACGCCGAGTACGCGAAGGACCCGCGGATGCGGGCCAACGTCGGGATCCGGCGCCGGCTGGCCCCGCTGCTGGACAACGACCGCAACCAGATCGAGCTGTTCACCGCCCTGCTGCTGTCCCTGCCCGGCTCCCCCGTCCTCTACTACGGGGACGAGATCGGCATGGGCGACAACATCTGGCTGGGCGACCGCGACGGGGTCCGCACTCCGATGCAGTGGACCCCCGACCGCAACGCCGGCTTCTCCTCCTGCGACCCGGGACGGCTGAACCTGCCGGTCATCATGGACCCGGTCCACGGCTACCAGGTCACCAACGTGGAGGCGGCGATGACCTCGCCCTCCTCGCTGCTGCACTGGACCCGGCGCCTCATCGAGGTCCGCAAGCAGAACCCCGCCTTCGGCCTGGGCTCGTACACCGAACTGCCCTCCTCCAACCCGGCGGTGCTCGCCTTCCTGCGCGAGTACGGGGACGACCTCGTGCTGTGCGTGCACAACTTCTCCCGCTTCGCCCAGCCCACCGAGCTGGACCTGCGGGCCTTCAGAGGCCGGGTACCCGTCGAGCTGACCGGTGAGGTGCGCTTCCCGCCGGTCGGCGAGTGGCCGTACCTGCTGACCCTGGCGGGGCACGGCTTCTACTGGTTCCGGCTGCGGGCCGAGCGCACCCGCAGGCCCCGCGCCGGCGCCTGACGCACCGGAGGGTGCGGAGGCGGCCGCCGCCGCCTCCCGCCCCCTCCCGGCTCCCTGCTGCTCCCTCCTGCTCCACCCTCTCCGCGGCGAATGGGTCAATCGCCGTCCCGGTACGGACCATCCCTGACCCGACACTCGCACACGACCGGACAGCAACTGCCGTGATCCGGGACAATCTGCGCATTCTGGCGGGCCCGGGGAAAGGACGCGATTGCCATGTCGGAGGCCTCCTCCGCCCGGAGCCGTGCCGCGGGCCGCCGCACGCCCGGGCCGCACCCCGCCCCCGGGGCGCTGCGCCCCCTCGAACCCCTCCTGCGCGCCTGGCTGCCCCGGCAGCGCTGGTTCGCGGGCAAGGGGCGCACGATGCACCGGCTGCGCCTGGTCTCGGCAGTGGAACTGCTGCCGCCCGGCGCCTCCCCCGGCCTGCTGCACCTGCTGGTGGGCATCGACGAGGACTGCTACCAGCTGCTGCTGGGACTGCGCCCCGCCCTGCCCCCGGCGCTCGCCCCCACCCTCATCGGCCGCGCCGAGAGCGGCCCGTACGCGGGCCTGACCGTGTACGAGGGGCTCGGGGACCCCCGGCTCGCGGCCCTGCTGCTGGAACGGTTGCGCACCCCCGGCAGCCTGCACCCGCTGCGCTTCGACCGGGACCCCGCCGCCGCCATCCCGGCCACCGCCGCCTCCCGGCCGCTGTCCGGGGAGCAGACCAACTCCAGCCTGGTGTACGGGGACTCGCTGATCCTCAAGGTGTTCCGCCGGGTCGGCCCCGGGCTCAACCCCGACCTGGAACTGCCCAGAGCCCTGGCCGGTGCGGGCTGCGCCCGCGTCCCGGCCCCCGTCGCCTGGTACGAGGCCGAGCTCCCCGGCTCGGAACCCCTCACCCTCGGCGTGCTCCAGCCCTTCCTGCGCGACTCCGACGACGGCTGGCAGCTGGCCCTGCGGCGGCTGCGCGCGGGCGACGCCTTCACCACCGAGGCCCACGCCCTGGGCCGGGCCACCGCCGAGGTGCACGGCAGCCTCGCCGAGGCCCTGCCCACCGTCTCGCTCGGGCCCGAGCGCACCGCGCGGCTGGCGCAGGCCATGACGGCCCGGCTGGCGGCCACCGCCCGCGAGGTGCCCGCACTGCACCCGCACCTGGGCGGGCTGCGGGCTGCCTTCGACGCCCTCGCCGGGACCCGCGGGCAGCCGGTGCCCGCCCAGCGCATCCACGGGGACCTGCACCTGGGGCAGACCCTGCGCGCCCCCGGCGGCCACTGGTCCCTCATCGACTTCGAGGGGGAGCCGGCCCGGCCGCTCGCCGACCGCCGCCGCCCCGAGCCGGCGGTCAAGGACATCGCCGGGATGCTGCGCTCCTTCGACTACGCGGCCCGCTCCCACCAGCCCTTCGACCCCGCCTGGGCCGAGTCCTGCCGGGACGCCTTCTGCTCCGGCTACGCCGCCACCACCGGGCGGGACCCGCGCGAGGACGCCGTGCTGTTGCGCGCGTTCGAGACCGACAAGGCCGTCTACGAGACGCTGTACGAGGCCCGGCACCGGCCCGACTGGCTGCACGTCCCGCTGGCCGCGGTCCGCCGGCTCGCCGCGGCGGCCGCCCCGCGCACGCCTTAGCGCACCCGCGGCCCGTCTCCCCCCTCTGCTTCCCCAGCTCTCCCTGCTTCCCCTTTCTCCCCGCTTCTCCCCGCTTCTCCCGCACCGCCTGTGCGCCCCGCAGTACCGGCGTTCCCCCGCCGCGCACCCCTTCCGCCCCCGCCCCGCAGCCCCGAGGAGGCCACCCCTGTGAGCGCCGCCCGTCAGCCGTCCCCGTCCGCAGCCCCGCCCGCGACCGCAGCAGCCGAGGGCCCCGCCGCGGCCGGCTCCCGCACCCCGCCGGCCCGCCGGGCCCCCGCCGGCCGCCGGGCGGTGCGGCCCGCCCCCGCCCTGGGCCGGGAGGAGCGCGCCCGCCTCCTCGAAGGCCGCCACCACGACCCGCACGCCCTGCTCGGCGCCCGGATGCACCGCGGCGGGGTGGCCATCCGGGCACTGCGCCCGCACGCGCGGTCGGTGACCGTGGTGGCCAAGGGGCTGCGGACCCCCCTGCTCGACGAGGGCGACGGGCTGTTCTCGGGGCTGCTGCCGCTGGCCGAGGTGCCCGACTACCGCTTCCTCGTCGCGTACGCCGACGGGGAGGTCGAGGTCCAGGACCCGTACCGCTTCCTGCCCTCGCTCGGGGAGCTCGACCTGCACCTGATCGGGGAGGGCCGGCACGAGGAGCTGTGGACCGCGCTCGGCGCCCGCGAGATGGAGCACCAGGGCGTGGCCGGCACCCGGTTCACGCTGTGGGCGCCCAACGCCCAGGGGGTGCGCGTCACCGGCGACTTCTCGTACTGGGACGGCACCGCGGCCCCGATGCGCTCGCTCGGGGGCAGCGGGGTGTGGGAGCTGTTCCTGCCGGGGGTGGGCGAGGGGGCCCTGTACAAGTTCGACATCGCGGGGCCCGACGGCAGCCACAGCCTGCGCGCGGACCCGATGGCCCGGCACACCGAGGTGCCGCCCGCCACCGCCTCGGTGGTGGCGGGGGCGCACCACGTGTGGGAGGACGCGCAGTGGATGGCCGGACGCGGGGCGCGGCCGGTGCACGCCTCGCCGTTCTCGGTGTACGAGCTCCACCTGGCCTCCTGGCGGCCGGGGCTGACGTACCGGCAGCTCGCCGAGCAGCTGCCCGCGTACGTGAAGGAGCTGGGGTTCACGCACGTGGAGCTGATGCCGGTGGCCGAGCACCCCTTCGGGGGCTCGTGGGGCTACCAGGTGACCGGGTTCTACGCGCCGACCTCCCGGCTGGGCACCCCGGACGACTTCCGCTTCCTGGTGGACGCGCTGCACCGGGCCGGGATCGGGGTGATCCTCGACTGGGTGCCGGCGCACTTCCCGCGGGACGCGTGGGCGCTGGCGGAGTTCGACGGGCGGCCGCTGTACGAGCCGCAGGACCCGCAGCGGGCGGCCCATCCCGACTGGGGGACGCTGGAGTTCGACTACGGGCGCAAGGAGGTGCGGAACTTCCTCGTGGCCAACGCGGTCTACTGGTGCGAGGAGTTCCACATCGACGGGCTGCGGGTGGACGCGGTGGCCTCGATGCTCTACCTGGACTACTCGCGCAAGGACGGCGAGTGGACCCCGAACGAGCACGGCGGGCGGGAGAACCTGGACGCGGTGGCCTTCCTCCAGGAGATGAACGCGACCGTCTACCGGCGCTGCCCCGGGGTGGTGACCATCGCCGAGGAGTCCACCGCCTGGGACGGGGTCACCCGCGCCACGCACCACGTGGGTCCGGGCGGGTTCGGCGGCCTCGGCTTCGGGCTGAAGTGGAACATGGGCTGGATGCACGACTCCCTCGGGTACGTGTCCCGCGAGCCGGTCCACCGCAAGTACCACCACCACGAGATGACCTTCTCGATGGTGTACGCGTACAGCGAGAACTACGTGCTGCCGATCTCGCACGACGAGGTGGTGCACGGCAAGCGGTCGCTGGTGTCGAAGATGCCGGGCGACTGGTGGCAGCAGCGGGCGGGGCACCGGGCGTACCTGGGGTTCATGTGGGCCCATCCGGGCAAGCAGCTGCTGTTCATGGGGCAGGAGTTCGCGCAGGGGGCCGAGTGGGCGGAGGCCAGCGGGCCGGACTGGTGGCTGCTGGACCCCTCGTACGCGGCGGCCCCCGACCACCTCGGGGTGCGGGCCCTGGTGCGGGACCTGAACGCGGTGTACGCGGGGGCGCCGGCGCTGTGGGAGCAGGACACGGTGCCCGAGGGCTTCTCGTGGGTGGAGGCGGACGGGGCGGAGGACAACGTGTTCGCGTTCCTGCGGTACGCGGCCGACGGCTCCCCGCTGCTGAGCGTCAGCAACTTCTCGCCGGTGGTCCGGCACGGCTACCGGCTCGGGGTGCCGGAGCGCTTCCCCTGCTGGGAGCCGGTGCTGTGCACGGACGGGGAGCAGTACGGCGGCAGCGGGGTGGTCCCGGCGGGCCGCCTCACCGCCCGGCCCGAGCCCTCCCACGGCCGGCCCGCGAGCCTGCACCTGACCCTGCCGCCCCTGGCCACGGTCTGGCTGCGGCCGGCGGGCTGAGGGCGGGCCCGGCTTCCGTGCCGCGGAGGCGGCATGGAAGCCGGCGGTCCGGGTAGTGAGGGGTCTGCGGCGGCGGGCCCGGGAGGGGCACACCGGCAGGAGGGTCCGATTACCGGACAGTCTCCGGGAATCCGACCCAACCCCCCGATAACCCTAGGACGTTCCTACGAGTTGTGAGCTTGTCCGAACAGACCGTAGTCGCCGGGGCCGGACCGCTCTAGCGTGTGCCTCGTGCACCACAGCCCCCCCTTCAATGCCGCCGCCGCCCGCCGCCTGCGGGCCGCCCTGGGCATGGCACCCGGCCACGTCGCCTACGGCCTGGCCGCCCAGTACGGCATCCGCGTCGACCCCGAGACGGTCATGGCGTGGGAGCGCGGCGACGCCTCCCCCACGGCATCCGAGATCACGGCGCTCGCCGGGGTCCTGTGGTGCTCCCCCGGCGAGCTGCTCGCCGAGCCCACCACCCTGCGCGAGCACCGGATCGCCCGCGGGATGAGCCCCGAGGAGCTGGCCCGCCGGGTCGGGCTCGACGCCGGCTCGTACCAGAAGATGGAGGACTCCGGCCGCTGGAAGGGCAACGAGCGGCAGTCCACCGCCCTGGCGCAGGTGCTGGGGCTGGGCCTGCCCGCCTTCGTGACGGCCACCGGCCGGGACGGGGAGCTCGGCGACCTGCTGCGCAGCGCGGTCACCACCCGCTGGCAGGCGTACGTGAAACCGCTGGCCAAGCTGATCCCGGTGCCGAAGCAGCAGCTGGAGTCCGTGGTGGGGCGGCTGTACGACGAGTACCAGTCCCGCATGGTCGCCACCCTCAGCTGGGGCACCGGCGGGGGGCAGGCCGGGAGCGGGGACGCGGGGCGGGAGTACCTCGACACGATCGTGGACCGGTTCTGGGAGCTGGCGCGGGCCTCCGGGCGCTGAGCGGCGCGGGTACGGGGACGGCCCCGGCCCCTGCGCGGAGGAGGAAACCGGGGCCGTTCGGCGCCGCGATCGGGGACGGAGGTCCCGGCGGGCGGGCCCTGCGGCCCGGGCCGGGAGGCCCGGCGGGCGGCCTAGAAGACGGACTCCGCCTCGTACATGCGGTCCTCGGGGACCGTCTTGAGCTCGGTGACGGCGGAGGCCAGCGGGACCATGCTGATCTCGGTGCCGCGCAGGGCGGTCATGTTCCCGAACTCCCCGCGGTGGACCGCCTCGACGGCGTGCCAGCCGAACCGGGTCGCGAGCACGCGGTCGTAGGCGGTGGGCACGCCGCCGCGCTGCACGTGGCCGAGGATGACCGGGCGGGCCTCCTTGCCGAGGCGGTGCTCCAGCTCCACGGCGAGCCGGTTGCCGATGCCGGCGAAGCGCTCGTGCCCGTACTGGTCGATCGCGCCCTTCTCGTACGGCATCGAGCCCTCGGCGGGGTGCGCGCCCTCGGCCACGCAGATCACGGCGAACTTCTTACCGCGGGCGAATCGCTCCTCCACCATCTTGACCAGGTCGTCCACCTCGAAGTGGCGCTCCGGCAGGCAGATCCCGTGGGCGCCGCCGGCCATGCCGGACTCCAGGGCGATCCAGCCCGCGTGCCGGCCCATGACCTCGACCACCATGACCCGCTGGTGCGATTCGGCGGTGGTCTTCAGGCGGTCGATGGCCTCGGTGGCCACGGTGACGGCGGTGTCGAAGCCGAAGGTGCGGTCGGTGGCGGAGATGTCGTTGTCGATGGTCTTCGGTACGCCGACCACCGGCATGCCCGCGTCCGACAGCATCCGGGAGGCCGTCAGGGTGCCCTCGCCGCCGATCGGGATCAGCGCGTCGAGCCCGTAGCGCTCGGCGAGGGCGGTGGCGTTCTCCGCCGCCTCGCTGAGGCGGGCGCGCTCCATGCGGGCGGAGCCCAGGATGGTGCCGCCGCGGGCCAGGATGCCGCTGACGGCGTTGATGTCGAGGGGCCGGTAGTGGCCGTCGAGGAGCCCCTTGAAGCCGTCCTCGAAACCGATGACCTCATCGCCGTGGCCGACCACCGCGCGGTGGACGACCGACCGGATGACGGCGTTCAGGCCGGGACAGTCGCCGCCTGCGGTGAGAACTCCGATGCGCATCGCCTTGTGTCTCCTGCTCCTGAATCGTGCCTGTCCGGATGTGCCGGGACCCGGGGTCCGGGGTAAATGTGAAGCCTGTCCGATTGTTCCACGCAGACAGGGCCGGGGCGCGGTGCTGCTCCGCCCGAAAGGCCTTTGGACCCCCCTCCACAGGCCTTTGTTCCGGAGGGCGCCCTATCCATCGGCGGAGGTATTGTCAAGAGGGCAAGCCCACACTATCGGGGAATTTCGATTCGCATATCCGCCGCCGGACCGGCAGGCGAACACGGACGGAGAGCACGCGTGACGCGCAGCGTGTACGTGACCGGTATCGACCGGGGGGACGGCCGCCAGGTCGTCGAACTGGGAATCATGGAGCTGCTGGCCCGCCAGACGGGCCGGGTCGGGGTCTACCGCCCCCTCCTCCACGACGGACCCGACCGCCTGTTCGAACTGCTCAAGGCCCGGTACCGGCTGGAGCAGGACCCCGCCACCGCCTACGGCATGGAGTACCCCGAGGCCACGGCCCTCCTCGCCGAGCAGGGCGCCGACGAGCTGGTCTCCCGGCTGGTGGACGGCTACCACCGGGTGGCCCGGGACGCCGACGTGGTCCTCGTCCTCGGCACCGACTACGCCGACACGAACCTCCCCGACGAGCTGGCCCTCAACGCCCGCCTGGCCAACGAGCTCGGCGCCGTGGTCGTCCCCGTGGTCGGGGGCACCGCCCAGACCGCCGAATCCGTGCGCGCCGAGGCCCGCAACGCCCACCGCGCGTACGAGTCCCTGGGCTGCCAGGTCGTCGCCCTCGTGGTCAACCGCGTGGCCCCCGCCGACCGCGGGGTCATAGCCGAGCGGCTCGCCGCCCGCCTCCCCGTACCGTGCTACGTCCTGCCCGACGACAAGTCGCTCTCCGCGCCCACCGTCGCCCAGATCACCCAGGCCCTCGGCGGCGAGGTGCTGCTCGGGGACGAGGCCGGACTGGCCCGCGACGCCGTGGACTTCGTCTTCGGCGGCGCCATGCTGCCGAACTTCCTCGGAGCCCTGACCCCCGGCTGCCTGGTCGTCACCCCCGGCGACCGCGCCGACCTGGTGGTGGGCGCCCTGGCCGCGCACGCCTCCGGCACCCCGCCGATCGCCGGCGTGCTCCTGACCCTCAACGAGCGCCCCCCGGCCGACATCCTGACCCTGGCCGCCAAGCTGGCGCCCGGCACCCCCGTGGTCTCGGTGGCCGGGAACAGCTTCCCGACGGCCGCCGAACTCTTCGCGCTCCAGAGCCGGTTGAACTCCGCCACCCCGCGCAAGCTGGAGACCGCCCTCGGCCTCTTCGAGCGGCACGTGAACACCGCCGAGCTGCGCGACCGGATCTCCGTGGCCCGCTCCACCCGCGTCACCCCGATGATGTTCGAGCACGAACTCCTGGAGCAGGCCCGCTCGGAGCGCCGCCGCGTGGTGCTCCCCGAGGGCACAGAACCGCGCGTCCTGCGCGCCGCCGACGTGGTGCTGCGCCGCGGGGTCTGCGACCTGACCCTGCTGGGCGAGGAGCAGTCCGTCCAGAAGAAGGCCGCCGACCTGGGCATCGACATCTCGGGGGCGCAGATCATCGACCCGCTGACCTCCCCGCTGCGGGAGCGGTTCGCCGAGTACTACGCCGGGGCCCGCGCCCACAAGGGCATGACGGTCGAACTGGCCAACGACGTGGTCACCGACGTCAACTACTTCGGCACCCTGATGGTCCAGGAGGGCCTGGCCGACGGCATGGTGTCCGGCTCCGTGCACTCGACGGCCGCGACCATCCGGCCCGCCTTCGAGATCATCAAGACCAAGCCGGAGGCGGCCATCGTCTCCTCGGTCTTCTTCATGTGCCTGGCCGACAGGGTCCTCGTGTACGGCGACTGCGCGGTCAACCCCGACCCGGACGCCGAGCAGCTCGCCGACATCGCCGTGCAGTCGGCCGCCACCGCCGCCGCCTTCGGCGTGGAGCCGCGGATCGCGATGCTCTCGTACTCCACCGGCACCTCGGGCACCGGCGCGGACGTGGACAAGGTCCGCAAGGCCACCGAGATCGTCCGCGAGCGCCGCCCCGACCTGCTGATCGAGGGGCCGATCCAGTACGACGCGGCCGTCGAGCCCTCCGTGGCCGCGACCAAGCTCCCGGGGTCCGAGGTGGCCGGGCGGGCAACCGTCCTGATCTTCCCGGACCTCAACACCGGCAACAACACCTACAAGGCGGTGCAGCGGTCCGCCGGCGCGGTCGCGGTCGGCCCGGTCCTCCAGGGCCTGCGCAAGCCGGTCAACGACCTGTCGCGCGGGGCGCTGGTCCAGGACATCGTCACCACGGTGGCGATCACCGCGATCCAGTCCCAGTCCGGGCGCGGCGCCGCGGCCCCCGCCCCCACCGCCTGACCCCTCCCCCACGAAGGAAAGACCCCACCGTGACCGCAACGCGCGTACTCGTCCTCAACTCCGGCTCCTCCTCGGTCAAGTACCAGCTGCTCGACATGGCGGACCGGTCCCGGCTGGCCTCGGGCCTGGTGGAGCGGATCGGCGAGGAGACCTCCCGGCTCGTGCACACCCCGCAGGCCGGCGGGGCCGCGCCGCGCGAGCACAGCGGGCCGATCGCGGACCACGCGGCCGCGCTGAAGGCCGTGGCGGCGGAGCTGGCCGCGGACGGGCTGGGACTGGACTCCCCCGAGCTGGCGGCCGTCGGGCACCGGGTGGTGCACGGCGGGACCCGGTTCACGCAGCCGACCGTGGTCGACGACGAGGTGCTGGCGGAGATCCGCAGCCTGGTGCCGCTGGCCCCGCTGCACAACCCCGCCAACATCACCGGCATCGAGGTGGCCCGGGCGCTGCGCGGGGACCTCCCGCAGGTGGCCGTCTTCGACACGGCCTTCCACGCGACCATGCCGGAGTACGCCGCCCGCTACGCCATCGACGCCGAGACCGCCGACCGGTACTCCATCCGCCGGTACGGCTTCCACGGCACCTCGCACGCCTACGTCTCGCGGGCCACGGCGGCCCTGCTCGGCAGGGCCCCCGAGGAGGTCAACGTGATCGTCCTGCACCTGGGCAACGGGGCCTCGGCCTCCGCGGTCCGCGGCGGGGTGTGCGTGGACACCTCGATGGGGCTGACCCCGCTGGAGGGTCTGGTGATGGGCACCCGCTCGGGGGACCTCGACCCTGCGGTGATCTTCCACCTGGCCCGGGTGGGCGGGCTGTCCGTGGACGAGATCGACTCGCTGCTGAACAAGAAGAGCGGTCTGCTCGGGCTGTGCGGGGACAACGACATGCGCGAGGTGCTGCGCCGCGCCGGCGCGGGCGACCACGCGGCGCAGGTGGCCTTCGACGCGTACGTGCACCGGCTGAAGAAGTACATCGGCGCCTACTCGGCCGTGCTCGGCCGGGTGGACGCGGTGGCCTTCACGGCCGGGGTGGGCGAGAACGCGGCCGCCGTGCGGGAAGCTGCCGTGGACGGGCTGGCGGAGCTGGGACTGGCCCTCGACCTGGAGGCCAACGCGGTCCGCTCCGGCGAGCCGCGGCTGGTGTCCGCCGCGTACGCCCGGGTGGCGGTGGCGGTGGTGCCGACCGACGAGGAGCTGGAAATCGCCACGCAGGCCTACGCGCTGGTTACCCGCTAGTCACTTGGACTTTCCACCAGACGGAATATTCCGCTGTGAAACAAACCCGATAGGATCCGCTCCATGCGCCGTTCCAAAATCGTCTGCACGCTGGGCCCCGCCGTCGACTCGCTCGAGCAGCTGAAAGCTCTCATCGAGGCCGGTATGAACGTGGCCCGTTTCAATTTCAGCCACGGTACCCAGGCAGAGCACCAGGAGCGGTACGACCGCGTCCGGCAGGCCCAGGCCGAGACCGGGCGCGCGGTCGGCGTCCTCGCCGACCTCCAGGGCCCCAAGATCCGTCTGGAGACCTTCGCCGAGGGCCCCGTCGAGCTGGTGCGCGGTGACGAGTTCACCATCACCACCGAGGACGTCCCGGGCGACAAGTCCGTCTGCGGCACCACGTACAAGGGCCTGCCGGGCGACGTCTCCAAGGGCGACCCGGTCCTCATCAACGACGGCAACGTCGAGCTGCGCGTCGTCGCGGTCGAGGGCCCGCGGGTCAGGACCATCGTCGTCGAGGGCGGTGTCATCTCCGACCACAAGGGCATCAACCTGCCCGGCGCGGCGGTGAACGTCCCGGCCCTGTCCGAGAAGGACGTGGACGACCTCCGCTTCGCCCTGCGGATGGGCTGCGACATGGTCGCCCTGTCCTTCGTCCGCGACGCCAACGACGTCAAGGACGTCCACAAGGTCATGGACGAGGAGGGCCGCCGGGTCCCCGTCATCGCCAAGGTGGAGAAGCCGCAGGCCGTCGAGAACATGGAGGCCGTGGTCGCGGCCTTCGACGCGGTCATGGTGGCCCGCGGCGACCTGGCGGTGGAGTATCCGCTGGAGAAGGTCCCGATGGTGCAGAAGCGCCTCATCGAGATGTGCCGCCGCAACGCCAAGCCGGTGATCGTCGCGACCCAGATGATGGAGTCGATGATCACCAACTCCCGGCCGACCCGCGCCGAGGCCTCCGACGTCGCCAACGCCATCCTCGACGGCGCCGACGCGGTCATGCTCTCCGCCGAGTCCTCCGTGGGCGCCTACCCGATCGAGACCGTCAAGACGATGTCGAAGATCGTCACCGCGGCCGAGGAGGAGCTGCTCTCCAAGGGCCTCCAGCCCCTGGTCCCGGGCAAGAAGCCGCGCACCCAGGGCGGCTCCGTGGCCCGCGCGGCCTGCGAGATCGCCGACTTCCTCGGCGGCAAGGCCCTCATCGCCTTCACCCAGTCCGGGGACACGGCCCGCCGGCTGTCGCGCTACCGCGCCACCCAGCCGATCCTGGCCTTCACCACGGACGAGAACACCCGCAACCAGCTCACCCTGAGCTGGGGCGTCGAGTCCTACATCGTCCCGCACGTGGACACCACCGACGCCATGGTCGACCTGGTCGACGGCGAGCTGCTCAAGCTCCAGCGCTACAACGCGGGCGACACCATGGTCATCACCGCCGGCTCGCCCCCCGGCGTCCCGGGCACCACGAACATGGTCCGCGTCCACCACCTGGGCGGCGGCGAGCGCGACTGACGCCGCAGGCCGCACGGGAGGGCGGTGGGGGGGGAAGGGGGGGTGGGGCGGCGGGGGGGAAAATGAGGGGGCCCGCTCCTACTCAGGTGATCATGAGGCTGCAACCGACGTCT
>NZ_JBVJYM010000021.1:0-139269 GCF_055600495.1 Streptomyces sp. NPDC038213
CGCTCAAACGAGCCGAGCATCGCAA
Source organism: Streptomyces sp. NPDC038213 (assembly GCF_055600495.1). Classification (NCBI taxonomy): domain Bacteria; kingdom Bacillati; phylum Actinomycetota; class Actinomycetes; order Kitasatosporales; family Streptomycetaceae; genus Streptomyces; species Streptomyces sp. NPDC038213. Next base: position 26 of record NZ_JBVJYM010000021.1, read on the forward strand.
CGGGACACCACCCGCACCTGACACCGTCACCATCACTCGGCAGGACAGAACTTAAGTCACCAACATTGGGGCTAGGCCGTCTGACCGCCGCCGGGCGGCGCGCACCCGCCCCGCGGCGGCTCACCCTCCCGGGTGACGGGGCGCGCGCCGCCGCCCCGCGTTCTGCCAGGGTGTCGGTCCATGACCTCACTGCGGGTGGACATCGACCGCCTGACCCGGCTGTGGCAGTCCCTGGACACGTGCACGGCCTCCCTCGCCGAGGCCCGCCGCGGCCTCTCCCGGATCCGGGCGGACCAGCTGGGCACGGCGGAGCTGGACGAGGCCTGCGAGGCCTTCCAGGAACGCTGGGAGTACGGGGCCGGAGAGCTGACCGAGCGCATCGGCGAGGTCCGCGAGGGCGTACGCCTCAGCGCCGCCGAGTACGCCCGGCTGGAGGAAGCCCTGCGGGCGGCCTTCCGCGCCGCGGGACCGGTGCCGCGTGGCTGACGGCGGCGCGGCGGCGTACCCCGCGCTCGGCTGGGACCCGGCCCCCGGCTCCCCCGCGGCGGTGGACGCCCTGGCCGGCCGGCTGAAGACCTCCGCCGCGGCCCTCGGCGAGGCGTCCGGGGTCCTGGACCGGCTGCTCGGCGCGAGCGGGGCGTGGCAGGGCGAGGCGGCGACGGCCTTCCGCGCCTCCCTCTCGGAGGAGCTCCCCCGCTACCTGCGCACGGCCCACACCTCCCTCTCCCGCGCGGCGGCCCGGATGGCGGCGTGGCACGACACCCTCACGTCCCACCAGTCCCTGGCCCGCCGGTACGAGGCCCACGCGGCGGCCCTCCCCCCGGACGACCCCCAGGCCCTGGCCGACGTACGCCGCCTGGCCCGCGAACTCACGGAACAACACGCATCCGACGCCCGCCGCACCGCCCGCTCCCTCGAATCCACGGCGGAACGGCTGGCGCCGCGCGAGCCGGGGGTGGCGCGGCGCTTCGTCGACTGGCTGAAGGAGGACGCGGCGGACCCGTTCGCGGACTGGGCCGCCGTGGCCGGCTTCGCCGGGGTCCTCCTCGCGACGGCCTGCCCGCCGGTCGCCATCGGCCTCGTCCTCGTGGCGGGCGGCCTGAGCCTGGCGGCCCTGACGCTGCACCTGTCCGACCCGAAACTGCGGAAGTCCATTTCGGACGGCGTCACCAAGGGTGAATTCGACGCGGACTTCTGGAAGAGCACGGTCACGGTCCTGGGCGACGGCCTGGGCGCCATCCCCGGCATCGGCGCCCTCGCCACCGGCGCCAAGGCCGGAACAGCAGCCTTCCGCACGGCGGCCCTGATCCCGGAGTCCACGGCGATCGCGAACGTGGGGGCGGGGGTGCGGGAGGGTGCGCGGAGCACTTGGACGACTACGGCGGCTTTGCAGCAGGTCGAGAACCCGCTGACCCAGTGGGCTGTGCGGCGGATCGGGCCCGCATCCGAGGACGTGATCAAGTACGGCCTGCCTGGCACCGGAGCCGCGACAGGAATCGCCGGCATTACTTCCCTGGACAACAACTCGACCGTGGACGAGGTCTCCACAGGAGTGGACGGTACGCGCGCTGTCGTGGACGATGCCCCGACCGTCGCAGCCAAGACAGCACACATTTGGTCGGCGGTGACACGGTGACCACGAGCACTGTCGCAACCGATCAGTCTGTTTGGTTTCGTACTCCTCCAGGGTTCTGGGACGTAGTGCCCGAAGTCGGCGAGGAGCTGCCTCAGCTGCTAGCCGAGTGGCTGCCCACTGCGACGGCCACAGAGGCCCTCGCCGATGCACACCGGCTACTGGAGGCGTTCGCACAGCTTCATGCAGGCATGACGCACACGGCGATCGGGCTACACCCTGATGACGAAGACGGTGCCGTACTGTCGGTGCTCGCTTCCACCGTGCGCCCCAGCAGAATCCATGACCCGAAATTGGCCGTAGCACGGGCATCATTGGCCTTTTCAAGTAAGCCTCGCTGGGAGGCCTGCAGCGTTCGCCCTCTCGATCTTCCCTGCGCCACGCCAGCAGTTCTCATCTCCGGCATGGTGACAATCCTCGATCGCAGCGACCCCGTCTCGCTCTGCCATTCATGTGTCATTCTCTCGTACCCCGCCGGCGACCAAACACTCGCCCTCGACATTGCCAGCAGCGCAACCCAGCACGCGGATGCGTATGCCGACATCGTGGAAGCAATCGCGAGCACCGTGTCCTTCACTGACCCGTCGCCGCCTGCGGCAGAAGCTCACCAGACCAGCCAGTCACGCATCTTGGATGTGCTCGCATGACATCAACCCCGCGGCTCTGCAAAGCGGCTCTGGACCATGTCCCAACGCTGCGTGGCCTCAAACGCCTCAGACGTCGCCGGGCTGCGTGGGTCGCAGGGGCCATTGCCGTATCGCTTTCCACCGCCTCGCTGCTCAGCCTCTCCAACAAGCCGGTCAATGCCGTACTGGGCTGGCTTGCCGTATGCGGCCCGATGCTCTATGTCGCCGGAATGTACTTCTGCCGGTATCACCGGATGGCGGCCATCCTTGGTGCATACGAATGGCGCGAACACGATTGCCTCTATCCACCCCGCAACATGAACAGTCCCGCGTTGATCACCCTCGCGATCGACAACGATCAACCGGTCTACCGCCTGGTGCCCACTATCCCCGCCCTCGCCGAAAAGGAGAACGACCACCCCGACCGCATCTGGTTCGCCGGGGACCCCCGATACGGGGGCGTCGTGTCGCCCGTCGGCGGGCACTATCCCGTCCGTGTCGTGCCGCACGGCCATCGTGGAGAGGTGCCCCCCGCAGGGGACGAGGCGCTGGCGCGGCGGGTCGGGCTGGTGCGGCGGAGCGGGAAGGGGACGCAGACCTGAGGCGGCGCAGGCCTGGGGTGGGCGCGGGCCCAGGGCGGGCGCCAGCCGAGGAGGCGGCGTCCGGGCCGGGGTGGCCCGGTTGCGGCGTCAGGCCCGCCGCAGGCGTCGCCGCTCCTGTTCCGACAGCCCGCCCCACACCCCGAACCGCTCGTCATTGGCCAGCGCGTACTCCAGGCACGCCACCCGCCCCGCACACGCCCCGCACAACCGCTTCGCCTCGCGCACGGACGTCCCCGGCTCCGGGAAGAAGAACTCCGGCCCGGTCTGCGCGCACAGCGCCTCCGCCCGCCACCCCGTCGTGCGCCCCTGCGCCCCGCCCCGGGCATCGGCGGCGGACGGCCTCGTCGTCGTGTTCGTCAGCATGCCCGCGAGCATGCCGAACCGCGATATACGTCTGATGAACGCGCCCTCAACGCGCACATCCCGCACGACCGTGCGTTCAGTAACATGGACACATGAGCGACGGTCGCATCGAACGCGGAAACCAGACCCGCCGCCTGGTGCTGGAGCACACGACGGGCATCGCCTCGGCCGAGGGTCTGGAGGGCCTCTCCCTGGGCAAGATCTCCACGGATCTCGGCCTGAGCAAGAGCGGCGTCTTCGCCCTGTTCGGCTCGAAGGAGTCGCTCCAGGTCGAGACCGTCCGCGCGGCGGCCGGCGTCTTCGTCGAGCAGGTCGTGCGGCCGCTGCGCGGGCAGCCCGCGGGGGCGGCGAAGGCCTGGCGCCTGTGCGAGCTGTGGCTCGACTACTCGGCGCGCCGGGTGTTCCCCGGCGGCTGCTTCTTCTACGCGGCCTCGGCGGAGTTCGACTCCCGCCCCGGGCCGGTCCGCGACGAGATCGCGAAGGCCCGGCGGGACTGGGCGCGGTACGTGGAGCGGGTGCTGGACGAGGCCCGGCTGGCCGGCGGGTTCCCGGAGGATCTGGACGTCCCCCAACTCCGCTTCGAAATCACGGCGTTGATGGAGATGGCGAACGCCGAGTCGGTGCTGCACGGGGACGCCGCGCCGTACGGGCGGGCGGCCCGGGGGATCCTTTCCCGGCTGCGCGCCGAGGCGGCCGATCCGGGGAGTCTTCCGGAACGGCCGCCTGCGGGCAGCGGGTTCGGGGCGCGGACGCCCGCCGCCGGGTCCTGACCCCCGCCGGATCGGCTCCGCTTCAGCGCGCTGCCGGGACCGATCCGGGCGCGGAAGCCGGTACGCCGGGCGCGGAAGCCGGTACGCCGGCCCCGGCCGCCCCGCCCGCCGCCGTCCGGATCTCTGCCACGCGCCCCTCCGTTACGAACTCCACCGCCAGGGAGACGACTTCCGGGTCGGCGAGGATCCGGCGGTGGCCGAGTCCGCGGGTCTCGACCAGGCGGGCCCGCGGACCGTACGCGGCCGCGAGGGCCCGGGACTGTGCGGGTGCGGCCACGTCGTCGTCGGCGTCGTGGACGAGCAGTACGGGGACGGGGACCTCGTCGGGGCGGTGGACGGCGTCCAGGCGCTCCGGGATTCCGGCCTCGCCGGGGAGCACCACCCGCCCGATGTGCCCGTACAGCACCCGGCGGACCCGGCCGCCCAGCCGCAGCTGCGCACTGAACTGCTGGACGAGGTAGTCGAATTCGGCGATGCCGCCGATCGCCGCGACGCGGCCGGCCCGCACCCCGCTGCGCAGGGCGAAGAAGGTGGCGAGGACCCCGAGGGAGTGGGCCACGACCGCGCCGAACTCCCCCTCCTCGTCCTGCAGTCGGCGGATGATCTCGCGGATCTGCCGGAGGTTGAAGGCCCGCCCGCCGGATTCCCCGTGGCCCGGGGCGTCGTACGAGAGCACCGGGTGCCCCTGGGCGCGCAGGGCCGCCACCAGGGGTGCGAACCGCGAGGCGCGCGAGGTCCAGCCGTGCACGAGGAGGACGGGCCGGGGGCCCTCGCCCCACCGGTAGGTGACGACGGGGACGCCGTCCACGGTCAGGCGCCCCCTGCGGGCCCCGGCCATCACGTCCTCCTCCTCGCCGGGGCGCATGCCGACCCGGTGGAGGGGCCGGACGAAGAGTGCGAAGGCGGCCCTCCCGGTGAGCTTCGGCGCGACACGCGCGCCCGCGTTCAGGGCGGCGCTCAGGACGGGGACCAAGGGATGCATGCCGGGTCTCCAAATCTCCTCGGGAGGCGGATGCAAAAATGCTAGCACGACCGTTCGTGTTGTTTTAGGCCGACGAGAGCAGGGGCAGGGGGGCAGGGCACCGTACGGGCGGTGGCCGTCAGGCCTCGTGGTCCTCGTGCTTCGCGCGGCTCGGCTGCACGCGCTTCGGCTCCCCCGGCATCTTCGGGTGGTCCGGCGGGTACGGCATGTCCCCGAGCCCGCGGTCGTGCTCGTCGCGGTCGGCGAGCTCCAGGACGGCCTCCAGCGAGAAGGCGTGCTCGTCCATGTCCGCGTGTACGTCGCCCAGTTCGGCGAACCGGGCCGGCATGGTCACGATGTCGAAGTCGCGGGGTTCCGCCCGGTCCACCTCGTCCCAGCGCAGCGGGGCCGACACCGGCGCGTGCGGCCGCGGGCGCACGGAGTACGCGGAGGCGATGGTCCGGTCGCGGGCCGTCTGGTTGTAGTCGACGAAGATCCGCTCGCCGCGCTCCTCCTTCCACCAGGCCGTGGTGACCTCGCCCGGCATCCGGCGCTCCAGCTCCCGGCCGAGGGCGATGGCGCAGCGCCGGACCTCGGTGAAGGTCCAGCGCGGCGCGATCGGCACGAACACGTGCAGCCCGCGCCCGCCGGAGGTCTTGGGCCAGCCGCGCAGGCCGAGCTCCTCCAGGAGGGCGCGCAGCTCGTGGGCGGCGGCCACGGCGTGGTGGTAGTCCGTACCCGGCTGCGGGTCGAGGTCGATGCGCAGTTCGTCCGGGCGGTCGGTGTCGGCGCGGCGCACCGGCCAGGGGTGGAAGGTCAGGCAGCCGAGGTTGGCCGCCCACAGGACGGCCGCGGGCTCGGTGGGGCAGATCTCGTCGGCGGTCCGGCCGCTGGGGAAGGCGATGTGGGCGGTGGGGATCCAGTCGGGCAGGTTCTTCGGCGCCCGCTTCTGGAAGAAGGACTCGCCGGTCACCCCGTCGGGGTAACGCTCGAGGGTGGTCGGCCGGTCGCGCAGGGCGCGGGTGATGCCGTCCGCGACCGCGAGGTAGTACGAGGCCACGTCCAGCTTGGTCAGCCCCCGCTCGGGGAAGTAGACCTTCTCCGGGCTGGACAGCCGTACCGTCCGCCCGCCGGCGTCCAGTTCCACCGCAGTGCGCGCAGTACCCATGTGCGCCACGGTAGGCGCGACCGGGCCGCCCCGCCCGTCGGCGCCCGCCGCACCGCGCCGTACGCCGGGCGGGTCCGTACGCCGGGCGGGTCCGCGTCCCGCCTCGCAGAATCGGGGTATGGACCTCCCGGTGATGCCGCCCGTGAAACCGATGCTGGCCAAGTCCGCGGCCGCGATCCCGCCGGGCCCCGGCCTGCAGTACGAGGCCAAATGGGACGGGTTCCGCGCCATCGTGCACCGCGACGGGCCCGAGGTGGTCGTGGGCAGCCGCACCGGCAAGCCGCTGACCAGGTACTTCCCCGAGCTCGTGGCAGCGCTCCTGGCGAACCTGCCCGAGCGGTGCGTCGTGGACGGCGAGATCGTGATCGCGCACGGCGGCAGGCTGGACTTCGACCGGCTCACCGAGCGCATCCACCCAGCGGCCTCGCGGGTGGCCCTGCTCGCCGAGCGCACCCCCGCCAGCTTCGTCGCCTTCGACCTGCTGGCCCTCGGCGACCGGTCCCTGCTGGAGGCCCCGCTCTCCGAGCGTCGCGCGCAGCTGGCCGAGGCCCTGGGACCGGCCCGCCCGCCGGTCCACCTCGCACCCGCGACCACCGACGCGGACCTCGCCCGGGAGTGGTTCGAGGCCTACGAGGGCGCGGGGCTCGACGGGGTCGTCGCCAAGCGGCTCGACCTGCCGTACCGACCGGACGCCCGGATCATGGTCAAGGTCAAGCACGACCGCACGGCCGACGCGGTCGTGGCGGGCTACCGCCTCCACAAGAGCGGCCCGGTCGTCGGCTCGCTGCTCCTCGGCCTGTACGACGACGCGGGCGTCCTCCAGCACGTGGGCGTGTGCGCCGCCTTCCCCATGAAGCGCCGGGCCGAGCTCGTGGCGGAGCTGGAGCCGTTGCGGATGCCGGACGCCGCGGGCCACCCGTGGGCGGCCTGGACCGAGGAGTCGGCGCACGAGGGGGCGCGGCTGCCGGGGGCACCCAGCCGCTGGTCGGGCAAGAAGGACCTGTCCTGGGTCCCGCTGCGCCCGGAGCTGGTGGTCGAGGTCGCGTACGACCACATGGAGGGCGACCGCTTCCGCCACACGGCGCAGTTCCGGCGCTTCCGCCCGGACCGCACCCCGCAGAGCTGCACGTACGGCCAACTGGAGGAGGTCGTGGGCTACGACCTCGCGCAGGTGCTGGGTACGCCCGGCTGAGTGGGCGGGGCCGGTGCGAGCGGCCGGGGGCGGGTGGCGGGTCGTGGTGGCGGGCTGCGTGGGACGATCGCCGGGACCCGTTTTCCGCGCGTGCGCGGTACGCCGCGATACGCCGCGCTCCCGGAGGAGACCGTGACCGCTGCCGATGCCGCATCCGATGCCGACAGCACGGCCTGGCCCGGGGCCGGGTCCGGGTCCGAGCGGCCCGAGCGGGCCCGGCCCGCTGCCAACGCCGTGGTCGGGGTCGGGGTGGTGGTGGTCGGCCGGGACGGGCGGGTGCTGCTGGGGCAGGCCCACGACGGGCGCTGGGAGCTGCCCGGGGGCAAGACCGACCCGGGTGAGGGCTTCGCCGAGGCGGCCGCGCGCGAGCTGGCGGAGGAGACGGGGCTGCGGGCGCGGCCCGCGGACGTCAGGGTGCTGGCCGTACTGATCGGGGAGAAGGCGGGGATCGTACGGCTGACGGCGGCCGCGGTGACGGAGGCGGCGGCGGGCGAACCGCGCGTGACCGAGCCGGACAAGATCGTGCAGTGGCGCTGGTTCGCACCGGAGCAGATCCCGGAGGGGCTGTTCGGCCCCTCCGGGACGGTGCTGCGCACCTGGCGCCCGGACCTGCCGCTCCCCCGCACCGAGGTCCACTCCTACCGCGTGGCGGACGGCTGAGGGACGGGCGGCCGGGTCCCGCGGGCCCGCTCGTCCGGGGTACGAACCGCCGGGCCCGGCCCCCGCTCGGCTGCAAGCCACGGCCGGACGCCCGGGGGGCACGCTCGACCCCAGCCCACGGCCGGACCCGGGGCCACGCTCGGCCCCAGCCCAACGGCCGGACCCGGGGCCACGCTCGACCCCAGCCCACGGCCGGACCCGGGGCCACGCTCGGCCCCAGCCCACGGCCGGGGTCCTGCCCGACCCGCCCGTGGGGCCTGCGCTCAGGTGCGGGCCGCCGGGCGGGGTGCGAAGCCCTCGTCGCCCAGTTCCTCGGCGAGCAGCCGCTTGGCGATGGCGTCGGCGGCGGCGCGCAGTTCCGCGCTGCGGGGGCGGCCGCGGTCCTTCTCCAGCTGGTCGCCCAGCCAGTCCGCCCAGGCCTGGGAGATCACGGTCGCCTCGCGGGCCCCCGCCTCCGTGTGGGAGAAGTAGCTGCCCTCGCGGGAGAGGAACCCCTCCTCCACCATCCGGTCGAAGACCGGTACGAGCACTTCCGGCGGCATGGACCGGCGGGCCGCGATCAGCCCGAGCCCGGCGTGCCCGACGGTCCGGGTCATCAGCTCTACCTGCATGACGGCCCAGGCCCCGGCCGGGTCGAGTCGGGTGTCCGAGCCGGCGGTGATGGCGCGGGCCGTCTCCGGGCCCATCGTGCGGACGAGCTTGGCGACGGCGAGTTCGAGGAGTTTGGCGGAATCGCCCGTAGCCGCCGGGGAGGCGAAGCCCTCGCCCATGTCGGTGGAACCGGCCCGGGCGCTGTCGCGCAGCGGGACCTGCTTGAGGAAGAGGGCCACGAGGAAGCCGGCGGCGGCCACCGGTACGGTCCACAGGAACACCGTGTGCAGGGTGTCCGCGTACGCCTGCACGATGGGGCCGGCCTGTTCGGGCGTGAGCCCGTGCACCCCCTGCGGGCTGGACGCGGCCTTGGCGAGGGCGGTCGGGTCGGTGCCGGTGGTCCGCGCGGCGTCGGCCACGCCTGCGGCGAGGTTCGGTTCGAGGGTGTTGGCGTAGATGGTGCCGAAGACCGCCGTGCCGAAGGCGCTGCCGAGGGTGCGGAAGAAGGTCACGCCGGAGGTGGCGGTGCCGAGGTCGGCGTAGTCGACGGTGTTCTGCACGGCGATGGTCAGGACCTGCATGCACAGGCCGATTCCGGTGCCGAGCACGAACATGTACAGCGATTCGAGCCAGGGGCCGGTGCCGGGTCCCATCAGGGAGAGCAGGTAGAGGCCGACGGCCATGACCAGGCTGCCCGCGATGGGGAAGACGCGGTAGCGGCCGGTCTGGCTGGTGACGTTGCCGCTGAACACGGAGGCGATGAGCAGGCCGATGACGAGCGGGAGGGTCCGCACGCCGGAGACGGTGGCCGAGTCCCCGTCCACGTACTGGAGGTAGGTGGGCAGGAAGGTCATCGCGCCGAGCATCGCGAAGCCGACGATGAAGCTGAGCACCGAGCAGACGCCGAAGACGGGGTTGCGGAACAGCCGCATCGGCAGCATCGGTTCGGCCGCGCGGGTCTCCACCAGGCAGAACAGGGCGAGGGCCAGCAGGCCGCCGGCGAACAGGCCGACGATGACCCCGGAGCCCCAGGCGTACTCGTTGCCGCCCCAGCTCGTGGCCAGGATGAGGGCGCTGGAGCCCGCGGCGACCAGGGCGATGCCGAGGTAGTCGATGACGGGGCGGGACGCGGAGCGCACGGCGGGGATGGTGCGGGCGGCCGCGATGACGACGAGGACGGCGACGGGCACGTTGACGTAGAAGGCCCAGCGCCAGCTGAGGTGGTCGGTGAACAGGCCGCCGAGCAGGGGCCCGATGACGGTGGACACCCCGAAGACCGCGCCGATCGCGCCCTGGTACTTGCCGCGCTCGCGCAGCGGCACCACGTCCGCGATCAGGGCCATGGAGGTGACCATCAGGCCGCCCGCGCCGATGCCCTGGAGTCCGCGCCACAGGATCAGCAGGGTCATGTTGCCCGCGAGGCCGCAGAGGAACGAGCCCGTGATGAACACGACCGCGGAGATCTGGAAGATCAGTTTCCGGCCGAAGAGGTCGCCGAACTTGCCGACGATGACGGTCGCGACCGTCTCGGCGAGCAGGTACGAGGTGACGACCCAGGACATGTGCTCGGCGCCGCCCAGGTCTGCCACGATCGTCGGCAGGGCGGTGCCCACGATCGTCTGGTCGAGGGCGGCCAGCAGGACGCCGAGCATGATCGTCCCGAAGACGACGTTGCGCCGCCGCCGGTCCAGGACGGGCGGCGGCGCGGCAGCGGCGGGGCCCGGGGCACCGGACCGGGTGGTGGTCACAGTTCGCACTCTCACACCGCCGCGGGGGGTGCGCATGCGCCGCTGCGCCGTCCGGGTGGCGGTCCGCGGCCGTCAGCGCAGGTAGGCGAGGCCGGGGTGCTCCGCCGCGTACCGCTCCAGGAGGCGCCGGGCGACGCCCACCGAGTCCACCAGCGGGTGCAGGGCGAAGGCCTTGACGGCGGAGCGCCGCGATCCGCTCGCCGCGGCGGCGAGCACCTCCCGCTCCACGGCCTTCACGGCGGCCACCAGCCCCGCGGCGTGGTACGGCAGCGGGTCGGCCGGTTCGGGCCGGGCGCCCTTCGCGTCGACCCGGCAGGGCACCTCGATCACGGCCTCCGCGTCGAGGCCCGCCAGGGTGGTGCCGTTGCGCACGTTGAGGATCAGCGTGGTGCGCTCGTCCCGGGCGATGGCGCGCATCAGGGCGAGGGCGACCTGCTCGTACCCCCCGGACTCCAGGTCGCTCTCCTCGCGCTCGCCCGCGCCCGCCGCCTCGCGGTTCTCGGCCATGTACGTGGCCTCGCGCTCGGCCCGGGTCCGCTCCCAGGCGGCGAGGGCGGAGCCGCCGGGGGCGGCCGCCTCGGCATAGAACCGGGCCTGCTGCCCGTGCAGGAAGGCGCCGCGGGTCTGCTCCGCCTCCCGGTAGGCGCGCACGGCCTCGCGGTTGAAGTAGTAGTAGTGCAGGTACTCGTTGGGCACCGCGCCCAGGGACTGGAGCCACTCGGCGCCGAACAGCCGGCCCTCCTCGAAGGACTCCAGGAGCTGCGGGTCCGCGAGCAGCCGGGGCAGCTCGTCCCGCCCGTCCACGTGCAGTGCGCGGACCCAGCCGAGGTGGTTGAGGCCCACGTAGTCGATGCGGGCGCGGGCGGGGTCGGCGCCGAGCAGGCGGGCGATGCGGCGGCCGAGGCCGACCGGCGAGTCGCAGATCCCGATGACCCGCTCCCCCAGGTGGGCCGCCATCGCCTCGGTGACCAGGCCCGCGGGGTTGGTGAAGTTGATGACCCAGGCGTCGGGGGCGAGGCGGGCGGTCCGGCGGGCCAGCTCGACCGCGACGGGTACGGTCCGCAGGCCGTACGCGACGCCGCCCGCGCCGGTGGTCTCCTGGCCGAGCACCCCCTCGTCGAGCGCGATCCGCTCGTCCGCGGCCCGGCCGGCGAGCCCGCCGACGCGGATGGCGGAGAACACGAAGTCGGTGCCGCGCAGGGCCTCGTCGAGGTCCGCGGTGGCCGTGACCGCGGGGGCGTCGGGGACCCCCTCGGCCTGCTCGGCGAGCACGCGCGCGATGGCGCGCAGCCGGTCCGGGTCCTCGTCGTAGAGGGTCACCCGGTCGATGCGGCCCTCGCCGCGGTCGGCCAGCAGGGCTCCGTACACCAGCGGTACCCGGAACCCGCCCCCGCCGAGAATGGTCAGCCTCATGATCCAGCCCGCCCTTCTGCCCCGCACCCGCCCGGTGCGCTGAGCGCAGCGCACCGGCAGCCGGTGCCGCCACCGTGTCCGGCCCCCAGTCTGGCGCAGGGCCGCACGGCCCGGGCGGCCCTGTGGACAACGCGCCGCAGAGGCGCCGCAGGACGCCGCCGGGCGGGGCCGGCCCGCAAGCGGGCGGGGCTGCTACTCCCCGGACCTGCCGGCCTGCCCGGACCCCCCGGGCTCCCCCGGCGCCGGTACGGCGCGCAGCCGCCGGGAGGGCTGCGGCGGGATCCCGGGCGCGCCCGGGGGCAGGCCCTCGGGGATGCCCTGCGGGGCGGACAGCACGAGCGTGATCCGGGTGAAGCCCATGCCCTCCAGCATGGGTCCGGTCTCGGCGACCATGCGGCAGCGGGTGCGGCCCCAGCGCGGGTCCGGGTGCCGGACGGCGAGCACGGCGCCGTCGCTGCGGGCGGCGTCGGGGCCGTACGCGGCCAGCCAGTGCGGGACGCCGTAGCGGTACGCCGCCTCCATGAAGGGGTCGTGGGCGATCTCCCGGCGGATCCCGCCGAGCCCCGCGTCCTGCGGGTCCTGCTCCAGCGCGGCGGCGAACTGGGCGAGGAGCGGCACGCACCAGGACGGCTCGTGGTCCTCCAGCACGGCGGCGGCGTCGGGGTGGAACAGCACGAAGCGCAGGAAGTTGTCGTCCGGGAGGGCGGTGGGGTGCGGGCGCACGCTCTGGAACAGCCGGTCGAAGGCGGAGTTCGTCAGCGCCACGTCCCAGCGGTGGTCGATCAGGAAGGACGGGTACGGGACCGCCTCCATGAAGGCGGCGTAGTCGCGCAGGTAGTCGCGCTGGGCCGGGTCCTCGGGCAGCCGGCTGTCCTCCGCGGGGCGCCAGGACTGCGGCGGGTCGCGGTCCACGAGCACCCGGAACAGCCAGAAGCGCTGCCGGTCGTTCATCTCCAGGGCCTGGGCGAGCGCGAGCAGCTTGCGGTCGTTCCACTCCTTGACCAGGCCGCGCTCCCAGTTTCCGTACGCGCGCACGCTGATGCCGAGGCGCGCGGCGACGTCCTCCTGGCTCAGGCCCAGTTCCTCGCGGCGCTGCCGCAGGAGTGCCTTGCGGCGCTCCGACCGGACTGCTCCGCGTACGGGCTCTTCGCCCGCCAGGCGCTCCTGGCCGGACCGCGCGAGGACTTCGGCTTCACCCACGGCTGCGAGATGTGACACCGGGAGCTCCCCCTTCTCACGGTCTGCGATCTTCATTTCCGTGTGGCGATCCTGCTACCAGCGCAGAGACAGTGTCAACTATTGTGGCAATTCCAGCCTCGTGACACCTCATTCGCGCCACAGCTGTGGCAAGTTCTGGCCGTACGACGGGGAAGCGGCTAGCCTCCAGGGGCCAACCGCGTGCCCGTTCCAACCTCGCGTGATCTAGGAGAACCACTGGTGACAGACGGCTTCCCGGCTACCGTCCCAGTGGCCACCGGACCTCTGGCGGCCACTGCCGCACGCGTCGCCGAACTTGCGGGCAAGCTAGCAAGGCCCCAGGCCGAGGTCTTCGACCTGCGGCGACTTTCGGACGCTTCCGGCGTTCCGACCGAGGTCGTACGCGCCCTGCTCGACGGCCGCCCGGCGGGCGAACCCGACCTCCAGGCCCGCTTCCTTCAGCGCCTCGACCTGCTGCGCCGCACCCGGGTCAAACCCAACGGCCGCCGCTACACCCAGCAGGAGATCGCCGACGGGGCGGGCATGTCCCGGCAGCAGGCCGGCGCCCTCATCAACGGCGACCGACGGCCCACAATGGAGCACTGCGACGCGATCCAGCGCTTCTTCGGGGTCCACGCCGGTTTCCTGACGGCCCACGACGCGGACGCGCTGACGGACGCCCTCCAGCGCACCGAGCAGCAGCTCCTCCAGGACTTCGCGGCCCGCGAGCGGGAGACCGTACCGCCGGATCCGGCGGCCTCGGACCCGCTGGCGCGGCTGCTCCAGGACCACGGGGTGCGCGGGATCGCCTGGCGGGCCGCACAGCTCCCCACCGACAAGCACCGGGACAAGGTGACCGAATGGCTGGACATGCTGCTTGAAAGCGTCAAACCCACTGACTCCTGATCCGGTCGCGAGACGGGATCCGAGAGTGAGTGCGAGAGTGTCCGATCCGGATCCGCGCCGACGGGGAGAACGGTGAGCATAGGCAGAGAGCAGCGGCGGCTGTGTTCGGAGCTGGTGGCCGGTATCCGGCTGCCCGCACCGGCGGAACCCGGGGACCTCTACGCCGCCCTGTGCGAGGGCATGAGCCGCCACCGCGGGCGCCCCGTGCAGTTCCGCATGGCGCCCTTCCCCCCGGGGACGGCGAGCGGCCTGTGGCTGGACATGGCGGACCGCGACCTCGTCGTCATCGAGGAGCGCACGGCACCCGACCACCAGCTGGTGATCCTCGGGCACGAGCTGTGGCACATGAAGGCCGGCCACTGCAGCCACCACGTCGACGGCGCCGCCGTCGCCGCCCGGCTGCTCTCGGACGAGGCGGACCTCAGCGAGACGGTCCGCAGCGTCGCGGCCCGCACCCGCGCCGACGTCTCGGAGGAGACCGAGGCCGAGACCTTCGGGCTGCTCCTGGGCAGCAAGTGCCGGGCCTGGCTGGGCGGCTCGGCGGGCCGGACCCCGGCGCGCGAGGGGCTGGCCGGCCGCATCGAGGCCTCGCTCGGCTACCGAGGGCCCCGGGCCTGAACCAGTGAACGGCAACGGCAACCAGTGAACGGCGAGGACTACTACATCCCCGCGGCGGCGCTCTGGGCCTCCCTGGCCTTCAAGGTCCCCGCGCTGCGCCGCAACTGGCGCGATCCACTCCTGCGGGCCGTCTGCGCCCTGCTCACCCTGGCCGGGGCGGTGTTCGCCTTCGCCGCCCCGCCGACGATCGCCGCGGTCAACCGCTTCACGGGCATCCCCAACTTCTCCGCCCCGCTGGTGTACTGCCTGATCAGCGCCTTCAGCGCGTCCTGCCTCATCCTGATCGTGAACTGGCGCGGCGGATCGCCGGAGCGCACCCGGCAGGTCTCGCGCCGGTGGATCTCCTGCTACAGCGCGGTCATCGTGGCCCTGGTCGTGCTCTTCGCCCTGGGCGAGGCGCCCGAGGAGCGGCTGCGCGACCTCGACACGTACTACGCCCGGACGCCGTACATCCGGGAGATGATCGTCCTCTACCTGGCCGCCCACAACGTCGCCGCCATCGTCATGGTGGCGATGTGCTGGCGCTGGGCCCGCCAGGTGCACGGCTGGCTGCGGACGGGCCTCGTGATCATCGTCGTCGGCTACCTGTTCAACCTGAGCTACGACATCACGAAGTTCGCCGCCATCGGCGGCCGCTGGGCCGGCCGCGACTGGGACTGGCTGAGTACCGACGTGGCCCCTCCCCTGGCCTCCCTCGGCGCCCTCGTCAGCTCGGTCGGGTTCATCGTCCCGCTGGTGTGCCAGCGCGCCGCGGACAGCTGGCACACCTGGGCGACGTACCGGCGGCTCGGGACGCTCTGGCGCGAACTGCGCACCGTCGCCCCCGCCGGGGTCCCCGGGGTCCGGATCGCGTGGTGGTCGCCCGCGGACCTGCGCGTCACCCAGCGCGAATCGGACATCCACGACGGGTTCCTGAACATCGCGCCCTACTTCGACACGGCACTGCACTCCCGGGCCTACGGACAGGCCCTCACGTCCGGCACGGACGAGGACACGGCGCGGACCGTGGCGGACGCGGCCATGGTGACCGCCGCCATCCGGGCCCGGGCCTCGGCAGGCAACGGCGACCCCCTAGATTCAAGCCGGGATCAGCAGCATTATCCGGTCATCCGACCGCGTGACCTCGTGCAGATCTCACGCGCATTGCGCCATTCGCCTGTAGTAGCAGCAGTCCGCCGAGAAGCGGCCAGTTCAGAGAGCGGCCCCCGATGAGCAATCCCACCAGCACATACCGTTCCGGACGCCACGCCGTCGTCATCGGCGGCGGCCTCACCGGGATGCTGGCCGCAGCCGCCCTGAACCCGCACATGGACACCGTGACGGTCCTGGAGCGCGACGCCCTCCCGGCAGGCCCCCACGCGCGCAAGGGCCTGCCCCAGGCGCACCACGCGCACCTGCTCTGGTCCGGCGGGGCCCGCGCGATCGAGGAGCTGGTGCCGGGCACCACCCGGCGCTGGCTCGACCGCGGCGCCCGCCGGGTGCCGCTGCCCACCGGCCTGGTGTCGATGTCCGCGAGCGGCTGGTTCCGGCGCTGGCCGGAGATGCAGTTCCTGATCACCTGCAGCCGGGACCTGCTGGACTGGGTGGTCCGCGAGGAGGTCGCGGCCCGGCCCGGCGTCGAGGTGCTCGACCGCGTGGAGCTGCTGGCCCTCGAAGGGGACGGCAACCGCGTCACCGGGGTGCGGATCCGCACCGCCGGCGGCGGTGAGCGGGCCGTCGGCGCCTCGGTCGTCGTGGACGCCAGCGGCCGCGGCTCGCGCGCCCCCCAGTGGCTGGCCGGGCTGGGGTTCACCGACGAGATCCGCGAGGAACGGGTCGACTCGGGCCTCGCTTATGCCAGCCGCATTTTCCAGGCCCCGCCCGGCACCGGGGACTTCCCGGTCGTCAACGTCCAGTCCGACCCCCGGGTCCCCGTCCCCGGCCAGACCGCCACCATCATGCCCCTCGAGGACGGCCGCTGGCTGGTCACCCTCTCGGGCACCCGCGGCGGGCAGCCCGGCTCCGACGCGGAGGAGTTCGAGGCCTTCGCCCGGGGCGTCCGCGACCCGATCGTCGGGGAGCTCATCTCCCACGCCAAGCCGCTGACCGACGTGGTCGTGACCCGCAGTACGGTCAACCGGCGCCGGTACTACGAGAAGTCCAAGCGGTGGCCGGAGGGCTTCGTCGTCATCGGCGACGCCGTCGCCACCTACAACCCCGTCTACGGGCACGGCATGTCGGTGGCCGCCCAGGGCGTGCTGGCACTGCGCGACCGGCTCGCCGGCGCCGGGCCCGACCGCCCGGGCTGGGCCCTAGGGGTCCAGCGGGCGGTGGGCCGCCCGGTCGCCACGGCCTGGGACCTCGCCGTCGGGCAGGACATCCTGTACCCGGGGGCGGTCGGCAAGCAGCCGCCCGCCGCCTCGAAGGCCCTGCGCCGGTACATGGACCGCCTGATGCTGACCGCCCCGGGGCGCCCCCTCGTCACGCGCACCCTCTTCGACGTCATGACCCTGTCCGCGCCGCCGCACGCCCTGCTGCGGCCCGAGGTGGTCCTCGCCGTGGCCCGCGGCCCCAAGCGGCCACCGCTCGACGGGCCCCCGCTGACGGAGGCCGAACTGGAGTTCACCAAGCGGACCGACATCCAGCCCTGACGCGCGGACGGGCCGCCTCCGCCCGGCATGCACTGCCGGGGGAAGCGGCCCGCCGGCGGGCGCGGAAGGCCCGCCGCCGCGCAGGGGGCAGGACGCCGCGGGGGGGGATCAGGACTCCGCGGTCCCCGGCACCGCCCCCGGGAACAGGTCCGCGAACGGCGCCGCCGAGTCCAGGCCGTCGCGGCCGAACGGGGCGTCGAGGCTCCAGACCAGGAACAGCAGGAAGACGATCAGGGCGCTGAACAGGCCGGCGAGCAGCAGCTCCCGGCTGGAGCGGCGGATCTGGAGGGTGAAGATCAGCCCGACGGTCACCAGCGCCCCGGTGAGCAGGCCGAACCACACCACCCCGGGCAGCGTGGTCGCATCGCTCTGCGTGCGCGCGTGCCGGGCGTCGTCGGCGGTCGCGACCTGGTCCAGGATCGGCTGGTAGGCCTGGGCCTGGAGTTCGGTGGCGGGGGCCTGGTGGGTGACGTCGCTGCGCAGGGCCGCGAGGAGCACGGCGCCCTTCTGCGAGGGCGGCTCGTCGGCCGTCATGCGCGGCCAGTCGACCGTGACGGTGTGGGCCACGTAGTCGTCGACCTTGCCGCGGATCCGGTCGCGGACCTCCGCCGGGTAGACGTCGGCGCGCTGGGTGACCTCGTACAGGGCCTGGGCCTCACGGCGAACGCTGTCCTCGGCCGCGCCGCGGGCCTCCCACACGCCCGCGATGGCGAGGCCGAGCACGATCGCGTACACCACTCCGACCATCATCGTCATGTACTCGATGACGTCGGGGGTTTCGCTGGTGTCCTCGTCCTCGGAGACCCTGCGCTGGCGCAGGACCGTGATGCCGAAGACGAGGGCGCAGCTGAGGGCCATGGCGAGGGCCAGGACCATCCATTCGGACACGAGGGGACTCCCGTCGGGCTTGTCGTCGTACGGGCGTCCGGCGCGGTGGGCCGGAGCGCGGTGGGCTGGGTGGGCCGGAACCGGAGGGTCCGCGGGCGCGGGGGCGGCAGGCGGCGGGGCGCCGGCCGTCACCCGCGGCCCTGTCCGCCAAGATCCGGAAGAGACGGCCTAGCGGCTCTTGCCGCGGGGCCGCAGGCTCGCGGCCGCGAGCACGGCGGGGGTGGTGACCACGAACATCAGCCGCATCGTGGACAGCCCGCCCGCGTCCCGGCGCTGGAGGGCCGCCGAGCGGTAGGGCCGGACCCGGAAGCCCGCCGGGGCCGCCCGGACCGGGGCGGGCGCCGCCAGCGCGGCCGCGGGTACGGGGGCCGGTCCGGGCCGGGGTGCGGCGGGGGCGGGCGCATCGGGCGGCGGGGGCGGTACGGGCGGCGGCACCCGGGGCTGCATCCGGCGCAGGACCCGCGGTACGGCGGGCGCGGACGGCCGCACGGCGGGCGGGACCGCCGGGGGCGGGACGGCGGGCGGTACGAAGGGCGGCGCCACGGCGGCCGGAGGCACGGCGGCGGGCGGCGCCGGGACGGCGGGCGCGCAGGGCACCCCGGCCGGGACACCGGGACCGGCCCCCGGCCGCCCGTACCCCGTCCCGCGGCCGGAATCCGGGCGGCCGGTCCCGCGCGGCTCCCGCACACCCGGTAAGGCCCCGGCCGCGGACGCCCCGGGCGCGGTCCCGCTCCAGGCGGCGACGACCGACCCGTCCTCACCCGTGAGCACCGCTCCCATGCTCCCGCCGCCGGCCGCGCCACCGGCACCCGGCCGCCCGGACGACTGCCAGGCGGCCACCCCGGGTCGCCCGGCCCCTTCCGCTCCCCCGTACCCGCCGCCCGCCCGGAGCGCGCCGACGCAGGCCCCGAGGGCCCCGTCCCCGTCGTGCGCGACGGTGACGTCCGGGCCCGCGGCGGCCGGCGGGACGGGCTGGGCGGCGGCGTCCGCGGCGGCGGGCAGCGGGCAGACCAGGGCCGCCAGCCCCGCTCCGGCGAGGTACCGCCACGACGTCACCATGTGCCCTCCCTGGCGCAGCGGGGCGCACCACGGCGTGGGCGGCTCCCCCGAGGGAAAACGATCAACCGGCGGAATCGATACGCCTGCGGGCCCGCGGAGCCCCTCACCCGGTCGGTCCAGCCACCGCGGCGCCCGCGTCCGCCCCGGCGAATACTGGGGGCCAGGCCCAGCCGAGGAGACTGCCGCATGGAACCCGAAGCACCCCCCGGCGGACGGAAGTTCACCTTCCCCAGTGCGCTCACCGTCCTCGCGCTGGTCACCGTCGCCGTCTGGGCGCTCGCCTTCCTGATCCCTTCGGGCACCTACGAGCGCGACGACAGCGGCGCCCCCGTCCAGGGCACGTACCACCGCGTGCCCTCCGGCCAGAGCTTCACCGACCGGCTGAACGACCTGTTCCTCTCCCCGGTCAACGGCCTCTACGGCATCCAGGACGAGAAGACCGGCCTGGTCGGCCCCGGCCTGACCGGCTCCCTGTACGGAGCGGCCGGGGTCTTCCTGTTCGTGCTGGCCATCGGCTCCTTCATCACGGTCGTGTTCGCCACGGGCGCCCTGGACCGCGGGATCGCCCGGCTCGCGCACCGGCTGCGCGACCGCGGCGCGCTGCTGATCGCCGGGGTGATGCTGGCCTTCTCCGTGCTGGGCACGGTCGAGGGGTTCGCCGAGGAGACCCTCGGCTTCTACGGGCTGCTCGTCCCGATGATGCTGGCGCTCGGCTACGACCGGATGGTGGCGGTGGGCGCGTCCATCCTCGGCGCGGGCATCGGAGTGCTGTGCTCCACGGTCAACCCGTTCGCGACGGGCGTGGCCTCGGCCGCGGCGGACATCTCGCTGGGCGACGGGATCGCGCTGCGCTTCGTGATGTGGGCGGTGCTGACGGCCGTGACCATCGCGTACGTGATCCGGTACGCGAGACGGGTGCAGAAGGACCCGGCGCGCTCGCTGTGCGGGTTCCTCCCCGGGGACCGCGAGCAGGCGGCGGCCGGGGCGGGCGAGGAGCCGGAGCTGACCCGGCTGCACAAGACCGTGCTCGTGCTCCTGGTCCTGGTGTTCGCCTTCATGATCTTCTCGGTGGTGCCCTGGGCGAGCGCGCTGACCGGGAACGCGGACGCGGCCCCGTACTCCTGGGAGCTGGACTGGTCCTTCCCGCAGCTGGCCGCGCTCTTCCTGGTGGCGGCGGTGCTGGTGGGGCTGGTGGCGCGGATGGGAGAGCAGAAGCTCAGCGGCACGATCATCGCGGGGGCCGCGGACTTCATCTCCCCGGCCCTGGTGATCCTGCTGGCCCGCGGGGTCACCGTGATCATGAACAACTCGAAGGTCACGGACACCGTCCTGCACTCCATCGAGGGGGTGGTGAAGGGGACCTCGTCCGGGGTCTTCGCCGTGATCGTCTTCGTGGTGAACCTGCCGCTGGCCTTCCTGATCCCCTCCACCTCGGGGCACGCCACCCTCGCCATGCCGATCCTGGCCCCGCTCGCGGACTTCGCGGGGGTCTCGCGGGCGCTGGTGGTGACGGCCTGGCAGGCGGCCAGCGGCTGGATGAACCTGTGGGTGCCGACCACGGCCGTGACCATCGGCGGCGTGGCCCTGGCCAAGGTCGGCTACGACAAGTACCTGCGCTTCGTCTGGCCCCTGCTGGCCATCCTGTTCGTCCTGATCTGCGGGTTCCTGGTCCTGGGCGCGGCCCTGTGAGTCCCGCGCCCGGCCCGCTCAGCCCTCGGCGCGCTGGGTGACCGGGGCGCTGGACTCGTCGCCCAGGAACTCGTACCACCGGCGCTGCAGGCACAGGTAGCGCGTGTCGGCCTCGGCGAGGGCGAGGAAGGAGTCCACGGTGGCCCCGAGCCGCTCCCGCAGCCCGGCGTCGGACAGCTGCCCGTCCGGCCCGAAGGCGGCATGGGCCTGGGCCAGGCTGAACATGTCGGGGTAGACGCGGGCGCCGAGGTGCTCCAGCGGGACGCGCAGGGCCCACAGCCCGCGGTTGCCGCCGACCATCGACGGCGAGGCGGACACCAGCAGGGTCTGCTTGTCCTTGAAGGGCTGCGGCCGGAAGCGGGAGACCCAGTCCACGGCGTTCTTCAGCACCCCCGGCACGGAGGCGTTGTACTCGGGCGAGGCGATGACCAGCGCCTGCGCCGCGAGCAGCCGCTCGCGCAGCGCCCCCGCCCCGGCCGGCGGCCCCTCGGCCGCCTCCTCGTCCCCGTCGTAGGTCGGCATCTCGAACTCGCGGATCCCGGCCAGGTCCACGACGGCCCCGGACCGCTCCACCTGCGCGGCGACCAGCGCGGCCAGCCGGGCGTTGACGGACCCTTCCCGGGAGGACCCGGCCAGCACCAGCACCCGCAGCGCCCCGCCCTCGACCACGCCGCCGTCCCCGCTCACACCAGAGGTCTCACTCATCCCCCGGACGCTACGCGCCCCCGCCGCCCCCTCCCACCGACCCGGCCGCAGATACGCGAAAAGCCCCTCGAAAGGGGCTTTTCCTGTGGTGTCCGAGGGGGGACTTGAACCCCCACGCCCGATAAAGGGCACTAGCACCTCAAGCTAGCGCGTCTGCCATTCCGCCACCCGGACTAGGTGGTCGGCCCCGGTTTCCCGCGGCGACATGGACAACAATACCAGGCCTCCGCGGGGGTCCCGCACCACATTTACTGAGGTCAGGTGGCTGCGCCGGTCTTGTTCTGGTGGACCCAGTCGGCGTTGTCCTGCCATCCGTACAGCGTGTGGCCGTCCAGGTACGCGTAGTAGATGCCGCAGCGGGCGGTGCTGCGGGTGCGGGCATCGGTGGGGAACCAGGCGGCCGACAGGGCCGGGGGCTTGGCGGGGGCGGCGGCGGGGGTGCAGCCCTCGGGGAGTTCGCCGCGGGCCAGGGTGGCCTTCAGGAGGCGGTCGCCGCCGGTGGTCTTCATCGCGTACTCGACGCCGGTGGCGTCGTCGGGGAGCCAGCGGGGGACGGAGGCGCGGGCCTCCTTGGCCGCGGCGCCGCTCGCGTACGAGGAGGCCTCGTCGTGGCGGCCCTCGTACCACTCCTTGGCGGCGGGTACGGCGACCAGGGCGGCCAGGCCGACGGCGGTGGCCGCTCCGGCGGCGGTGAGGGCGAGGGTGCGGGCGCGGGCGTTCATGGGGGTCGGCTCCTGGGGCGTACGCGGTCGTTCGGTCTCCCTCCATGCTCGGCGGGACGGACCGGACAAACGTCCGTCCCGGGGACCAAAGCGCGTACGACTCAGGCAGCACCCCGCGGGGCCCGCGCTACGGGCAGCGGATGACCTGGCCCGCGTAGGAGAGGTTGCCGCCGAAGCCGAAGAGGAGGACGGGGGCGCCGGTGGGGACCTCGCCGCGCTCGACCAGCTTGGACAGGGCCATGGGGATGGAGGCGGCGGAGGTGTTCCCGGAGTCGACCACATCGCGGGCGACGACGGCGTTCACGGCGCCGATCCGCGCGGCGAGCGGTTCGATGATGCGCAGGTTGGCCTGGTGCAGGACCACGGCGGCGAGGTCCTCGGGGGTGAGCCCGGAGCGCTCGCAGACCTGCCGGGCCAGGGCGGGCAGGCGGCTGGTGGTCCAGCGGTACACGGACTGGCCCTCCTGGGCGAAGACCGGCGGGGTGCCCTCGATGCGCACGGCGTGCCCCATCTCCGGGACGGACCCCCACAGCACGGGCCCGATGCCGGGCTCCTCGCCGGCCTCGACCACGGCGGCGCCCGCCCCGTCGCCGGTGAGCACGCAGGTGGTGCGGTCGGTCCAGTCGGTGATCTCCGTCATCTTGTCCGCGCCGATGACGAGGGCGCGGGTGGCGGAGCCGGCCCGGATCGCGTGGTCGGCGGTGGCCAGGGCGTGCGTGAAGCCCGAGCAGACCACGTTGATGTCCATGACGGCGGGCGAGCCCATGCCGAGCTTGGCGGCGACGCGGGCGGCCGTGTTCGGGGAGCGGTCGATGGCCGTGGAGGTGGCCACCAGCACCAGGTCGATGTCGGCGGGGCTCAGCCCGGCCGACGCCAGCGCCTTGCCCGCCGCCTGCGCGGCCAGCTCGTCCACCGGCTCCTCGGGCCCCGCCACGTGCCGGGTCTTGATCCCGACCCGGGACCGGATCCATTCGTCGCTGGTGTCGACGAGCCCGGCGAGGTCCTGGTTGGTGAGGACCTTGGCGGGCTGGTAGTGACCGAGCGCGACCACGCGTGAACCCGTCATGGGCGGTTTACCCCCTCGTGCGGCAGTCATGACCCCCCAGCTTTGCCTGCTACCGACCGGTACAAGGGCGCGTGATCCCACAGGTTCGGCCGGTCTTCTTTGGAGATTCCCGAGGGTCGCCCCGGTCCGCCGGGGGGTCCGCGGGCGCGCGCGTACGGGTGCGTGAGAATGGGGGCGTCGAGAACCGAGCACGGGCGGGCGGAGCAGTATGGGACGGGTCACCGAACGCCGTCGGATCGTACGCATCGAGGACGGGAAGGTCAGCCGCCGGCCGGACACCCTGGTCGCCGAGGAGCCGCTGGAGATCCGGCTGAACGGCAGACCCCTGGCCATCACCATGCGCACCCCGGGCGACGACTTCGCGCTCGCCGCCGGGTTCCTGGTCAGTGAGGGCGTGCTCGGGCGGGCGGACGAGCTGCAGTCGATCGTGTACTGCGCGGGGGCCGCCGAGGACGGCACGAACACCTACAACGTGGTCGACGTGAAGCTCGCCCCCGGGGTGCCGGTGCCGGACATCTCGCTGGAGCGCAACGTCTACACGACCTCGTCCTGCGGGCTGTGCGGGAAGGCCAGCCTGGACGCCGTCCGGACGGCCACCCGCTTCCCGGGGGCCGCGGCGGACCCGGTGCGCCTCGGCCCGGAGCTGCTGGCGGAGCTGCCGGACCGGCTGCGCGCCGGCCAGCGGGTCTTCGACCGTACGGGGGCGCTGCACGCGGCTGCGCTGTTCGACTCCGCGGGCGCGCTGGTCGACGTACGGGAGGACGTGGGCCGGCACAACGCCGTGGACAAGATCGTGGGCCGGGCCCTGCAGGAGGGGCGGCTGCCGCTGGCCGGCAGTGTGCTGATGGTGTCGGGGCGGGCCTCGTTCGAGCTGGTGCAGAAGGCCGTCATGGCGGGGATCCCGGTGCTCGCCGCGGTGTCCGCGCCGTCCTCCCTGGCCGTGG
The DNA here is from genome assembly GCF_055600495.1 of Streptomyces sp. NPDC038213. Taxonomy (NCBI): domain Bacteria; kingdom Bacillati; phylum Actinomycetota; class Actinomycetes; order Kitasatosporales; family Streptomycetaceae; genus Streptomyces; species Streptomyces sp. NPDC038213. Next base: position 24,177 of record NZ_JBVJYM010000021.1, read on the forward strand.
ACCTGGCCCTGGAGTCGGGTATGACGCTGGTCGGCTTCCTGCGGGGGTCCTCGATGAACGTGTACGCGGGAGAGCACCGGGTGCTGGGCACGGGAGCGGAGCTCCCGCAAGCCTGAGCGCGTACGCGGCTACGGGTACGGGGGCTGGACGCGCACCCGGGCGGACCGCCCCCGTGCGGTCAGCCGCGGCGGGAGCGGGAGCGGCGGGACGCCCTGGCGGCGCGCTCGGCGCGGGCCGCCGCGCGCGGGGTGCGGGACTCCACCGGGGGCTCGACGACCTGGAGCTCCAGCGCGGCCGGGGGCGGCGCCACACCGGGGCCGCCCGCCTCGGCCCAGGCCGCGATCTCGTCGGTGCTCGCATCGTCCAGCGCCCAGCCGATCCAGGTGGCGCGGCCGCCCCGGCCCCGGCCCTCCCCAGAGGGCTGGACCACGATCACGTTGGCCTGGGCGCAGGGCCCCAGGCAGTCGCTGGTACGGACCGTGAACCGGCCCCCGGAGCCGGCCGCGGCGGCCTCCAGCCGGGCCAGCTGCCAGGCGTGGTCCGTACCGGGGTTCTTGCGGGCGCTGCCGCAGCAGCAGCCGCGGCAGACGACGAGGGTGCAGGGGCGGTGCGCCGCGGTGGGCCGTATCCAGGTCACCCCGGAACGCTATCGGCCCCGGTGATCAACTTCGCCCGGCGGGCACCGAGACCTGCGCCACACCCCGAACGGGCAGGGGGTCCCGGGCGCGGCGGCGGGCGATGACCGCGCAGACCATCAGCTGCATCTGGTGGAAGAGCATCAGCGGGAGCACGGCCAGGCCCGCGTGCGCCCCGAACAGCACGCTGGCCATGGGCAGTCCGGCGGCAAGGCTCTTCTTGGAGCCGGCGAACTGCACGGCGATCCGGTCCTCCCGCCCGAAGCCGAGGCGCGGGGCCCCGTACCAGGTCAGGGCGAGCATCGCGGCCAGCAGGACGGCCTCGACGAGGAAGAGGGCGCCGAGCCGGGCGGGGCTGACCTGCTGCCAGATCCCGGCCGCCACGCCCGCACTGAAGGCGCTGTAGACGACGAGGAGGATCGAGCCGCGGTCCACGTAGCCGAGGACCTTCTTGTGCCGGGCCAGGAAGCCGCCGACCCAGCGGCGCAGCAGCTGGCCCGCGAGGAAGGGCGCCAGCAGCTGGAGGACGATCTTGAGGAGGGAGTCGAGGGAGAATCCGCCGGCGCCCGAGCCGAGCAGGAGGGCGGCGAGCAGCGGGGTGAGCAGGATCCCGGCGAGGCTGGAGAAGGAGCCGGCGCAGATGGCCGCGGGGACGTTGCCGCGGGCGATCGAGGTGAAGGCCACGGAGGACTGGATGGTGGACGGCACCAGGCACAGGAACAGCAGCCCCTGGTAGAGCGGCGGGGTGAGCACCGCGGGCACCAGCAGGCCGGCCAGCAGGCCGAGCGCCGGGAACACCAGGAAGGTGCAGGCCAGCACGGTGGTGTGGAGCCGCCAGTGGCGCAGCCCGTCGAGGGCCTCGCGGGTGGAGAGGCGGGCCCCGTAGAGGAAGAAGAGCAGGGTCACGGCCGCGGTGGCGGCGCCCTGCGCGGTCCCCGCGGCCTGGCCGCGGGCGGGCAGGAGCGCGGCGAGGGCGACGGTGGCGAGCAGCGCCAGGACGAAGGGGTCCACGGGTATCCGCAGCCGCCGACGCGGACGGGGACCCGGACGCGGGCCGGTCCGCGGGCGCACGCGGGGGCGGGGGCCGGTCGTGCGGGGGGCGGGGGCAGGGACAGGGCCGGGGGTTGGACCAGAACCAGGGGCAGGGGCAGGGGCAGGGCCGGGGGTTGGACCAGAGCCAGAGCCAGGGGCAGGGGCAGGGCCGGAGTCGGGCGCAGGCCCAGGGGCAGGACCAGGGCCAGGGGCGGGGCCGGGGCCAGGGGCAGGGGGACGGGGCATCTGGTCACGTGCTCTCGGTGCGGCGGGGCGGAGTGGCGCGGGCGGGGTGGGCGGCCCCCGGGTCCGGCGCGGTTCGTTCCATCCTGCGGGGCGGGGCGCCATCGGGAAACCCGTACACCCTTCTGACTGTCATCACGCAGCGCGATATGCGGGGCTACGCTGGGGGCGTGTACGAGCCCGCGCAGCTGCGCACCTTCCTCGCCGTGGCGCAGACGCTGAGCTTCACGCAGGCCGCGGGGCGGCTGGGGCTGCGGCAGTCCACGGTGAGCCAGCACGTGCGGCGGCTGGAGGAGGCGGCCGGGTGCCGGCTCTTCGTCCGGGACACGCACAGCGTGCAGCTGACCGGGGACGGCGAGGCCATGCTCGGCTTCGCGCGGACCATCCTGGCGGCTCACGAGCGGGCCGCCGCCTTCTTCTCGGGGACGCGGCTGCGCGGGCGGCTGCGGTTCGGGGCCTCGGAGGACTTCGTGCTCACGCGCCTCCCGGAGGTGCTGGAGTCCTTCCGGCACGACCACCCCGAGGTGGACCTGGAGCTCTCCGTGGAGCTGTCCGGCACCCTGCACGAGCGGCTCGACGCGGGCCGGCTGGACCTCGTCCTCGCGAAGCGGCGCAGCCCGCAGGACCGGGGCGGGCGGCTGGTGTGGCGGGACCGGATGGTGTGGATCGGGGCGGAGGGGGTGCGGGTGGACCCCGACCGGCCGGTGCCGCTGATCGCCTTCCCACCGCCGGGGATCACGCGGGCGCGGGCGCTGGAGGCGCTGGAGCGGGAGGGGCGCTCCTGGCGGATCGCGTGTACGAGCGGCAGCCTGAGCGGGCTGATCGCGGCGGCCCGGGCGGGGCTGGGCGTGATGGCGCACAGCCGGGGCCTCATTCCGCCGGGGCTGGTGCGGGTGCCGGAGCGGGCGGGGCTGCCGGAGCTGGGCGGGGTGGAGTTCGTCCTGCTGGAGGGCGTGCGGCCGACTCCCGCGGCTGCGGCGGCGGCCCGGGCGCTGGCGGCGGCGGTGCTCGCCGGCGGGGACCGGCTGGGGCAGCCGGGGCCGGCCCTGCGCTGAGGCGGACCACCCGCACCCGGACGACCCGCGGCTCCAGCGCGTCGGGTAACCGTGGTGACCTGTGGGCCGGTTGGGGCAGCAGGGACGGCTGGGGCTGACGAGTTGGCCGGGACGGTCGGGACGCGTGCGCCGGTCCCGTCGGCCGGGCGGCCTGTGGATCCCGCGCGCCCGGCCGGGGTAGATCCCGTGCAGATTCCCGCCGGGCCGCCGACTTCCGGTCTGACCAGTGGGGATGGCTTCGTACCGGATCTTCGGAGCGGGACCCGCCGGGGCCCGCCGTGGGGTACGGTCGCGGCGCTGTGCGGGCAGGAGCGGTCGGAGGGAGCGGTCCCCATGCGCGAGTTCACGGTGCCGCCGGTGGTGTCGGGCCCGCCGGTGGGCGGGCTGGCCGACGCCGTGTTCGACCACGCCCTGGAGGATCCGGACCGGGTGGTGTTCGGGCGCAAGCGGGACGGCGCGTGGGGGGACGTGACCTCGGCGGAGTTCCGCGACGAGGTGCTGGAGCTGGCGAAGGGGCTGCTGGCGCAGGGGGTGCGCTTCGGGGACCGGGTGGCCATCATGGCGCGGACCCGGTACGAGTGGACGCTCTTCGACTTCGCCCTGTGGTCCGTGGGCGCCCAGCCCGTGCCCGTGTACCCGACGGCCTCCGCGGACCAGGTGTGGTGGATCCTGCACGACTCCGGGGTCACCGCCTGCGTGGTCGAGGACGAGGACCAGGCCATGACCGTGGGCTCGGTGGTGGACCGGCTGCCGCGGCTGGCCCGGCTCTGGCAGCTGGACTCCGGCGCGCTCGCGGAGCTCGCGGCGGCGGGCGCCGCCGTCGCGGAGGACGTGGTGCACCGGCACCGGCGGGCGGTGACCCCCGAGTCGGTGGCGACGGTCATCTACACCTCGGGGACCACGGGCCGGCCCAAGGGCTGCGTGCTGACCCACGCCAACTTCATGTACGAGACGGACACGATGACGGCGCGCTGGGAGCCGGTGTTCCGGCCCCGGGACGGGGCCGAGCCGTGCACGCTGCTGTTCCTCCCGCTGGCGCACGTCTTCGGGCGGATGGTCGAGGTGGCCGCCGTACGGGCCCGGGTCAAGCTGGGACACCAGCCGGTGCTGGCCGGCGAGGAGCTGCTGGCGGACCTCGCGGCCTTCCGGCCGACCTTCCTGCTGGCGGTGCCGTACGTGTTCGAGAAGGTGTTCGCGGCGGCCCGGCGCAGGGCGGAGGCGGAGGGCCGGGGGGCGCCCTTCGAGCGGGCCGTGGAGACGGCCGTACGGTACGCGGAGGCCCGGGAGCTGCGGCAGTTCGGGTCCGGGCCGGGGCCCTCGGCGGCGGTCCGGGTGGAGCACCGGCTCTTCGAGAAGCGGGTCTACGCGCGGGTGCGCGAGGCGATGGGAGGGCGGGTGCGGCACGCGATGTCGGGCGGCTCGGCGATGTCCCGCCGGCTCGGGCTGTTCTTCGAGGGGGCCGGGATCACGGTCTTCGAGGGGTACGGGCTGACGGAGTCCTGCGCCGCGGCCACGGCGAACCCGCCCGGCGCGGTCAAGTACGGCACGGTGGGCCCGCCGATCCCCGGCAGCAGCGTGCACATCGCGCAGGACGGGGAGGTCTGGCTGCGCGGCGGGCACGTCTTCGCGGGCTACCTCGGGGATCCGGAGGCCACCGGGGCCGTGCTGCGCGGGGGCTGGCTCGCCACCGGGGACCTGGGGCGGCTGGACGAGGACGGCTACCTCGTCCTCACGGGCCGCAAGAAGGAGATCCTGGTGACCTCCAACGGCAAGAGCGTGTACCCGGTGGCCCTGGAGGAGCGGGTGCGCTCGCACCCGCTGGTGGCCCAGTGCCTGGTGGTGGGCAACGACCGCCCGTACGTGGCGGCGCTGCTGACCCTGGACCTGGACGGGGTCGGGCACTGGATGTCGATGCGCGGGCGGCCCGCGCTGGATCCCGAGCGGCTGGTCCGGGACGAGGAGCTGACCGCGGAGGTGCGCCGGGCGGTGGTGGCGGCCAACACCCTGGTCTCGCAGGCGGAGTCGATCCGGACCTTCCGGGTGCTAGCGGAGCCGTTCACGGAGGAGCGGGGGCTGCTGACCCCCTCCCTGAAGCTGAAGCGGAAGGCGATCGAGCGGGCATACGCGGCCGAGGTGGCGGCGCTGTACCCCGGCTGAGGCGGGCGGAGCCCGGCCGGGGAGCGCATTCGACACGATCTGACGGTTCGTCAATTCTCGCTGCCGCGATTATTGACGGTTCATCAGGTCCCACCCAGAATGCGGGAATTCCGACGGGAGGGACCCGACCCCATGCGCAGATCCATCCGCACCCTCGCCGCCGCGGCCGCGGCACTGGCCCTCGTCTCCGCCTGCAACTCCGCCTCCGGGGGCGGGCAGGAGGGTGAGGGCGGGCGGGCCCCGGCCGATGCCGCCGTCCGCGGGGTCACGGCCGACTCGGTCAAGGTCGGCGGCATCGTCTCCATGACCACCGCCAGCGGCTACAGCAAGAAGGACACCGACCTGGGGGCCAGGGCCCGCTACCTGCGCGCCAACGCCGAGGGCGGGGTGAACGGCCGGAAGATCGAGTACCTCGGCGCGGAGGACGACGGCCAGGACCCGGGCCGCAACATGGCCGCGGCCCGCAAGCTCGTCCAGCAGGAGAAGGTGTTCGCGGTCGCGCCCATGAGCTCGGTGACCTTCTCGGGCGCCGACTTCCTGGAGCAGTCGAAGGTGCCCGTCTTCGGCTGGGGCACCCTGCCGTCGTTCTGCGGGCCGAAGTACCTGTACGGGTTCAACGGCTGCCTGGTCCCGATGCCCGGCGGCACCCTCAACCAGACCTGGCCCGAGGGCCTGCGCACGGTGCTCGGCGGGCAGCCGGGCAAGTCGGTCGCGATCATCGCCAACGACAGCGATGCCGGGAAGTTCGGCATCCGCACCTTCAGCCAGGGCTTCGCGACCGCCGGGTTCAAGGTGACGTACGCCAAACCCTCGGTACCGGCCACGGCCGTGCCCAGCGACTGGTCGGCGTACGTCAAGGAGATCCTGCGCAGCAACGGCGGGAAGGCCCCGGACGCCGTGGTCTCGGTGATGCAGACCCCCAACAACATCGGCCTGTTCACCGCGCTCAAGCGCAGCGGCTACACGGGGGTCCTCTCCGACCCCACGGACTACGATCCCGGGCTGCTGGCCCAGGAGGCCACCCGCAAGGCCCTCGACGGGGTGCACGTGCTGCTGCAGTTCCAGCCCTTCGAGTCGGCGGACCCGAAGATGGTCCAGTTCAAGGCCGACATCAAGGCGGCGGCGGGGGGCAAGGACGTCCCCCTGAACATGCACATGCTGACCGGGTACATGAGCGCCGACCTCTTCCTCGCCATCGCGCAGAAGGCCGGCCGCAACCTCAGCCCGGAGACCTTCCAGACCGCCGCGTCGGGCTTCTCCGACACGGGCTCGCTGGTCGGGGACCGCAGCGGGGCCAAGGTGCAGAAGGAGAGCTTCGGCTGCGGGGCGCTGGTGCAGCTCAGGAACGGCCGGTACGAGGTCTCCGTACCGTTCAAGTGCTACCCGCCGATCCCCTTCAAGTGACGTACCGGCATGGGTGATCTGCTGGCGTTCGTGCTGAGCGGGCTGGTCTCCGGGGCGCTGTACGCCCTGCTCGCCACCGGCCTGGTGCTCTCGTACTCGGCCTCCGGGCTGTTCAACTTCGCCCACGGGGCGACGGCCTACCTGAGCGCGCTCGCCTTCCACGAGCTGCGCTCGGGCTTCGGCTGGCCGCCCGTGCCGACGGCGCTGTTCGTGGTGTGCGTGCTCGCGCCGGGGCTCGGCTGGGCGCTGGACCGGCTGATGTTCCGGAAGCTGGCCCGGGTCGGGGAGACCGCGCAGATCGTGGCCACGATCGGCCTGCTGGTCGCCCTGCCCGCGGCCGGGCTGTGGGCCGTGGAGCTGCTCGCGGAGGCGGGGGCGCCCGTGGTGCCCGCGGAGAACCAGTTCGGGCTGCCCGGGGCGGGCCCGAGCCCGGCGGTGTCCTGGCAGCTCGCCGACGGGGTGGGCATCGACTCCGACCAGCTGATCACCTGGGTGGCCACCGCCCTGGTCGCGGCGGCCCTGTGGGTGCTGATGCGGCACACCCGGCTCGGGCTGCGGCTGCGCGCGGCCGTGGACGACCGCTCCCTGACCGAGCTGCGCGGGATCAGCGCGGACCGGCTCTCCTCGGTGGCGTGGATGCTGGCCTCCGGGCTGGCCGGGCTGGCGGGGGTGCTCGCCACCCCCCTGCTCGGGCTGTCGGCGCACGATTTCACGCTGTTCCTGTTCGTCTCCGCCACGGCCGCGGCGCTCGGCCGCTTCGTGTCGGTGCCGCTGGCCTTCGCGGGCGGGCTCGGGCTCGGCGTCCTGCAGAACCTGGTCGCCGGGTACGCCTCCTTCGCCGAGAAGATCACCGGCTTCCGGACCGCGGTGCCCTTCCTGATCCTGTTCGCGGGGCTGCTGGTGCTGACCCGGCGGCAGCGGACCGCGGGCACCGCCGCGGCCGACGCCCCGCCCCCGGACCACCTCGCGGACCGCTCCCCGGCCCGGCGCTGGGGGCCGTGGGCGGTGGCCGCCGCCCTGCTGGGCACCGCCTTCTACACCGTCACCACGCCCTTCTGGAGCGGGGCGCTGGCCCAGGGCCTGGCCCTCGCGCTGATCTTCATGTCCTTCACGGTGGTCACCGGGCTCGGGGCCATGGTCTCCCTGGCCCAGGCCGCCTTCGTGACCGGCGCCGCGCTGGTCGCGGGGCTGCTGATGAGCCGCGGCTGGCCCTTCCTCGCCGCGGCGGCGGCCGGCACCTGCGCCGCCGCACTGCTCGGGGCGCTGGCCGCCCTGCCGGCCCTGCGGCTCGGGGGGCGCTCGCTGGCGCTGGCCACGCTGGCCCTGGCCTTCCTCGCCGACCAGGTCCTCTTCCAGCTGCGCTGGCTGCGCAACGGCGACCAGGGCTGGGCCGTGCCGCGGCCGGCGGCCGGCCCGGTGGACCTCTCCGACGACCGGGCCTTCGGGGTGGCCCTGCTGGTGCTGGTCGTCCTGGTGGCGGCCGGGCTCACCGCGCTGCGGTCCTCGCCGGCCGGGCGCGCCGTGCTGGCCGCCCGCTCGGCCCCGGCGGCCGCGATGGCCTCGGGGGTGTCGGTCGTGCGGACCAAGCTGCTGCTGTTCACCCTGTCCGCCGGGCTCGCGGGCTTCGGCGGGGTGCTGTACGCCTCCTTCAGCACCCGCATCACCGCGACGGACTTCACGGCCGTCACCGGGCTGGTGTGGCTGGCCGTCGTGGTCGCGGCCGGGGTCCGCCGGCCGCAGTACGCGGTGGTCGCGGGACTGGTCTTCGCCGCGGTGCCGCCGCTGGTGTCCGAGTACGTCACCGAGTCCGCGCACCTGCCCGTGCTCCTGTTCGGCCTGGCCGGGCTGGCCCTCGCCAACGACCCCGACGGGTACTGCGCGGCCGTTCCGCTGCGCCTGGCGCGGCGGCGGGCGGCGCGGGCGGGTACGGGTACGGATACGGGTGCTCTTGCGGGTGCGGATGCCCGTACGGACGCGGGTACGGGTGCGGATGCCCGTACCGGAGCCGGCGCGCCCCTCCCCCGTACCGCTGCCGTGCCCGCGGCGCGCAGGGTCCCCGGCGGGGGTGCGCAGGCTCCCGGGCCCGTGCTGGAGCTGCGCGGGGTGTGGGCGGGGTACGACGGCGGGACGGTGCTGCGCGGGGTGGACCTTGAGGTGCGGGCCGGGGAGATCCTCGCGCTGCTCGGGCCGAACGGCGCCGGGAAGAGCACCGCCTGCCGGGTCGCCGCGGGCGCCCTGGCCGCCGTCCGCGGCAGCGTCCTCACGGACGGCCGGGACGCGACCGGCGAGGGGCCGGTGCTCCGGGCCCGCGGGGGCGTGCTGCTGGCCCCGGAGGGCCGCGGGATCTTCCCCGGGCTGAGCATCACCGAGAACCTCGCGCTGCACCTGGACCGGGACGCCGACCGGGAGGCGGTGTACGCGCGCTTCCCGCGGCTGGCCGACCGGCGCTCCGTACCCGCCGGTTCGCTGTCGGGCGGCGAGCAGCAGATGCTGGCGCTCGCCCCGCTGCTCCAGCGGCCCCCGCGGGTGCTGGTCGCGGACGAGCCCTCGCTCGGGCTCGCACCGCGGGTGGTGGACGAGGTGTACGGGCTGCTGGCGGAGCTGAGGTCGGCGGGGACGGCGCTGCTGCTGGTCGAGGAGAAGGCCGCCGAGGTCCTCGGGGTCGCGGACACGGTGGCGTACCTCTCGCAGGGCCGGGTGTCCTGGTGCGGTCCGCGCGCCGAGGTGGAGGCGGACCGGCTCGCGGAGGCCTATCTGGGGATCGCCCGGTGACCGCCGTGGACGGCGGGGCAGCCGGGGCGGGCGCAGGAGGGGGCGCGGTGCTGGAGGTGCGGGGGGTCGGGGTCCGCTTCGGCGGGGTCCGGGCGCTGGCGGAGGTGTCGGCGCAGCTGCGGCCCGGGGAGGTGTGCGGGCTGATCGGGCCGAACGGGGCCGGGAAGACGACCCTGTTCGACGTGGTCTCGGGGATCCGGCGGCCGGACGAGGGCCGGGTGCTGCTGGACGGGCGGGACGTGACCCGGCGCTCGCCGGTGTGGCGGGCGCGGCACGGGATGCGCCGGACCTTCCAGCGGCAGCAGCTCTTCGGGCAGCTGACCGTGGCCGACAACCTGCTCGTGGCCCAGGAGTGGCGCGGGGGCGGACGGGGACCCGGCGGGCGCGCGGGCCGGGGCGCGGTCGGCCGGGACCGGCGGGCGCGGGCGGACGCCGTGCTCGCGGAGTGCGGGCTCGGCGCCCTGGCGGGGGCGTACGCGGGCGGGCTGCCGGTGGGGCAGGCCCGGATGGTGGAGCTGGCGCGGGCGCTGGCGGACCCGCCGCGGGTGCTGCTGCTGGACGAGCCCGCGTCGGGGATGGACGCGCCCGAGCGGGAGCGGCTGGCGGCGGTGGTGCGGCGGCTGGCCGCGGAGGAGGGCTGCGCGGTGCTGCTCGTCGAACACAACGTGGCCTTCGTGATGGAGCTGTGCGCGCGGGTGGTCGTCCTCGACCTGGGGCGGGTGCTCGCGCAGGGGACGGCCGCGCAGGTGCGGGCGGATCCCGCGGTCCGCGAGGCGTACCTGGGGCGCACGCCGTGAGCGCGGGCGGGGGCCGGGCGGCCGCGCGCCCCGGCCCGCGCCCCGGCTGCGGCTCCGGCTCCGGCTCCGGCTCCGGCTCCGGCTCCGGAACCTCACCCGTACGGCGGGAATAGGACCACGGCGCGACTGGTTCTCGCTGGTCGTACGGACGAGATGACAACGCGAGGGAACGACGCGACGTGAGCCAGGACCACACGGACCAGACGGACCACACGCAGGGCGGACAGGACGGGCAGGGCGGGACCGCGGTCCCGGTCGTCGAGCTGAACAACGGCGTCCGCATGCCGCAGCTCGGCTTCGGCGTCTGGCAGGTGCCGGACGAGGAGGCCACGGCGGCGGTGACCGCGGCCCTGGACGCGGGGTACCGCAGCATCGACACGGCGGCGGTGTACGAGAACGAGTCCGGCACGGGCAAGGCCATCGCCAACTCCGGCCTGCCGCGCGAGGACGTGTTCGTCACCACCAAGCTGTGGAACAGCGGCACCGCGACCTGGGACCGGGACGCCGTCCTGCGCGAGTTCGACGCCTCGCTGGCGCGGCTCGGCCTGGAGTACGTGGACCTGTACCTGATCCACTGGCCCCGGCCGCGGCACGGCAGCTACCCGGCGATCTGGAAGGCCTTCGAGGAGATCGCGGCGAGCGGCCGCGCCCGCGCCGTCGGCGTGTCCAACTTCAAGCCGGCCCACCTGGAGCGGCTCAGCCAGGAGAGCGGGCTGGTGCCCGCCGTGAACCAGGTCGAGCTGCACCCCTACCTCGCCCAGCCCGAGCTGCGCGCGGTGCACTCCGGGTACGGCATCGCCACCGAGGCCTGGTCCCCGCTGGGCCAGGGCAAGGAGCTGCTGTCCGACCCGGTGGTGCTGGCCGCCGCGGCCAAGCACGGCCGCAGCGCCGCGCAGGTGGTGCTGCGCTGGCACCTCCAGCTCGGGAACGTGGTCATCCCCAAGTCGGTGACCCCGGCGCGGATCCGCGAGAACATCGACGTGTTCGGCTTCGCGCTCGACGCCGGGGACATGGCGGCGCTGGCGGGCCTGGACGCGGGCCGGCGGATCGGCCCGGACCCGGACGACTTCGACTGGAATTGAAGGACACGGGCCCGGCGGGCGGCCGGCCGGGCCGTCCGGCGGGCCCGCCGGGGACTCCGGCCGCGGCCTCCTGACAGCGGTGGCGGGGGCGGCTCGGGCTGATGCCCGGTGACCGCTCCCGGCCGAATCCGGCGGGGCGGGCTGCCGTACGCCCGTACGGCCTAATCCGGCCGGGCGGGGGTAGGGGTCAGACGAGGGCACCGGCGGGCCGGGCGGCCGCGGGCCGCGCGGGGCGGCGGGGCCCGTCGGACAGGCCGCGGTCCCGGCCGCCGCGCGGGGGCCGCCCGACCACCGGGCAGGTGCCATGGACACCACAGCGGGGACGGACACAGCGGGGACGGACACGGCTGGGGCGCGGGGCGCGGGCCGCTCCCCCGGCGCGGCGGACGCGCCGCTCCCCTCCCAGCCGCCGCCCGGCCCCCACCCCTCCCCCTCGCCCGTGCTGTCGCACAACGAGTGGGACCCCCTGGAGGAGGTGATCGTCGGGCGCCTCGAAGGGGCCGCGGTCCCCTCGAACCACCCCGTGGTGGCCTGCAACATCCCCCCGTGGGCGGCCCGCCTCCAGGGCCTCGCCGCCGGCTTCGGCTTCCCGCGCGCCCTGCTGGGGCCGGCGCAGGAGGAGCTGGACGGGTTCGTGGCCCTGCTGGAGTCCCTGGGGATCACGGTGCGGCGCCCGGAGGCCGTGGACCACCGGCGCAGGTTCCGCACCCCCGACTGGTCCTCGCGCGGCTTCTGCTGCAGCTGCCCCCGCGACAGCATGCTCGTGGTCGGGGACGAGGTCATCGAGACCCCGATGGCCTGGCCGTGCCGGTACTTCGAGAGCCACTCCTACCGGCCGGTGGTGAAGGACTACTTCCGGCGCGGGGCCCGCTGGACGGCCGCGCCCCGGCCGCAGCTGGCCGACGAGCTCTTCGACCCGGACTACCGCGTCCCGCGTCCCGGGGAGCCCATGCGCTACATCCTCACCGAGTTCGAACCGGTCTTCGACGCCGCCGACTTCGTGCGCGCGGGCCGGGACCTGTTCGTGACGCGCAGCAACGTCACCAACCGCATGGGCATCGAGTGGCTGCGCCGCCACCTGGGGCCGGGCTACCGCATCCACGAGATCGAGAGCCGCTGCCGCACGCCCATGCACATCGACACCACGTTCCTGCCGCTCGCCCCGGGCCGGGTGCTGGTGAACCCCGAGTACGTGGACCCGGCCGGGCTCCCCGCGGCGCTGCGCTCCTGGGAGGTGCTGACGGCCCCCGAACCGGAGCCGGTACCGGGCAGGCTGCTCAAGGTCGCCTCCCTGTGCGGGAAATGGCTGAGCATGAACGTGCTGTCGGTGGGCGGCGGCCGGGTGGTCGCCGACCGGCACTACACCTCCATGCTGCGCGCACTGGAACGCTGGGGCTTCGAGCCCGTCCCCTGCGACTTCCTGCACTACGCGCCCTTCGGCGGCTCCTTCCACTGCGCCACCCTGGACGTCAGGCGCCGCGGCACCCTGGAGTCCTATACCGATTGAGCTGCCGAGAAGGGGAATTGAGGGGACGTCAGAGTCTGCTGCGCCATCAATTCCCGCCGCGGCGCAGGGCCAGCAGCCGGTACACCGGGTCCGGGCGGGGGCGGTCCGGGTCCGGGAGGGCCTCGAGGGCGGCCGCCAGCTCCCCGGGCGCGAGGCGCGGGGCGACCCTGGAGGCGTACCGGCCCTTCAGCAGGGCCCGGGCGGCACCGCGCGGCGAGCGGCCCTGCCCGTGGCCGGGGAAGAACGCCTCCCCCGCCTCGCAGAGCCCGTGGGCGGCGGCCCAGCGGATCACGTCCGCGGCGGAGTCGGAGGGGGCCGGGGTCAGATGGGGCGCCAGGACCGCGTCGATGTCCGATCCCGTGTCGTGCGCCGCGTCCTTGTCCACGGTGGTGACGAGTACCCCGCCGGGGCGCAGCACCCGCGCGGCTTCGGCCACGACCGCCGCGGCGGCGCCCGGCTCACGCAGCAGGTGCAGGAGCCAGACCGCGCTGACGGCGTCGAGGGAGGAGTCGGGGAAGGGCAGCCGGCCGGCGGAGGCGAGGACGACGGGCACGCCGCGGGCGGCGGCGGCCGCGGCCATGCCGGCGGAGGTGTCGGCGCCGTAGACGCGCAGTGCGGGCCCGGCGAGGCGGGTGGTGACGATGCCGGTGCCGCAGCCGAGGTCGAGGAGGGTGCGGGCGGTGGCCGGCAGGAGGGAGCGCACGGCTGCGGCGGCGGCCCCGGCGCGGGGTTCGCCGCCGCGGGTGCGGTCGTAGTCCGCGGCCTCGCGGTCGTAGTCGAGGAGCGGACGCACCGTCAGACGGCCCCGTGGGCGGGGGCGATGGCCTCGACGCGCTCGGCGAGGGCGAAGTCCTGGCCGGTGACGGCGCCGCCGGCGGAGTGGGTGTGCACGGCGAGGGAGACGGTGTCGTAGCCGAGGGTCAGGTCGGCGTGGTGGTTCAGCCCGTCCTGGACGGCCGCGATGCCCATGACGAGGGCGGCGGCGGCGAAGTGGCCGCCCAGCCGGTAGGTGCGGGCGAGCCGGCCGCCCTCCAGCGCCCAGCCGGGGAGCTCCCGCAGCCGGTCCTCGATCTCCTTCTGGGACAGCGGCTCCATGGCCATGCGCGGCTCCTCCCGGGGCGGTGTGCGGACGGGTCCAGCCTGCCACAGCGGGGGCGGGAGGGAGGGTTTCGCGCCATAGTGCGCACGGGTCCCCCGCTCCGCTTCCGCCGTGCGGGCCGGGCTCATATGCTCCTGCACCCATACGTGTTACCGACGGTAATGGGGTGCGGGGATGGCGTCGAGACGTACGTTCGTGGCGGGCGCGGCGGCGGTGGCGGGGACGGCCGCGGCGGCGGGCGCCGGACCGGTCCGCGCCGCCGGGCGGGCGCCGCAGGCCCGGCCCGGGGCGGCCCCCGCGGCCGCCCCCGGCGGCGCCGGCCGGGTCGCCGTACTCGGCGGCGGGGTGGCCGGGATGACGGCGGCCCACGAGCTCGCGGAGCGGGGCTACGCCGTGACCGTGTACGAGCGCCGGGCCCTGGGCGGCAAGGCCCGCAGCATGGGGGTCCCGGGCAGCGCGCGCGGCGGCCGGCTGCCACTGCCCGCCGAGCACGGGTTCCGCTTCATCCCGGGGATCTACCACAACCTCCCCGACACGATGCGCCGCATCCCCTTCCCGGGGAACGCCGACGGGGTCTGGGGCAACCTCGTCGCACCCCCCGAGATGATGTTCGCGCGGGCCGCGGGCCGCGAGGACCTGCGCGCCCCCATCCCCTGGCCCGGGCACCGGCCGGCCGGGCTGTCCCCGGAGGAGCTGCGCCGGGCGCTGACCGGGCTGCTGGAGACCTTCTGCCGGCTGCCCGCACACGAGAGCGCGTACTTCGCCAACCGCGCCCTGGTGTTCATGACCAGCTGCGCGGAGCGGCGCGACGAGGTGTGGGAGCGCACCCCGTGGTGGGACTTCGTCCGGGCGGACCGGATGTCGAACGAGTACCAGCGCATCCTGGCCGTGGGCATCACCCGCAACATCGTCGCCACCAAGGCCGAGGAGGCCTCGACCCGCACCGTGGGCACCCTCGGCGAGGCCTTCGCCTTCAACGCCCTCGGCCAGGGGGCCGACGGGCCGCCGGACCGGATCCTCAACCTGCCCACCAACGAGGCCTGGATCGACCCCTGGGAGGCCCATCTGCGCTCCCTGGGGGTGGAGTTCGCGCTCGGTTGGACGGTGCACGAGGTCCTGTACGGGTCCGGGCGGGTCACCGGGGTGGCGGTGGAGGACCCCGACGGGGTACGCCGGACCGTGACCGCCGACCACTACGTCAGCGCCCTGCCCGTGGAGCACGCCCGGCGGACCTGGGGGCCAGCGCTGCGCGCCGCCGACCCGATGCTGGGGCGCTGCGACCGGCTCCAGACCGACTGGATGACGGGCATCCAGTTCTACCTGACCGAGCGGGCCCCGCTGGTGCACGGGCACTTCAACTGCATCGACTCCCCCTGGTCCCTGACGGCCATTCAGCAGGCCGAGCACTGGCCGGCCCGCGACTTCCCGGCCGACTACGGGGACGGGGCGGCGGTGGACTGCCTGTCGGTGGACGTCTCGGAGTGGGACAGGCCCGGCCTGCTCTACGGGAAGACGGCCAAGCAGTGCACGCGGGAGGAGGTGGCCCGCGAGGTGTGGGCGCAGCTGAAGGCCTCCCTCAACGACACGGGCCGCACGGTGCTGCGCGACGGGGCCCTGCACTCGTGGTTCCTCGACCCCGGGGTGGACGGGCTGGGCACCCCCCGGCCGGTCAACCAGGACGAGCTGCTGATCCACCCGGTGGGCACGCTCCACAACCGGCCGAGCGCGGACACCCGGATCCCGAACTTCTTCCTCTGCGGGGACTACGTGGCCGTGGACATCGACCTCGCCACGATGGAGGGCGCGAACGCCTCGGCCCGCGCCGCGGTGAACTCCCTGCTGGAGAGGTCCGGTTCCCCAGCGCCCCGGTGCGCCGTGCTGCCCATGTACCGGCCGCCGGAGCTGGAGCCCTTCCGCCGCCACGACCGGCTGCGTCACCGGCTGGGCCTGCGCAACGTGTTCGACCTGGGCTGACCGGGCCCGGCCGGTGTCGCATACCGTCGAGGCATGACGACACCGCCGGACACCACGGCCGCCCCGGTCAGCCGGGTGGGGCCCCTGCTGCGCACCTGGCGGGAGCGGCGCGGGATGAGCCAGCTGGAGCTGGCGAACCGCGCCGGCTCCTCCTCCCGGCACATCAGCTTCGTCGAGACGGGCCGGTCCCGGCCGGGCGAGGAGCTGCTGATGCGGCTCGCCGACCGCCTGGACGTCCCCGTACGGGAGCGCAACGCGCTGCTCCTGGCGGCGGGTTACGCACCCCGGTTCGCGCAGACCCCGCTCGCGGACCCCTCGATGGGGCTGCTGCGCGAGGGCATCGAGCGGCTGCTGACCGGCTACGAGCCGTACCCGGCGGTCGTCGTGGACGGCACCTACCACGTGGTGGCCGCGAACCGGGGTATCGCGATGCTGCTGGACGGCCTGCCGGGGCACCTGCTGGAACCGCCGCTGAACGCCATGCGGATCACCCTGCACCCGGAGGGCCTCGCCCCGCGGATCCGCAACCTCAAGGAGTGGCGGGGGCACCTGCTGGCGCAGATGGAGCGGCAGATCGCCCTGGCCCGCTCGGAGCCGCTGCGCGCCCTGTACGAGGAGGTCGCGGCCTATCCGGTGCCCGACCGGCCGGGCGGTGCCGAACCGGCCGGGCCCGTCCCGTACTTCGCGCTGCCGCTGGTGATCGAGCACGACGGGCACGTGCTGTCCTTCGTGTCCTCCATCTCCACCTTCAACACCCCGATGGACGTGACCGTCGCCGAGCTGGCCATCGAGACGATGCTCCCGGCCGACGCGGCGACGGTGAAGTACCTTCGCTCACTTGAGGGTTGAGCGCAGGGCGAGCTGCTGGAGCAGGGCGAACCCGGCCACGGCGAGGGCCTGGGCCGAGACCCACACGGCTCCGGCGGCGGTGGGCGTGAACCAGGCGAACAGGGCGACCAGGCTCAGGGCCGCCCACAGGCAGTTGGTCTCCACGACGGCCCTGACCGCGAGCACCGGGGGCTCCCGCCGCGAGGCCAGCCAGCCGACCGCCGCGCCGTAGGCGGTGAGCAGGACGCCGAGGGCCAGGAGGAGCCCCTGCCCGATCCCGAGCAGCCGGCCCAGCGGGGCGGAGAAGGCGAGGTACGCGAGCCCGTTGGCGGTGGTGACCACCGAGTCGAGGGCGAGGAACCGGCGCAGCACCGCCTTCGGCTCACCGGTGCGGGCGAGGGTGCCGATCAGGGTTGCGGACATGGCGGACCAGCCTCCGTGGGGTCGCGGTGCGAAGCGGGTGGGGCCGGGCCCGGAGCCGAGTGCGCGGCCCCGGATCCCGGTGGCACCACCTTGCCGCGGGCCGTGCACCCGGGTCGATTACCCCGCAGGTAATGCCGCCGCGGCCCCTCAGGCCGCCGCGGGGGCCGATTCGCCGGCCAGGGTCTTCAGGCGGCGGGTGAAGAAGAGCATCGTCGCGCCGGCGGCGAGCACCAGGGCGCCCTGCCAGGCGAAGTTGAGGCTCTGGCCGAGGACCTGGTCGAGCCGCGGGAGCTGGCCGCCGATGCCGTCGCCGGCGGCCGCGGCCAGGAACCACACGCCCATCATCTGGTTCGTGAAGGCCCGCGGGGCGAGCTTGGCGGTCACGGACAGGCCGACCGGGCTCAGGCACATCTCGCCCATGACCTGGATGGCGTACACGCCGACCAGCCACATCAGGGAGACCTTGACGCCCCGGGAGGCGATGGCCGCGGCCGAGGACATGACCAGGAAGGAGGCGCCGACCAGCAGGAGGCCGAGGGCGAACTTGAGCGGGGTGCTGAAACCGCGGCCGCGGCGGACCCAGAACGCGGCGAACAGCGGGGCCAGGGCGATCACGAACAGGGAGGGCAGGGCCTGGGTCCAGCTGGCCGGGATGCTGTGGCCGAGCAGGCTCATGTCGGTCTTCTGGGCGGCGAACAGGTTGAGCTCGTTGCCCATCTGGTCGTAGACCATCCAGAAGAGGGTGGCGGCCAGGAAGAGCCACACGTACGCGCGCAGGCGGATCCGCTCGGTGGCGGTCACCTTGGGGCTGCGGTACATGGACACCAGGACCCCGGCGGGCACCACCACGGCGACCAGGGTCAGGGCGAAGGTGATGCTGTCCACGTCCAGGGCGTGCGCGCCGGCGAGCACGGCGGTCAGCAGGGCCGTGGCGGCCAGCGCGCAGCCTCCGGAGCGGCGCAGCCGGGCCCGTTCGGCGGGGCTGAGCGGGACCACGGGCTCCGGGCGCAGGGAGGCCTCCAGGCGGCGGCCGCCGAGCACGTACTGGACCAGGCCGAGGGCCATGCCGACGGCGGCGGCGCCGAAGCCGAGGTGCCAGTCCACCTCCTCTCCGAGGTAGCCGACGATCAGCGGGGCGATGACGGCGCCGAGGTTGATGCCCATGTAGAAGAGCGAGAATCCGGCGTCGCGGCGCTGGTCGTCCCCGGGGGCGTACAGGCGGCCGACGAGGGCGGAGATATTGGGCTTGAGGAGGCCCGTGCCCAGGACGATGAGGGCGAGGCCGGGCCAGACGGCGGCGGCGCTCGGGACGGCCATGGCCAGGTGGCCCGCCATGATCACGAGCCCGCCCCACAGGACGGCGCGGCGGGCGCCGAGGAAGCGGTCGGCGATCCAGCCGCCGGGCAGGGCCAGCAGGCAGATCATGGCCATGTACACACCCTCGACGGCCTCCGCGCTGCCCTGCGCGAGGCCCATGCCGCCCGCCGCGCGGGGCGCGGCCAGGAAGTGCACGAGGATCGCGACCATGCCGTAGAGGCTGAAGCGCTCCCACATCTCGGCGAGGACGAGGGTGGCGAGCCCGCGCGGGTGGCGGCGGGGGCGGCCCGCAGCAGGCCCGGCAACAGGCCCGGCGGCCGGTCCCGCGGGCGGTCCGTGCTGCGGCTTCGTGTCCATCGGGGCGTTGGCGTTCACCTGACCAGTGCAGCCCGGCGGGGCCCCGGCGGGGATCCTTCTTTCGGCCGGGTGCGGGGGTGCGGGCAGGGCCCCGGGCCGCAGGGCCCGGGGCCTTGGTCCCGGGGGCGGCCGGAGGGGGCGGCCGTACGTCCCGCCCCGGCCGCACGTCCCGCCCCGGCCGCACGCACGGCCCGAGCCGTACGCCCGGTCAGGCCGGGTCGATGCCCGCGTGGGCGGCCGCGGCCTGCACGGTCTGCTCCAGCAGGACGGCGATGGTCATCGGGCCGACGCCGCCCGGGACCGGGGTGATGAGGGAGGCGCGGGCGGCCGCGGACTCGAAGTGGACGTCGCCCACGTTGCCCTCGTTGTACCCGGCGTCCAGGACCACCGCGCCGGGCTTGATGTCCTCGCCGCTGATGAACTCGGCCTTGCCGACCGCGGCGATCAGGACGTCCGCCTGGCGGATGTGGGAGGCGAGGTCTTTGGTGCGGGAGTGGCAGTAGGTGACGGTGGCGTTCTGCTCCAGCAGGAGCATGCCGGCCGGCTTGCCGAGGATGGCGCTGCGGCCGACGACCACGGCGTGCTTGCCGGTGAGGTCCACGTCGTACTCCGCGAGGAGCCGCATGATCCCGCCGGGGGTGCAGGAGACGAAGCCCGGAAGGCCGAAGCCCATGGCGGCGAACGAGTGCATGGTGACCCCGTCCACGTCCTTGCTTGGGGCGATGGCCTCGAAGGCGGCGCGCTCGTCGATGTGGTGCGGGACCGGGTGCTGGAGCAGGATGCCGCTGATCTCCGGGTCCTCGGAAAGGGCCGTGATCGTGGCGACGAGCTCCTCGGTGGTGGTCTCGGCGGGCAGGGCCACGTGCCGGGAGGTGATGCCGGCCTTGGCGCAGCGGTTCTGCTTCATGCGCACGTAGGTCACGGACGCGGGGTCCTCGCCGACGAGCACGGTGGCCAGGCAGGGGGCCGTCCCGGTGCGCTCGGTGATCTGCGCGGCGCGGGCGGCGGTCTCCTCGCTGATGCGGCGGGCGACGGCGGTGCCGTCCATCAGTCGGGCGGTGGCAGTCGTCATAGGGGTCTCCTGGAACGTCGCTGCGGGTTCGCGGGTCGCCCAGGCGCGCGGCACCGGCGTACGGACGTACGCACGGGATCGGCGTACCGCGGTACGCCGGGCCGCTCCCCGGTGGTGATCCACCCAAGCGCCAGTCACGGCCGCCGCCCAGCGTACCCAATGAAAATGTGCTGGCCGTAGGGCCGGGACAACTGGAACGATCACGACATGACGCCTACTTTCGACAAACTGGTCGCCGAAGCCGAGTCCGTGTCCGTGGCGGGCTGGGACTTCTCCTGGCTCGACGGCCGCGCCACCGAGCAGCGGCCCTCCTGGGGGTACCAGCGCATGCTGGGCGAGCGCCTGGCGCGGGCCGGGGCCGCCCTGGACGTCCAGACCGGCGGCGGCGAGGTGCTGGCCGGGGCCGGACCGCTGCCCCGGCTGACGGCGGCCACGGAGTCCTGGCCGCCGAACGTGGCGAAGGCCGCGGCGCTGCTCCACCCGCTCGGCGCGGTCGTGGTCGCCGACTCCGACGAGCCGCCGCTGCCCTTCGCGGACGGGTCCTTCGACCTGGTCTCCAGCCGGCATCCGGTGACGATCTGGTGGGAGGAGATCGCCCGGGTGCTGCGCCCGGGGGGCACGTACTTCTCCCAGCAGGTCGGCCCGGCGAGCGTCTTCGAGCTGGTCGAGTACTTCCTCGGCCCGCAGCCGGAGGAGGTCCGGCGCGGCCGGCACCCGGACGACGCGGTCGCGGGGGCGGAGGCGGCCGGCCTCGAGGTGCTGGACCTGCGCTCGGAGCGCCTGCGTACGGAGTTCAACGACATCGGAGCCGTGATCTACTTCCTCCGGAAGGTCATCTGGATGGTGCCCGGCTTCACGGTCGGCCACTACCGGGACCGGCTCCGCGAGCTCCACGACCAGATCGAGCGGAACGGTCCGTTCGTCGCCCACACCGCGCGATTCCTGATCGAGGCCCGCAAACCGGAATGATCCCGGGGTGCCGGGCGTTGGCTCCGTGGAGACGGCGCGCAGACAGCGTGGCGCAGGTCACTCAATTCCGTGCGTAACGAATCCTCTCGGGCGTGCGATGAACCGACAGGTGTCCTTGCGCGGCGCCGGTGCGGAGACCCCGCCCGGTTCCTGCACCCGTCGTCGCGCGAAGATGTCCCGCCGTCCTTTGTCTGTTCGCAACGAGAGGCTCCTTGTGTCGCTCAGCCCGTCCCGTACGTTCCCTCCGGAGATCGCCGAATCGGAGGCCCTCGTCGCGCTCGTCGAGCGCGGCCGCGAGCAGGGTCACATCAACGGTGACGATGTTCGGCAGGCCTTCGAGGCCGGCCGCATCCCGGTGGACCAGTGGAAGCGGGTCCTGCGCAGCCTGAACCAGGTGCTGGACGAGGAGGGCGTCGCCCTGCACGTGAGCGCGGCCCCCGCTGCGAAGACCGCTGCGAAGAAGCCCCGCAAGGCCGCCGCGGCCCCCGCCCGCACCACGGTGAAGAAGGCTGCCGCAGCGCCGCGCCCCATCGGCGCGCGCAAGACGGCCGCCACCGCCCCCGCGGCCGCTGCTGCGGCCATATCCGCTCAGCCCGCGGCGGAGGCCGGTGCTTCGGCCGCCGGGGACGCCGAGTCCGCCGCCGAGCCGAAGAAGCGCACGGTCAAGAAGACCGCCGCGAAGAAGACCGTCGCCAAGAAGACGGCGGCGAAGAAGACCGCGAAGGACGCCGACGGCGAAGAGGCCGTGGACGTCGAGAACGAGGAGTTGTTCGAGAACCTCGAGGACGAGGCCGAGGAGGAGCCGGCGAAGGCGGGCGGCCAGGGCTTCGTGCTGTCCGACGAGGACGACGACGACGCCCCGGCGCAGACCGTCATGGTCGCCGGTGCCACCGCCGACCCCGTCAAGGACTACCTGAAGCTGATCGGCAAGGTGCCGCTCCTCAACGCCGAGCAGGAGGTCGAGCTCGCCAAGCGGATCGAGGCGGGCCTGTTCTCCGAGTACAAGCTCGAAGAGGAGGAGGACCTCAAGCCCGCGTACCGGCGCGAGCTGGAGATCCTGGTCGAGGACGGCCGCAGGGCCAAGAACCACCTGCTGGAGGCCAACCTCCGCCTCGTGGTCTCGCTGGCCAAGCGCTACACCGGCCGCGGCATGCTCTTCCTGGACCTGATCCAGGAGGGCAACGTCGGCCTGATCCGCGCGGTGGAGAAGTTCGACTACACCAAGGGCTTCAAGTTCTCCACGTACGCGACCTGGTGGATCCGCCAGGCCATCACGCGTGCGATGGCGGACCAGTCGCGCACGATCCGCATCCCCGTGCACATGGTCGAGATCATCAACAAGCTCGCCCGCGTGCAGCGCCAGATGCTCCAGGACCTGGGCCGCGAGCCCACCCCGGAGGAGCTGGGCAAGGAGCTCGACATGACCCCGGAGAAGGTCATCGAGGTCCAGAAGTACGGCCGCGAGCCGATCTCCCTCCACACCCCGCTGGGTGAGGAGGGCGACAGCGAGTTCGGTGACCTCATCGAGGACTCCGAGGCGGTCGTGCCGGCCGACGCCGTGTCCTTCACCTTCCTGCAGGAGCAGCTCCAGTCGATCCTCGGCACCCTGTCCGAGCGCGAGGCGGGCGTGGTCTCCATGCGGTACGGGCTGAACGACGGCCAGCCGAAGACCCTGGACGAGATCGGCCGCGTGTACGGCGTGACCCGCGAGCGGATCCGCCAGATCGAGTCGAAGACCATGTCGAAGCTGCGCCACCCGTCCCGCTCCCAGGTGCTGCGCGACTACCTCGACTGATCCCGTCGAGCAGGCCCGGTGAGGCCCGGTGCCCCTTGCGGGGTGCCGGGCCTCCGGCGTGTCCGGGCGGACATGACGGCGTAGACGAGCACGCCCGCGAAGAGGAACAGGACCCCCTGGTAGACGGCTGCGTAGCCCGCGCCGGCGACCAGCCACAGGGAGAAGGCGGCGGCCGCGGCGGCGAGGAACCCGTCGCGCACCAGCCGGCGCCGGTCCACGCGCTCCCCCTGCCCCGACAGCAGGAAGTACAGCTGGGCCGCGGTGGCGAGCAGGTACGGCACGGTGGCGGTGAAGGTGGTGACGAGGACCAGGACCTCGAAGACCCCCGCCGGGCCGGCCGTGTAGTTGTAGACGGTCAGTGCGGAGGCGAGGACCACGGTGACCAGGACCCCGGCGACCGGCACCCCGCGGCTGCGGCGGGCGAAGACCCCGGGGAAGAGCCCGTCGCGGGCGGCCGCGTACGGGGTCTGGGCGCTGAGCAGGGTCCAGCCGTTGAGGGCGCCGAGGATGGAGACCACGGCCGCGCCCGCGACCAGGGTGCCGCCCCAGCCGCCGCCGAACATGGCGTCCACGGCGTCCGAGAAGGGGGCCTGCGAGTCGACCAGCCGCTCGTGCGGGACCAGGCCGAAGACCGCGAGGGTGCCGAGCAGGTACACGGCGGCGGCCCCCAGGGTGCCGAGCACGGTGGCGCGGCCGACGTTGCGCCGCGGATCGCGGACCTCGCCCGCGCTGACGGCCGCGGACTCCACGCCGAGGTAGCTGAAGAGCAGGATGGCGGCGGAGGCGGAGACCGCGCCGAGCGCGGAGCCGCCCGCGCCCTCCGCGAGGAAGGGCCCGGTGTGGGCGGGGTCGAAGAAGAACAGCCCGCCGACGGCCACGACCAGCAGCGGTACGAACTTCAGGACCGTGGCCGTGAGCTGGACGGCGCCGACGTACCGGGTGCCGGCCAGGTTGGCGAGGGCGGGCAGCCACTGCACGGCCAGCGCGGCCAGGCACAGGGTCCAGGTGTGGTCCCCGAGGCCCGGGAAGAGCACGGCGAGGTAGCCGGTGGAGGCGACGGCGAGGGCGGCGTTCGACACCCAGGCCGTGATCCAGTAGCTCCAGGCGGCGAGGAAGCCCGCGAAATCGCCGAAGGCGGCGCGGGCGTACACGTACGGGCCGCCGGTCCGCGGGTGGCGGGCGGCGAGCCGGCCGAAGACCAGGGCCAGGCATATCGCGCCGGCCGTCAGCACGCCGAAGGCGAGCAGGCTGACCGTGCCGAAGGGGGCGACGGAGGCGGGGAGCAGGAAGATCCCGCCGCCGATGATGTTGCCCGTGACCAGGGCCGTGGCCACGGGGAGGCCGAAGCGGCGGGCGTGCCGGTCCCCGGCGGGGGCGGCGGGGGCGGAGCCGGGGACGGCGGGGCCGGGGACGGGGGCGGAGTCCGGGGTGGGGGACCCGGGCCGCCGGGGGTGCCTCGTGAGCATCGCGGGGTGGTGCCTCTCGTGGTGCAGGAGGGCCCGGGGGTACCGGACCGCTGCATATGGTCAGCGACCAGGCATTTCCCGCCAAATCGCCGGGATTCCTGCGGCAGCCCCACCCCGGGTCCCGCAGATCCTCCGCCGTACGGTCCCCGCCGGCGGAGGATTCCGGCCGCGGGCGGGCACCTGCCCGCGGCGGCGCCCCCGACCGGAACCGGGCAGGTCAGGGGGACGGAGGGGCTACTCCTGGGCGAGGTCGCCGCCGGAGGCGGGCAGCGGGCCGTCGGCCGCCTGCCAGAGCCAGCGCCGCAGGACCAGGTGGACCTGTTCGGCGCCGGTGATCCGCTCGGGCGGTTCGGAGAGCACGGCGGGCCACATGAGGAAGGGGCGGCCCTGCTCCCCGCCCAGGCCGCCGTGCGAGCCGATCTGCTCCTCGAAGGCGTGCACCGCGCCGGTGGCCGGGTCGTACGCCGAGTTCACCATGATGTCGGGGGCGTGCGGGAAGGAGTCGGTGCGGCGGACCGCCTCGGCCGCGCCGGGTCCGAAGTCCGCCAGCAGCGCTTCGGCCTCCCCCGGGGCGTCGAGCCGGGCCACGGCCCCGTCCCGGGCCAGGACCTCCCCGTCGACCAGCAGGAAGCCGACGCCGGGGTGGTTGGCGAGGGTGGCGAGCAGGGCGGGGTGGCGGCGCTCGATCGCGACCCGGTCCATCCGCAGCGGTACGTCGGGGAAGGAGATCAGCCCCAGGTTCCCGGAGGCGAGGACCACCGGGGCGGAGCCGGTTCCCGGGCGCTCCTCCACGCCCTCCTCCACGGGCCGGTGCAGGGCCGCGAGCACGGCCGCCCGGGCCTCGGCCCCGCTGGGGGTGCGCCCGGCGCGCCGCGGCACCGGCAGGCCGCAGCCGGCCCGTACGAGGTCGCGCAGGGTGAGACCGTAGCGGCCGAGGAAGGTCTCTCCGGGGCTCTGGCCGTGGTCGGAGAGCAGGACGAGCCGGTACGAGCGCGGGGCGTGCGCGGCCACCTTCTCGATCAGCTCCACGCTGCGGTCCAGGCGCCTGAGCACCTGCTCGGTGTCCTTGTGCCGCGGCCCGGAGTGGTGGGCGACCTCGTCGTACGCGACCAGGTCGGCGTAGACGGCGGCGCGCCCGGCGAGCATGTCGCCGATCACGGCCGCGACGACGACGTCCCGCTCCACGACGGTGGCGAAGGCCCGGATGAAGGGGTAGAGCCCGCCGCGGGCCACCCGCGGCCGGTCGCCGCGCAGCCGGGCCCGTACGGACTGGCCGATCTCGCGGAACACCTCGGCGACCAGGGACAGGGCGGTGCGCACGGAGTTGGCGGGGTCGGAGAAGTAGGCGAAGTAGCCGGCGCGGGAGCGGTTGTCGCGGCCGCGGCGGGCGGAGACGGACAGCACCAGGGCGAGCTGGTCGGCGCCGCCGCTGAAGAGGTTGCCGCGGCTGGCCCCGTCGAGGCTGAGCAGCCCGGGGTCGCCGGTGCGGCGCACGGCGCGGCGCTGGAGTTCGGCGGCGCTGGTGGGCCGGTTGCAGACCACGATCTCGCCGGTGTCCTTCTCGTACCAGCGGAAGGCCGGCACGTCGAAGTTGGAGCCGTGCAGGATGCCGAGCTGGCTGGCGCCGGTCTGGCTGGACCAGTCGGTGTGCCAGGGCATCAGGCGGTGGGTGCGCTCCAGCATCCGGGCGGTGGCGGGCATCAGGCCGGTGGCCGCGGCCTGCCGCAGGACCTCGTACCCGACCCCGTCGAGCTGGAGGAAGACCAGTCCGGGCCGGGCCTCGGAGGCGCCGGCGGCGTGGACCCGGTGCTGGCGGCGGCGCCTGCGGTCGGCGAGCCGGTAGAGGCGGCGGCGGTAGGCGTCGTCGTCGCGCACGGCCAGGGCGGTGGCGGTCGCGGAGGCCACGGCGGACATCACGGCGGCGACGACGACGGCGGTCTGCCAGTCGGCCTCGCCGCGCCCGTCGGGGATCAGGCCGAGGGCGATGAGCAGCAGGGAGCCGCTGAGGAAGAAGACGAGCAGGCCGAGGACGAGGGCGGGGACCAGCAGCACCGCCCGTACCAGCACCGGCCAGACCAGGGCGTTCAGCAGGCCGAAGGCGCCCGCGCCCCAGGCGGCGGTGAGGGCGATGCGGGTGGTGCTGTCTCCGTCGTCGGACTGGAGCTGGAAGTCCGGGAGGATGCCCGCGAGGGCGAGCATGGTCAGCGTGGACACCGCCCACACCGTCGCCACCCGGAACAGGGCGCTGCCCGCCCTACGCCATCGCCCGTCGTGCACGCAGTCCCACCTCACTCCCCCGGACCGCTCCGGGGGGACCCCGGCCCCCGACCCGCGCCACGGCCTGCGGGTCCCGGGCCCAGCCTCGCACGAACGGGGGGCCGTCCGGGGGAGGCGGCGGAGGCTGCGTCAGGTGCCGTCGTACCCGGCCGTGGGCATGGACAGGCGGCGGTGGACCTCGGCCTTCATGGCGGGGGTGTAGGACGGTTCGTCCCGGCCGACGGTTTCGAGCCGGATCCCGCGCCGGTCGCATGCGGCGGTGAACTCCTCGACCGAGCTCAGGGCGCGGGCCAGGACGCGGCGGTTCGGCGCGACGAACAGGTCGACCTGTCCGGCGTCCACGTCGGTCCACAGTCCGACGTGGTCGGGGCGCAGCCCGTAGAAGAGCAGCTGCCGGGTGACCACGTACCCCTGGTCGGCGGCCCAGCGGGCGCACATGGCGTGCTGGCTGCGGGTGTCGACCGCAAAGGGGTCGCTGTCGAGCTCCTCGAGCGGGGCCAGGCTCGCGATCGCGGCCACGCGCACCTCATCCATGCCGCCCGACCCTACTCCGCCGGGCTGCGGCCCGGGCCGTCTCCCGGCAAGATCGGGAAGGGACGGCTTGGCGGACCCGGCAAGATCGGGAAGGGACGGCCTAAGCTCGGAGGGTGCGGCCGGTTCCGGAACCGGCCGGGGAGGTCCGCGGGGCGGGCCTCGCGGAGCGGGTCGGCGGAGAGGGGCGGCGCGTGCCGGCGGGGATCACCTGGTGGGGTCATGCCACCTGTACGGTCGAGGACTCGGGCGTGCGCTTCCTGACGGACCCGCTGTTCGTCCGGCGGCTGGCGCATCTGCGGCGCCGCTGCGGGGAGTTGCCGCCCGCCTCGGCCGCGGAGGCCGATGCGGTGCTGGTCTCGCACCTGCACTCCGACCACCTGCACCTGCCCTCGCTGGCGAAGCTCGCGCCGGGCACCCGGCTGCTGGTGCCGCGGGGGGCGGGGGGGGCGGTGCCGGGGCTGCGGCGGCTGGCGGGGGCGCGGATCACGGAGGTCACGCCGGGGGACGTGGTGGAGTTCGGGGCGGTGCGCGTGCGGGTGGTGAGCGCGGCGCACGACGGGCGGCGGCTGCCGTTCGGGCCGCACCGGTGCCCGGCGCTGGGGTACGTGGTCGAGGGCTCGTCCCGTACGTACTTCGCGGGGGACACCGGGCTGTTCGACTCGATGGCGCGGGAGGTGGGCCCGGTGGACGTGGCCCTGCTGCCGGTGGGCGGCTGGGGGCCGTTCCTTGGCGCGGGGCACCTCGACGCGCGGGCGGCGGCGCGGGCGCTGGCGCAGCTGGGCGCGGCGGCGGCGGTGCCGGTGCACTACGGGACGTACTGGCCGATCGGCATGGACGCGGTGCGGCCGCACGAGTTCCACGCGCCGGGCGGGGAGTTCGTACGGCAGGCGGGGCTGCTGGCCCCGGGGGCGACCGTGCACCGGCTGGGGCACGGGGAGGGCGTGGTGGCCGGCTGATGCTGATGCGACTGGCCGCGGGGGCGGCGCTGACCGTGTCGGGTGCCGTCGCCGGGGCGGTACGGGCCGTGGACCCGACCGGGCCGGCGGGCACGGTGAGCGCGGTGCCGCCGGATGCCGCGCAGCAGGCGGTGGGGTATCCGGCGCTGTTCGTGCTGGTGGCGCTGGGGGCGCTGGTGCCGGTCATCCCGACCGGGGCGCTGGTCAGTTCGGCCGCGGTGGTGGCCTTCCACCAGAGCCTGCCGGTGGGGCTGCTGCTGGTGTTCGCGGTATCGGCGCTGGCCGCCTTCACCGGCGACATGGCGCTGTACTGGCTCGGGCAGCGCGGGGTCCGCTCGCGGGGCGGCTCGCGCTGGCTGGAGCGGCTGCGCAGCCGGGCGGCCCCGGACCGGCTGGCTGCCGCGCAGACCCGGCTGGAGGAGCACGGGGTCCTGGTGCTGGTGCTGTCCCGGCTGGTGCCGGCGGGGCGGATCCCGGTGATGCTGGCGTGCCTGCTGGCGCGGATGCCGATGCGGGTGTTCGCGCGGGGGGATGCGCCGGCGTGCCTGGCCTGGGCGGCGACGTACCAGCTGATCGGCATCCTGGGCGGCTCCCTCTTCGCCGAACCGTGGAAGGGCGTCGCCCTGGCCGTCGCCCTGGCGGTCGCCCTGGGCGCGGCCCCTGCGGCGTGGCGCCGCGCCCGCGGCCGCTAAACCGCCCCTTCCGGGGCGGAGCCCCGGGGGCCGGGCGGGGACCGGGGTCAGGGGAGGGTGCGGGAGGCGCCTACCGGGAGGTCCCAGAGGGTGTCGCGGGGGAGGGCGGCCCGCTCCCACGCGGCGCGCAGGCGCAGCAGCGGTTCCAGCACCGGCTCCGCGGACAGGACGAACGTCGCCCAGTGCATCGGCACCATCCGCCGCGCCCCCACGTCCTGGAAGGCCCGTACGGCCTCCTCCGGGTCCGCGTGGACCTCCCGCAGCCACCACCGCGGCGCGTACGCGCCGATCGGCAGGAGCGCCAGGTCCAGCCCGGGGTGCCGGCGCCCGATCTCGGCGAACCAGTGCCCGTACCCCGTGTCCCCCGCGAAGTACACGCTCCGCGCCCCGCAGGAGAGCACCCAGCCGCCCCACAGGGTCCGGCAGGTGTCGGTCAGGGAGCGCTTGGACCAGTGGTGGGCCGGTACGAACTCGAAGCGTACGCCGCCCAGTTCGGCGGCCTCCCACCAGTCGAGCTCGGTGACCGCCGTGAAGCCGCGCCGCCGGCACCAGCGGGCCAGCCCGGCGGGCACGAAGAGCGGGGTGGAGCGGGGCAGCCGCCGCAGGGTCGGGGCGTCGAGGTGGTCGTAGTGGTTGTGGCTGATCACGACGGCGTCCACCGGCGGCAGGTCCTCCCACCGCACGCCGACCGGGGTGATCCGGGCGGGGGTGCCGAGGATCTTCCGGGACCACACCGGGTCGGTGAGGACGGTGAGCCCCCCGATCCGGACCACCCAGCTGGCGTGGCCCGCCCAGGTCAGCCCCACCCCGCCGGCCGGGACGGGCGGCATCGGGCCGGGCGCGTACGGCAGGTCGGGGATGCCGAGGAGCCCCGCGGGCCCGGGCCGGAAGGCCCCTTCGCGCGCGAGCCGGGCGAAGGAGCGCAACCCCGGCAGGGGGGAGGTCAGCCGGTCGGCGAAGGAGCGCGGCCAGCGCCGCCCCCGGAGCCCGCCGGCCGGGAGGGGAGGCGGCGGAGGGTGTGGAGAGGTGCCCGCGGCCGACGGGGCGGGCGCGGCAGGGTCCGCCGCGGCCCCCCGTCGGCCACGCCCGCGCCGGCCCCGCCCCCGCGGGTCCGGCCGGTGCGGGTCCTCGTGCGGTTCCGTGGGCGCCGGCTGCTGCGCCATCTGCTCCGTCATCGGGGGCGGTTCCCTTCGGGACAGCTCGTCGGGGACAGGTCTTCGGGCGGCCCGGTTCAGCCCAGTTCGTCGAGGGCCTCGGCGAGGGTGCGCAGGGCGCGGGCCACGTGCGGCAGGGCCACCGGGTCGGGGGCGGCGAGGGCCGCCAGCCGGTCCTGCGGGGTGTCGCCGAGCAGGGGGCCGGTGGCGAGCCGGACCCGCAGGGCCACGGCCTCGTCCGCGAACCGCTGGCCCCCGGGGACGGGCCGCCCCAGCCGGGTCCCGAGGTACTCCTCCAGCTCCAGGGCGTCGCCGACCCCGCGCCGGCCCAGTCCCCCGCGCAGCGGGCCCAGGTCGGCGTACAGGTGGCGGCCCGCCACGGGGGGCCGGGCCAGGGCCCCGGCGCCCAGCAGGACCCCGTGTGCGGCCCGGGCGATGCGGCCGTGCAGCGCGGCGGCGGCGCGGGCCCGGCCCGCGACCGGCTCGGGTTCGCCCAGCGCGTGCGCGGCGGCGGCGCAGACGGGTCCGGCGGGCACCGCGCCGGTGGCGGTCAGCACGTCCAGGGTCCGGGCCCGCAGCCCCTCGCCCCGGGCGGTGCCGGGGAAGCGGGCGACGGCGGCGGGCCAGCCCGGGGGCAGCAGGGAGCCGGAGAGGTCGGCGAGGACGGTCACCTCCTCGGGGCACATCTCGGCCGGGCTGATCACCACGGTCTCGTGGGGCCGGTGCCGGGTGTCGCGCCAGGTCTCGTCGCTGACCACGGCCAGGCCCTCGAACACGGCGGCCTCGCAGGCCTCCCGGAGCAGTTCGGGCGGGGCGGCGGTGGCCGTCGGGTCGTCGGCCACGCTGAGCAGCAGCACCCGCGGGTCGCCGCCCTCGGCGCGGACCCGCCGTACGGTCTCCAGCAGCGCGTACGGATCGGGGACGCCGCCGCATTCGGCGGGGGTCGGCACGTGGTAGGCCCGCTGTCCCAGCAGCCGGATCTGCGGTGTCCACCAGGCGGGACAGGGGCGGGGCAGCAGCACGTCCCCGCCGTGCGCGGCGAGCAGGGCCAGCAGCAGGGGCGGGGCCCCGGGGGCCGCTGCCACCCGGTCCGGGTCCGTGGCGAGGCCGCGGCGCTCCCAGTAGCCGGCCGCGGCCGCGCGCAGGGCGGGGGCGCCGCCCGGGGGCTCGGGGCCGGTCCGCTCGGCCGCGGCGGCGAGTACGGCGGCCAGGCCGGGCAGGACGGGCAGGCCGGTGTCGGGGGCGGGCGGGGTGTAGCGGACCGGGCCGCGGCCCTCGGGCGCCGTCCGCCGCATGTTCCCCACCACCGCCCGTTCTGCCGGCCTGCCCGAGAAGTCCACTGCCCCTTTATACGGATAAAAGTGATAATCCGCCCGCTTTTCCCTGCGTCTCTTCGGGTCATCCCTCGCCGCACGGGCCGGCCGCCGGGCGGGCGGGACGGCCGACGGCCCCCGCGCGACGGGTGCGCACCCGCTCAGCGCTCAGCCCCTGCGCCCGAGCAGCGCCAGCAGCCGGGTCTGCGCATCGGCGCCCGCGGGCACCTCCAGCGGCTCCGCGTACATCCCGCTGGCGGCCAGCCCGTCGGCGTACGGCATGACCTCCTTGAGGGAGAACTCGACCAGCGCGGGCGGCAGCCGGTCGTCGGCGCCGAGTCCGCGGGCCAGGTCCCAGGCGTGCACGACCACGTCCGCCGTCAGTTCCGAGCAGTAGGCCGAGCCCCGTGCGGGCCCGTACGAGAGCCGGACCGTGCGGTCCAGGGCCCCCGGGGCCGCGAACGCGGCCGCGGCGAGCGCGGCGGCGCGGTCCCAGGCCGCGGCCGGGTCCGCGCCGAGCAGGTCGCCGGAGAGGGCGTCGCCCACCTCGGCGACCGTACGGCCCTCGGCGACCAGCGGGGGCACCCAGAGCTGCTCGCCGGTGACGTGGTTGACCAGGTCGCGGACGGTCCAGTCGGTGCAGGGGGTCGGGCCGCGCCACTGCTCCCCGGCCACGGAGTGCACGAGCCCGCCGAAGAGCGCGAGCGCCTCGGCGTGCGCCTCCAGGAGGCCAGGCGTCCGCGCCCCACCGCCACCGCCTCCGCCGTCCGCCGCCTCCGCGCCGCCGGCTGCGCTTCCCGCTCCTGCTGCTGTGTCTGACACGGGTCCCACCGTCCTCTTCCGCCCGCGCCCCTCGCGTTCCACTGTCCTCGCACCCCGATTCCCCCGCCACCGCTTCCCCCAACCCCCTTGCAGCGCAAGCAGTGTGTCCATATGTCAAAACACCTATCTCAGATTTCGACACGATCGCCTACCGTGGTGAACGAGCCGGACCAGCCGGGCCCGGGCCCGACGATGAGGGAGCTGCCGCCATGACCGCCGCCGCGCACCGCGAGACCGCCGTCTACACCCACGGGCACCACGAGTCGGTCCTGCGCTCCCACCGCTGGCGCACGGCCGCGAACTCCGCGGCGTACCTGCTGCCCGAGCTGCGCCCGGGGCTGAGCGTGCTGGACGTCGGCTGCGGGCCGGGCACCATCACCGCCGACCTGGCCGAGCGGGTCGCGCCCGGCCCCGTGACCGCGGTGGACCACGCGGCCGGGATCGTGGACGAGGCCCGCGCGTACGCCCGCGAGCGGGGGCTGACCGGGATCCGGTTCGCCGTGGCCGACGTCCACGCGCTGGACTTCCCGGACGACTCGTTCGACGTGGTCCACGCGCACCAGGTGCTGCAGCACGTGGGCGACCCGGTGCAGGCGCTGCGCGAGATGCGCCGGGTGTGCCGGCCGGGCGGGATCGTCGCCGCGCGGGACGCGGACTACGCCGCCATGACCTGGTACCCGCAGGCCCCGGTCCTGGAGGAGTGGCAGGACCTGTACGGCCGCGTGGCGCGGGCGCACGGCGGCGAACCGGACGCCGGGCGGCGGCTGCACGCCTGGGCCCGCGCGGCCGGGTTCACCGGGGTCTCCTGCTCCTCGACGGTGTGGTGCTTCGCCACCGCGGAGGAGCGGGCCTGGTGGAGCAGCCTGTGGGCGGACCGGACCACCCGTTCGGCGTACGCGGAGAAGGCCGTGTCCGGCGGCCACGCCGGGCCCGGGGACCTGGAGCGGATCGCCGGGGCCTGGCGGGCCTGGGGCGCGGACCCGGACGGCTGGTTCTCGGTCCCCCACGGCGAGGTCCTGTGCCGCGCCTGACCGCGAGCGGGCGCAGGGTCCGCGGGGCCGGGCAGCAGGCGCGACCCGGCCCGGCGCTGCGGACCCCCGGAACCCGGAAGGGGCAGCCCCACCCCCTCCGGCCCGACCCCTCCCCTCAGTCCCCGCCCTCCCCCGGCCTCATCCTGAAGTCGTACGGAAGCGGCAGCGGGCCTGCCGAGAGCTCGGACCAGACCTCGCCGAGCACCTCCTCCCCCTCCCTCAGGTCCGCCACCTCGAAGCCGTCCTCGAACACCCGCCGGGCCGCGGCCACGTGCCCCTCGGCCACCAGGAGGCGGGCGGCCAGCAGCCGGAAGCGGCCCCGCTCCCGCAGGGCGGGCCGCAGCGCCTCCCAGACCGAGCGGGCCGCCGCCGGGCGCCGGGCGGCCAGCAGTGCGGACAGGGCCTCCCGGCCCAGCGCGGCTTCCGCCGCCTCCCAGACGGGCCCGTCACCGCCGTGCGCGCACAGGTCGGCGAAGGCCTCCCCGAAGCGGTCGGCGGCCCGCTCGGTGTGTCCGGCGAGCTCGTCGGCCACGGCCAGGCAGCGCAGCAGGGGCCAGCGGGCCGGGGCCAGGGGCAGTCCGCGCTCCCAGCTGCGCACGGCCTGCGCCACGTCGCCGGCGTGCCACTGGGCCACGCCGAGGTGGTACTCGGTGAGCGGGTCGGCGGGCGCGGTCTCCAGCATGTCCCGCCAGTGCACGGCCACCAGGCTGGGCCCGGGCGGCGCGGGGGCCGCCGGGGCGGGGAACACCCCGGTGCGGTACAACTCCACCCAGGGCGCCTGGACTTCCTCCAGCCCGGCCTCCTCGAAGGGGGTGCCGGGCAGTTTGTGACCGGCGCGCAGCACCTCCAGCGCGCCCCAGCCGGAGCCCCGGGCCAGCCGCTCCCCCGGTTCGGCGTCGGCGTACGGCAGCCAGGCGGCGTAGGCGGCGTCCACGCGCTCGCGCGGCAGGTCGGCGGCGAGCCGTGCGGCGGCCCCGGCGCGGGCCGCCTCCCAGTCGGGTCCGTGGACGGCGGCGGGGTCGGCGGCGAGCGGCCCGTACGCCTCCAGCCAGCTGAACTCGGCGCCCGCCGCCAGCGGGACGTGCTCCAGCTGGGTACGGGCGAGCCCGGCCTGGACCTCGGCGTACCCGGGGGTGCCGGGCTCGGTCAGCCACTCCTGCCAGCGGCGTCCGCCGGGGCCCGTGCCCCAGACGAACAGCTTGCGCCCGCGCAGCCGTTCGGTGGAGGTCTGGACGAGCCCGTACCCGGAGGTGTCGAGGGCGGCGATCCACGGGCGGGCGCCCTCGGGCAGCTCGTAGAACCAGTCGGCGGGCCGGGCGGCGTTCAGGGGGTACGTGGGATCGGCGCGCCCGGTACCGCCGGGGAAGGGGATCCGCCGCAGGGTCCGGGCGCCGTCGAGGTG
Organism: Streptomyces sp. NPDC038213; assembly: GCF_055600495.1. Taxonomy (NCBI): domain Bacteria; kingdom Bacillati; phylum Actinomycetota; class Actinomycetes; order Kitasatosporales; family Streptomycetaceae; genus Streptomyces; species Streptomyces sp. NPDC038213. The sequence continues at coordinate 58,342 of NZ_JBVJYM010000021.1, forward strand.
CCAGGCCTCGTCGGCCGGGGCGAGGACGCGGGTGCCGGGGGCCTCGGGCACCGCGGCGCTGGACCACCAGTAGACGGGGGCGGGGCGCTCGTGGGGGTTGCGGACGCGGATCCCGGCGTACAGGTGGCGGGAGTCCGCGGGCAGCCACAGGTCCACCTGGAAGGGCAGGTCGCGCAGCCGCTCCCACTCCCACAGCCGCAGCATCACCCCGCCGTCCGGAGCGGTCACCACGGCGGCGTGCAGCGGGGCGCAGGACAGGGCGGAGTGGCCGGTGGCGCCGGTGTTCCACTCGATGCCGCCGGAGAACCAGGCGCCGTTCAGTGCGAAGGCCGCGGGCTGGAACACCGGGTTGCGGTACAGCAGTTCGCGTTCGGCCGGCCGGTCCCCGGCGGCGGGCGGCGAACTTGCCGCGCTTCCGGGGGCCTTGTCGACCAGGGAGACCACGCGGCCCCCGAGTTCCGGGAGGACGGTGGCGCGTAAGTAGGCGTTCTCGATGACGACGGCCTCGAACCCGCGCTCGATGCGCTGTCTTCCGTACCCGTCGAGGACGCGGACGGGCAGGAGGCTGCGCAGCGGGGCGTGGCCGAGCTGGCGGGCCATGTCGCGGGGCAGCGCCTGCCCGGCGGCGGGGCCGGGCAGGCCGCGGCTCCACATGCCGGCGGGCCGCGCACCCGGGTGCGGCGCGCCGGGCGCATGCGGGCCCGGTCCGTGCGGGCCGGGGGCGGAGCCCGGCGGGACCTCGGGGGCGCGGAGGGCGGGCAGCGGGTTCTCGGCGCCCAACGGGGCTGCGGGCAGGGTGAGTACGGCGCGACGGATGCTGGTGGCGGTCATGGCAAGGAGACCTCCCCTTCTCGCCGGGGCGGTGCGGGGTGCGCGCGCCCCCAGGGGAATGGAACACGCCACGGCGGCCGAAGAACAGGGGTCCCGCGGACCACACCGGGTCAGGATTGCGCAAAGGCCGCCACGAGGACGTCGGCGAGGAGCCGGCCGGCGGCGCCCCCGGGGTCGAGGTCGGGGTCGTAGACGGTGACGTTCACCCCGGCGCACCGGGGTGAGGCGGCCAGCGTCAGCAGCAGTTCGGTGAGTTCGCCGGGCAGCAGGCCGTCGGGCTCGGGCGAGTCCACGGCGGGCATGACCGAGGGGTCGAGCACGTCCGCGTCCAGGTGCACCCAGAAGCCCCGGGTGCCGGAGTCCCGGAAGGCGGCCAGGGCCTCGCGGGCGGCGGCCTGCGGGCCGCGGGTGCGGATCGCGCCGACCGTGGCCGCGGCGATGCCGGCCTGCGCGAGCTCGGGCAGGTCCCCGTCGGCGTCGCGGATCCCGAAGAGGCGCACGTCCTCCTCGCGCAGGTAGGGCCGCAGCCCTTCGAGGTCGGTGAGCAGGTCCTGTCCGCGGCCGGTGGCGAGGGCGAGCTCCTCTCCGGCGGCGGCCCCGACGGGCCCGTTGGCCTTCTCGTTGCCGGGGTGGCGGAAGTCCGCCGAGCCGTCGAGGGCGGCGAGCCCGTACCGGCCCAGGCGGCGCATGGCCAGCGAGGCGCCGAGCTGGATGGAGCAGTCCCCGCCGAGGACCACGGGGAACTCCCCCTTCTCCAGGTGCCGTTGGATGCGGTCGGCGAGGCGGACGGTGTACGCCGCGATGGCCTCGGCGTGGAAGACCCCGTCGCCCTCCCGCCAGTGCCCGCGGTCGTAGCGGGGCGGGACCACCGCGCCGCCCTCCACGGCGCCGAGGCGGGCGAGCAGGCCCTCTTCGCGCAGGGCCGTGGCGAGTTTGTGGCAGCCGGGGACGGTGCCGGGGGCCGGGGGCCGCAGCCCCAGGTTGGACGGGGCGTCGATCAGGACGAACCGGTGCACCGGATCATCCTCCCGCGGGCGGGGCGGTGACGGCCCAGCGCTCGTGGTCGCGCCAGGCGCCGTCGACGTACAGGAAGTCCGGTGAGAACCCCTCCAGCCGGAAGCCCCGTCCGCGGACCAGGGCGATCGAAGCGGTGTTGCCCGGCTGGACGTTGGCCTCCAGGCGGTGCAGGCCGAGCGGCCCGAAGCATTCGGCGAGGACCAGGTCCAGCGCCTCGGACATCAGCCCGCGCCCGGCCGCGTGGGCGAACGCGCCGTAGCCGAGGGCCCCGCAGCGGAAGGCGCCGTGGACGATGTTGTTCACGTTCACGAACCCGGCGATGCCGCCGCCGTCGAGCTCGCAGACCAGGTAGCCGGTCCGGCCGGACTCCGCCGCCGCGCCCGTCAGCCGGGCCGCGTACTCCCCGTACGCGTGCAGGGTGTCGGGCGGGAACAGCCAGGGGCGGTGCAGCTGCCTGCTCTCGCGGGCGCGGGCGGTGAACTCCGGCCCGTCGGCGGCCCGGTAGGGCCGCAGCCCCACGCGGGCGCCGGTCCTGACGTACGCCGCTCCAGGTTCGCGTTCTTCGCTCATGCGGCCACGCTAACCCCGGACCCCGCCCGTCCGCCGCCGCGCCCCGTCACGTCCTCAGCTCCAGGGGCGCCAGGTCTTCCCGCTCGAAGCCGAAGGCCCGTGCGTACAGCGCGAGTTCGGCCTCCAGGGCCCGGACCATGGTGTCCGCGCGCCGGAAGCCGTGCCCCTCGCCCTCGAAGGCGAGGTAGGCGTGCGGGACCCCGCGGCCGGCCATCCGGGCGAGGAGGCGCTCGGCCTGGGCGGGCGGGCAGACGGCGTCGTCGAGCCCCTGGAGGAGCAGGAAGGGGGCGGTGATGCGCTCGGCCCCGGCCAGCGGCGAGCGGTCCTCGCCGCGGGCGGCCAGGCCGGAGAGGTAGCGCGATTCAAAGTCGTGGGTCTCCGCCGCGATGGCGGCCGCGTCCAGCACCGGGTAGATCACCGTCCCGCAGGCGTACAGCCCGGTGGCGGCGAGCGAGGCGGCCGCGGTCCAGCCGCCGGCGCTGCCGCCGCGGACCGCGAGCCGCGCGGGGTCGGCGGTGCCCTCGGAGGCCAGCGCGCGCGCCACGGCCGCGCAGTCCTCCACGTCCACCACGCCCCACTGCTCGCGCAGCCGCTCCCGGTAGGCCCGCCCGTACCCCGTGGACCCGCCGTAGTTGACCTCGGCCACCCCGATCCCCCGGGAGGTGAAGTAGGCGATGGACAGGTCGAGTACGGCTTCCACGTGGGAGGTGGGTCCGCCGTGCGCCCACACGACGTACGGCGGGAGCTCGTCGGCGGGGGCCGCCCACCCGGGGTGGTGGGGCGGGTAGACGTGCGCGTGGATCTCCCGGTCGTCGGGTCCGGTGAAGGTGCGGGTCTGGGGCTCGGGGTAGTACACCGGGTCGACCGGGTCCGCCCGGTGCGCGCCCGCGACCCGGGCGTGGCCGGTGGCCGTGTCCAGTTCGACCACCTCGCAGGCGCTGCGCGGGCTGGCCGCGACCCCCGCCACCCGGGTGCCGCGCACCGCGAGGGCGGGCTGCCAGGAGGTCCAGGGTCCGGGTGCGTCGACCAGGTCGCCGGTGGCGGGGTCGAGGATTCCGAGGAGGGTGGCGCCGCGCCCGTGGAGCACGGCGACGAGCCCGTCGTCCAGCGGGGCGAACCAGCTCAGGCCGGTCTTCCACAGCGCACCGCCGAACTCCTCCTCCCGCGGGCAGAGGTTGACGGCGCCGCCGGTGTCCGGGTCCACGCGGTGGAGGTTCCACCAGCCGGTGCGGTCGGTGACGGCGAGCAGGCTGCCGTCGGCCGCCCAGTCCGCCTGCGCCACGGACTCCGCGGGGCCGCCGAGCACGGTCCGCGGCCCGGCGAGCCCGCCCCCGGGCGTCACCCGGGCCACCTTCAGCTCGCTGCCGTCCCAGGGCATCCGGGGGTGGTCCCAGACCAGCCAGGCGGCCCGCGTCCCGTCCGGGGAGAGCCGCACCCCGGTGGTGAAGCGGTGCCCGTCTCCGGTGAGCTCCCGCACCGCGGACCGGTCCCGGGCGGCCGATCCGTCCAGGGGGACGGCGGCCAGCACGCGGCGCACGTCGGTGGGCGCGGGGCCGGTGGACTCCTCCAGTACGCACCAGGCCTCGCCGGGTGCGGGCCGGATCACGGGGTCGGCCCAGCGCAGCCCGCCGCCCTCGGGGGTCAGCGGGCGGGGTCCCGTACCGGCCGCGGGCTCGTACGCGTACAGCCGCTGGTCGGCGTAGTGCACGAAGAGGACGAGCGGCCCGGCGCCGTCCCCGCGGGCCAGTGCCGCCCAGGGCCGGCCGCCGTACTCGACCACCCTGCTGCGGACGTTCCACGGGGCGGGCAGCACGGTCTCCTCCGTGCCGTCGGCCCGGACCCGCACGAGGGCGCGGCGGCCGTCCTCGGCGGGCCGGGGCTCGGTCCACCACAGCTCCCCGCCGACCGCGCCGAGGTACTCGGGCCGGCCGTCGCGGCCCGCCGCGAGCCCGGCGCCGATCGGCGAGGGCCAGCTGCCGTACGGTCCCGTGGACACCATCCCGCGTCCCCTTCCCGAATGCCGTATGCCGAATAGCACTTGCCGATACCGAATGCCGGATTCCGCCGCCCGCCGCCCCGTGGACCGCGGCCGCCCTACAGCGTGCGCAGCGCGTGGTCGAGCACCCTGACCCCGAAGTGCAGGGCCTCGACGGGCACCCGCTCGTCCACCCCGTGGAAGAGCGACCAGTAGTCGAAGCCGGGCGGGAGCTTCAGCGGCGAGAACCCGTAGCCGGTGATCCCGAGCCGGGAGAACTGCTTGGCGTCGGTGCCGCCCGCCATGCAGAACGGCACCACGTGGCCGTCGGGGTCGAAGCGCTCCACCGAGGAGCGCAGCACGGCGTACGTCCGCGAGTCGACGGGGGCCTCCAGGGCCACCTCGCGGTGGTGGTACTCCCAGTCCACGTCCGGGCCGGTCAGGGCGTCGAGGGTGGTGCGGAACTCCTCCTCGCCGCCGGGCAGGACCCGCCCGTCGACGTGGGCGGTGGCCCGGCCGGGGATCACGTTGAGCTTGTACCCGGCCTCCAGCATGGTCGGGTTGGCGCTGTTGCGGACGGTGGCCTCGACCAGGGCCGCGGCGGGGCCGAGGGCCGCGAGGAAGGCGTCGAGGTCGAAGCCCGGGTCGTCGGGGTCGGCGGCCAGCCCGTACACGGAGCCGAGGGCGCGCAGTGCGGCGCGGACGGTGGGGGTGTACCGGACGGGCCACTCGTGCTCCCCGATGCGGGACACGGCACCGGCGAGCCGGCTGACGGCGTTGGCGCGGTTGGGCTTGGAGCCGTGGCCGGCGGTGCCGTGCGCGGTCAGCTTCAGCCAGGCGGTGCCGCGCTCGCCGGCGGCGATCGGGTACAGGGCGCGGCCCGGGGCGGGGTGGACGGTGAAGGCGCCGGATTCGCTCAGGCCCTCCGTACAGCCCTCGAAGAGCTCCGGGTGGTGGTCGGCGAGGAAGCCCGAGCCGTCGACGGCGCTGTCCTCCTCGTCGGCGGTGTACGCGATCACGATGTCGCGGCGGGGGCGGACCCCGGAGCGGGCCCAGGCCCGTACGACGGACAGGACCATCGCGTCCATGTCCTTCATGTCCACGGCGCCCCGGCCCCAGACCACGCCGTCGCGCACCTCGCCCGAGAAGGGGTGCACGCTCCAGTCGGCGGCCTCGGCGGGGACCACGTCGAGGTGGCCGTGGACGAGCAGGGCGTCGGCCCCGGGGTCGGTGCCCTCGATGCGGGCGACGACGTTGGTGCGGCCCGGGGTGCGCTCCAGGAGCACGGGCTCCAGCCCGGCCTGCGCGAGGCGTTCGGCCACGTACTCGGCGGCGGGGCGCTCGCGGCAGTCGCCGCCGCCGCGGTTGGTGGTGTCGATGCGGATCAGGTCCGAGGTGAACTGCACCGCCTCGTCGAGGGCCGTGGCGTCGACGGTCCCGGGCGAAAGGGTTTCGGTCTCAAGAGAATGCATATCAGCCATACTGCTCCTCCACGGCCGCCGAGACGATCGTGGTGACCGCCTTGAACGTCCGGATCCCCTCGTACATCGCCCCGCTGGTGTACGAGATCCGCCGCTCCCCCGTGCGCTCCACCCCGGGGACGACGGTGGCCGCGGCGGCGAGGTGCTCGGCGTCGAACTCCAGGACGAAGCCGAACGGGCCGCCCTGCACCGGCTCGTGACGGACCGCGAGGGCCGCGGCCTCCTCGGCCGCGGACCGGATCTCGGCGGCGGTCCGCGCGGGCGGGCGGCAGACGGCGGCGTACCGCGAGACGTGGTCCTTGACGGCGACGGTACGGGCGCGGGGCGCGTAGCCGCGGGCGTCGTCGCAGGTCAGGTCGTCGCCGGTGACGAGGACCACCGGGACCCCGTACTCGGCGACCACGCGGGCGTTGAGCAGCCCCTCGCTGGCGCGCTCGCCGTTGAGCCAGACCCCGGTGATGGAGTTGGCGAGGTAGGTGTGGGCGAGTACCCCCTCGGCCCCGGCGCCGGTGTGGTAGCCGACGAAGGCGATCCCGTCCACGTCCCCGTGCTGCACCCCCTCGACCATGGAGAGGGACTTGTGGCGGCCGGTCAGCATCTCGACCCGCTCGTCGAGCTGCTCCAGGAGCAGGTTGCGCATGGTCCAGTGCGCCTCGTTGACCAGGACCTCGTCGGCGCCGCCGTCGAAGAAGCCGAGGACGGCGGCGTTCACGTCCGAGGTGAACATGGCCCGGCAGCGCTCCCACTGCGGGGTGCCGGGCAGCACGTCGGCCGGCCAGGTCACCCCGGTCGCGCCCTCCATGTCGGCGGAGATGAGGATCTTCATCGGGCCCCCGTGCGGTCCGGGACGTCCGCCCGCGGCCGCGGGCGGCGCCTTCACCCTAGGCCGTGCCGCCCCGCGCGGCCCGGCAGCGCGCCCGGCCGCGCGGGGCGGCGGGGGAACGCGGGGGTGCGCGGGAGTGCACGCGGGGGTACGGGGGGCACGGGGGCGCGCACAGGCGTACGAAGGGTGCGCACGGGCGACGCGGGCGGGTTCAGGCCGGGGCGGGGGCGGGTTCAGGCCCGGGCGGGGGCGGGTTCAGGCCCGGGCGGGGGCGGGTGCCCGCCCGGCCCTGCGCCCGAACCACCCGATCCGGTGACGCGTCACTTCTCCACTTCGGCGGCCAGCTTGTCCAGCAGCGCGTCGTAGATCCGGGCGAGGCCCTTGGGCGCGAAGGTCCGCTCGAAGAAGCCGCCGATGCCGCCGGCGCCGTTCCACACGGTGGAGACCACGGCGCGGGACTTGCCCTCGCCGGCCGGGGTGACCGTCCAGGTCGTCACCATCGAGGAGTTGCGGTCCTTCTCGACGAGCTGCCCGTCGGTGGGCTCGGTGACCTCCAGCAGGCAGTCGCGGATCCGCTTGCTGGTGGCCTGCAGCTTCCAGTGGACGAGGGTCCCCTCGCCGTCGCCGCCCTCGCGCACCTCGTACTCGCTGAAGTGCTCGGGCAGCACCTTGGAGCGGGTGCCGGTGTAGTCCGCGAGCGCGTCGAACACGGTCTCCGCGTCGGCCGCGATGATCCGCTCCGTGGTGGCCTCGACCTGCGCCATACCTGTTCCTCCAGCACGTGTGAACACTCGACTTCGGGGGTCGGCGGCAAGCCAACCACCTCCGGCACGGCGGCCCAAATCCGGGTCCCCGGCAGGGGGCGATCCGGGAGCCCCCCGGGAGCCGCCGGGCGGGAAGGAGTACGGAAGCATCATCAAATCGGGCCAATAGTCCGCACAATTCCCCCGTTCCGTCCTCCGCATCCGGGACGATTCCGCCCAGACCCCAGCGGCTGGGAGGCCCCGTGAAGAAGCGTGCAGCAGTCCTGTTGTCCCTCGCCACCGTGCTGGCGGGGACGGTCACCGCCGTTCCCGCCGGGGCGGCCGCGGCGGAGGCGGGCGGCCGGGCGGCGGCGCCGCTCGTGTGGAAGGGCTGCGCGACGTCCCGGTACCCGAGCCTCCAGTGCGCCGCGCTGTCCGTGCCGCTGGACCACGCCCGGCCCGGGGGCCGCCGGATCTCCCTCGCGCTCACCCGCGTCCCGCACACCGCGGCGAAGTCCCAGGGCCCGCTGCTGGTCAACCCCGGCGGGCCGGGCGGCAGCGGGCGCAGCCTCGCCGGGTACGTGGCCTCGTCGCTGCCGAAGCAGGTGGCCGCGCAGTACGACGTGATCGGCTTCGACCCGCGCGGGGTGGGCAGGAGCGAGCCGGCGCTCAACTGCGCCAAGGGCCACTTCGAGGCGGTCCGGCCGGACCCGGTGCCGCGGACCTGGGCGCTGGAGCAGGCGAACCTGGACCGGGTGCGGGCCTTCGCCGAGGAGTGCCAGAAGCAGTACGGGGACGTCCTGCCGTACATCGACACCGTCAGCGCGGCGCGTGACATGGAGCTGCTCCGGCAGGCCCTGGGCGCCCCGCGGATCAGCTACTTCGGGTACTCGTACGGGACCTTCCTCGGCGCGGTGTACGCGAAGCTGTTCCCGGAGCGGGTGCGGCGGATGGTGCTGGACTCCGTGGTCGACCCCTCCGGGGTCTGGTACCGGGCCAACCTGGCCCAGGACCTCGCCTTCGACGCCCGCCACAAGGCCTTCCTCGCCTGGGTGGCCCGGCACGATGCGGCGTACGGGCTCGGCACCGACCCGCACCGGGTGGAGCGGGCCTGGTACCGGATGCGCAAGGAGCTGGGCGGGCGCCCGGCGGGCGGCCGGGTCGGCCCGGCCGAGCTGGAGGACACCTTCATGCCGGGCAGCTACTTCAACGGGTACTGGCCGCAGCTCGCGGAGGCCTTCGCCGCGTACGCGGTCAAGGGGGACCCGGAGCCGCTGGCGGCCGCGTACGGGCGGTTCGGGGCGGTGGACCCGGCGGCGGGCAACAGCTACAGCGTGTACAGCGCGGTGCAGTGCCGGGACGCGGCGTGGCCGGCGGACTGGAACGTGTGGCGGCGCGACATGTGGGCCACGCACGCGAAGGCGCCGTTCATGGCCTGGAACAACGCCTGGTACAACGCACCGTGCGCGTTCTGGAAGACGGGGCCGCTGGCGACGCCGGACGTCGCGAACACCGAGGTGCCGCCGGTGCTGCTGGTGCAGGCGACGGAGGACGCGGCGACGCCGTTCGAGGGGGCCGTGCGCATGCGGGAGAAGCTGGCGGGGTCGGCGCTGGTGGTGGAGGAGGGCGGCGGCAACCACGGGGTGTCCTTCAGCGGGAACGCCTGCGTGGACCGGTACGTGACGGACTATCTGGGTACGGGCGTGCTGCCGGGCGGGGGCGGGGCGGGGTGTGCGGCGCTGCCGGAGCCGGTGCCGGTGCCGGTGACGCGGGCTGCGGCGCCCACCGCGGGCGGGGCCGCCCTCCACGGCCTCATCCGCCCCCGCCCCTGACCCCGGGTCCCGCTGCGCGGGGCCGTTTCCCGAACTGGGGCTCCGCCCCAGACCCCGCGCCTCAAACGCCGGCGGGGCTGGATTTGCCGCGCAGCGGCACTATCAAGCCCGCGCGGCGATTGAGCGCACCGGGCGCGGAGCGCACGGAACGGGGTCCGGGGCTTGCCCCGGTTTCGGGAAGGGGCGGGTAGGGGAAACGGCCCCGCGCAGCGGACCGACCCCGGGTCACGGGAGGCGGTGGAGGGCCGCCGTGGCGGCCTCGGCGAGGCGGGGGTGCGACTGGGCCGCGGTCAGGACCTCCCGCGCCCGCGAATCCCCCAACGCCCCCAACCCCTCCGCACAGGCCACCGCCACCCGCCAGTACGGCTCGTGCGGCGACAACAGCCGCCCCAGCGTCGCCACCAGCACCGGCACGGACTCCGGCGCCCGCAACTGCGCCAGCAACCGCACCGGGTGCAGCGCGTAGGCCGTCCGCAGCCGGTTGCCGGCCAGCGCGGCCGCCGCCCGCGCGGTCCGCGGGTCCCCGAGCCGCGCCAGCGCGTGCGCGGCCGCCGCACACCGCGGCGGGTCCCGGTGGTTGAGCAGCAGCACGAGGGCCTCGAAGGCCCGCCGGTCCCCCGCGCACCCGAGCCGGAAGGCGGCCGCCTCCCGCGCCCACAGCGGCTGCCCCGGCTCGGTCAGCGCCGCCGCCAGCTCCTCGGTGCCGGCCCCGTCCAGCAGGTGCGCGCACCGCGCCGCCGCGGCCGCCCCGTCCGCCGCCGCCTCGGCCCGCACCCGCCGCCCCAGCACCGCATCCGGCCCGTCGGACCCGCCCGGCCGGCCCGACCCGTCCCACCCGCCCAACCCATCCGACCCGCCAGGCCGGTCCGACCCCCCAGGCCGGTCCGGCCCACCCTGGCCCTCCGGCCCGCCCCGGTCGCCCCGGGAACCCCCGCCGCCCTCACTACCCCGCTCGTCCACGCCGTCAGCGTAGGGTCCGGCGGTCGGTCCGCGGTGCAGATCACACGGATCCGCGGCACCGGCCCCCTGGCGTCCCGGTTACCGGGCGGTTAATCTCCCCTCAACGAGTCCTCCGGGCCACCACAGTGGCCGGGGACCGGACTGCCCGACGCGGCCTGGTGACGCAGCCGCCCGGGCGTGCAGTACGCACCACCGGTCTGGCATGTCCGATCGGCGCGGCTCCGGGACAGAGCCCGTCGCGTCCGCCACTCCGCCGTTCACCTCTCCACGCCACCCACCACGCTCCGGCGCCGTGCGCCCGGTCCCGTGTGTGCCGTGGCCCCGTGCGCCGTTACTCCCGGGCGCGCCCCCGTACGCCCCTCGCACCGCCGCGTGACCCGCGTACCCGTCTCCCGATCCGGCTGCGCACGCATCCGCGTACCCGAGCAGCCCCGGACCCGCGCGCCCCGTGCCGCGCCGTCAGCCGTCACCTTCACCCTCTCACTGGAGTCCCGCGATGGACCGTCAGTCCACTCCGCCCAGTCCCCTCACCTCCCTCACCACCATCGCCGTCGTCGGCCTCGGCACCATGGGCTCCGGCATCGCCGAGGTCCTGGCCCGCGCCGGCCGCGAGGTCATCGGCATCGACGTCAGCGAGGACGCCGGCCGCCGCACGGTGGCCTCCCTGGAGGCCGCCACCGCCCGGTCCGTGGCCCGCGGGCGCCTCACCGAGCAGGAGCGCCGGGACGTGCTGTCGCGGCTGCGGACCTTCACCGACCTCCAGGCCGCCGCCCACGCCGACCTGGTGATCGAGGTCGTGCCGGAGGACTACGCCCTCAAGAGCGCGGTGTTCGCGGCGCTGGACGCCATCGTCCGCCCCGACGCCGTCCTGGCCACCGGTACGAACGCCCTGTCCGTCACCCGGCTCGCCGCCGAGTCCCTGCGCCCCGAGCGCGTGATCGGCCTGCACTTCTTCAACCCGGCCCCGGCCATGAAGCTGGTGGAGATCGTCTCCTCGGTGCTGACGGCCCCGCCGGTGGTCGAGGCGGCGCACACCCTGGCCCGCGCCCTGGGCAAGGAGCCCGTCACGGCCGGCGACCGCCCCGGCTTCGTCGCGGACGGCCTGCTGTTCGGCTACCTGAACCAGGCCGCCGCCATGTACGAGGCGAAGTACGCCTCCCGCGAGGACATCGACGCGGCCATGCGGCTCGGCTGCGGGCTGCCGATGGGCCCGCTCGCGCTGCTCGACCTGATCGGCGTGGACACCGCCCGCACCGTCCTGGAGGCCATGTACGCCGCCTCCGGCGACCGGCTGCACGCCCCGGCCCCGGTGCTCGGGCACCTCGCCGAGGCGGGGCTGACCGGCCGCAAGTCGGGCCGCGGCTTCTACACGTACGAGGGCCCGGGCAGCCCCGCCGTGGTCGCCGACGCCCTGACCCCGGCGGCGGGCGGGACGGGCGGCACGGGCCGCACCGTCGCCTCGGTCGGCGTGGCCGGTACGGGCACCATGGCCGGCGGGATCGCCCAGGTCTTCGCGCAGGCGGGGTACGCGGTCGTGCTGGCCGGGCGCAGCCAGGAGAAGGCGGAGGCCGCCAAGGCCGCCGTCGCCAAGTCCCTGGGCCGCCAGGTCGAGCGGGGCCGGCTGACCGAGGAGGCCAGGGCGGCGACCCTGGACCGGATCTCCCCGGCCGGTTCGCTGGAGGCCTTCGCGGAGGTGGACCTGGCCGTGGAGGCCGTGGCCGAGGACCTCGCGGTGAAGCAGGAGCTGTTCGCGGCCCTGGACAAGATCTGCAAGCCGGGCGCGGTGCTGGCGACGACCACCTCCTCGCTGCCGGTGATCGCCTGCGCCCGCGCCACCTCGCGCCCTCAGGACGTGATCGGCATGCACTTCTTCAACCCGGCCCCGGCGATGAAGCTGGTCGAGGTGGTCCGCACGGTCCTGACCGCCGACGACGTGCACGCCACGGTCCGCGAGGTCTGCACGAAGGTGCGCAAGCACGCGGTGGACTGCGGGGACCGGGCCGGGTTCATCGTGAACGCGCTGCTGTTCCCGTACCTGAACAACGCCATCAAGATGGTCGAGGAGCACTACGCGAGCCTCGACGAGATCGACGCGGCGATGAAGCTGGGCGGCGGCTACCCGATGGGCCCGTTCGAGCTGCTGGACGTGGTCGGGCTCGACGTCTCGCTGGCCATCGAGAAGGTGCTCCACAAGGAGTTCCGCGACCCGGGCCTGGCCCCGTCCCCGCTGCTGGAGCACCTGGTGGCGGCGGGCTGCCTGGGCCGGAAGACCGGCCGCGGATTCCGTGAGTACGCCCGGCGCTGATCCCGGCGCCCACGAGCTGGATGCGTGGGGAGGGCTGCTCGGCCCCGCCGCACCCTCACGGCGGGGAAACCCTCCCGAGCCCAGTGCGGGCCCTCCCCCGCATCCACCCCCTCAGGCGCGTGCCGCGGCGCACATGCAGTACGTTCGCCTTATGTCCCAGTCCGCCAAGATCACCCGTACCGGCGCGTCCGAGGCCCCGGAGAGCGCCGCGGGTTCCCGCGCCGCCGCCCAGCGCCTGAAGATGCGCCGCGAGCTCGCCGCCGCCGCGATGGAGCTGTTCGCGACGAAGGGGTACGAGGCGACGACGGTGGACGAGATCGCCGCGACCGCCGGCGTGGCCCGCCGTACGTTCTTCCGCCACTTCCGCTCCAAGGAAGAGGCGATCTTCCCGGACCACGACGACACCCTGACCCGGGCCGAGGCGGTGCTGGACGCGGCCCCGGCCCACGAGCACCCGCTCGACACGGTGTGCCGCGGGATCAAGGAAGTCATGAAGATGTACGCCGCCTCCCCGGCGGTGTCCGTGGAGCGCTACCGGCTCACCCGCGAGGTGCCGGCGCTGCGGGAGCGGGAGATCGCCTCGGTGGCCCGCTACGAGCGGCTGTTCACGCGCTACCTGCTCGCCCACTTCGACGAGACCGACCACCACGACGGCAACGACGACCCGCTGCTGGCCGAGGTGGCCGCCTCGGCCGTCGTGACCGCCCACAACCACGTCCTGCGGCGCTGGCTGCGGGCCGGCGGGCAGGGGGACGTGGAGGCGCAGCTCGACCACGCCTTCTCGATCGTGCGCAAGACCTTCGGCACCGGCATCGGGGCGGGGCGCACCCTGGGCGCCGCGGCTGCGGCCGCCGCGCCGGAGCCCGCGCCGGCCGCGGTGCGGACCGAGGGCGAGGTGCTGGTGGCGGTGGCCCGTACGGACGCCCCGCTGGACGAGGTCATGCGGACCATCGAGCAGGCCCTCAAGAACACGTAGCCGGCCGGACCACCGGCAGCAGGACGCGATACGCACCACAGCGGCCGCCCCCGTCACGGGGGCGGCCGCTGTCGTTTGTCCAGCTTGCCCCTACTCGCGGGTAACACTGATCGATCATCGCTCATCTGCGCAGGTCAATCGGCAAATGAGAGAAAGTTTTGGCACGCAGTGCCTTGCCGAGTGACACGGGGTGCCATACGTTGATCTCAGTCCGGATGTCCCCGCGGCCCGTGCCACCCCGCACGCGGACGCGCCCCGGACGGCCTGCGTCACCAGGCCGAGAACGCGCCCACCACAGCGCTCGCACACCACCACATGCGCACCACCCGTACCGCCGGACCGACGGCACACCCGTACCCGCTACGGCACCACCGCTCCGCTCCGCACCCCTCATCTTTCGCAGACCAGCGTTTCCCTCGACGCTCACCGCCGGAGGCACCACCGTGAAGGACATCCTCGACGCGATCCAGTCGCAGTCGGCCACGGCCGCGGACTTCGCGGCCCTGCCGCTCCCCGACTCCTACCGCGCGATCACCGTGCACAAGGACGAGGCGGAGATGTTCGCCGGGCTCAGCACCCGCGAGAAGGACCCGCGCAAGTCCCTCCACCTCGACCAGGTCCCGCTGCCCGAACTGGGCCCGGGCGAGGCCCTGGTGGCCGTCATGGCCTCCTCGGTCAACTACAACTCGGTGTGGACCTCGATCTTCGAGCCCGTGTCCACCTTCAGCTTCCTGGAGCGCTACGGGCGCCTCTCGGACCTCAGCAAGCGCCACGACCTGCCGTACCACATCATCGGCTCGGACCTCGCGGGCGTCGTGCTGCGCACCGGCCCCGGCGTCAACAGCTGGAAGCCCGGCGACGAGGTCGTCGCGCACTGCCTGTCCGTCGAGCTGGAGTCCTCGGACGGCCACAACGACACGATGCTCGACCCCGAGCAGCGCATCTGGGGCTTCGAGACCAACTTCGGCGGGCTCGCGGAGATCGCGCTCGTCAAGTCCAACCAGCTGATGCCCAAGCCGGGCCACCTCAGCTGGGAGGAGGCCGCCTCCCCCGGCCTGGTCAACTCCACCGCCTACCGCCAGCTGGTCTCCCGCAACGGCGCCGGCATGAAGCAGGGCGACAACGTGCTCATCTGGGGCGCCAGCGGCGGCCTCGGCTCGTACGCCACCCAGTTCGCCCTGGCCGGCGGCGCCAACCCGATCTGCGTGGTCTCCTCCCCGGAGAAGGCGGAGATCTGCCGGAAGATGGGCGCCGACGCGGTCATCGACCGCAACGCCGAGGGCTACCGGTTCTGGAAGGACGAGCAGACCCAGGACCCCCGGGAGTGGAAGCGGTTCGGCTCCAAGATCCGCGAGCTCACCGGCGGCGAGGACATCGACATCGTCTTCGAGCACCCCGGCCGCGAGACCTTCGGCGCCTCGGTCTACGTCACCCGCAAGGGCGGCACCATCACCACCTGCGCCTCCACCTCGGGCTACATGCACGAGTACGACAACCGCTACCTGTGGATGTCCCTCAAGCGCATCGTCGGCTCCCACTTCGCGAACTACCGCGAGGCCTGGGAGGCCAACCGCCTGATCGCCAAGGGCAAGATCCACCCCACCCTCTCCAAGACGTACTCCCTCGAGGAGACCGGCCAGGCCGCGCACGACGTCCACCGCAACGCCCACCAGGGCAAGGTCGGCGTCCTGTGCCTGGCCCCCGAGGAGGGCCTGGGCGTCCGCAACCACGAGATGCGCGCCGAACACCTCGAGGCCATCAACCGCTTCCGTAACGTCTGACCCGACGAAGTCCCTAGAGGATCGCCTGAGATGACAGAGCGTCAGAAGGACCGTCCGTGGCTCATGCGGACGTACGCCGGCCACTCCACGGCCGAGGCGTCCAACGAGCTGTACCGCCGCAACCTCGCCAAGGGCCAGACCGGCCTGTCGGTCGCGTTCGACCTGCCCACGCAGACCGGCTACGACCCCGACCACGTCCTCGCCCGCGGCGAGGTGGGCCGCGTCGGGGTACCCGTCTCCCATCTGGGCGACATGCGGCGGCTGTTCCAGGACATCCCCCTGGAGCAGATGAACACCTCGATGACGATCAACGCCACCGCCATGTGGCTGCTGGCGCTCTACCAGGTGGCCGCCGAGGAGCAGGGCGCCGACATCTCCAGGCTCCAGGGCACCACGCAGAACGACATCGTCAAGGAGTACCTCTCCCGCGGGACGCACGTCTTCCCGCCCGGGCCGAGCCTCCGCCTGACGACGGACATGATCGCGTACACGGTCAACAACATCCCGAAGTGGAACCCGATCAACATCTGCAGCTACCACCTGCAGGAGGCGGGGGCCACTCCGGTCCAGGAGATCTCGTACGCGATGTCCACCGCGATCGCCGTGCTGGACTCGGTCCGCGACTCGGGGCAGGTGCCCGAGGAGCGGTTCGGCGAGGTGGTCGCCCGGATCTCCTTCTTCGTGAACGCGGGCGTCCGCTTCATCGAGGAGATGTGCAAGATGCGCGCCTTCGGCCGCATCTGGGAGCAGGTCACCCGGGAGCGGTACGGGATCGCGGACGCCAAGCAGCGGCGCTTCCGCTACGGCGTCCAGGTCAACTCCCTCGGCCTGACGGAGGCCCAGCCGGAGAACAACGTCCAGCGGATCGTCCTGGAGATGCTCGCGGTCACCCTCTCCAAGGACGCCCGCGCCCGCGCCGTGCAGCTGCCCGCCTGGAACGAGGCGCTGGGCCTGCCCCGGCCCTGGGACCAGCAGTGGTCGCTGCGCATCCAGCAGGTGCTGGCCCACGAGAGCGACCTGCTGGAGTACGAGGACATCTTCGCGGGCTCGCACGTGGTCGAGGCCAAGGTGGACGCCCTGGTGGCGGAGTGCCTGGCCGAGATCGGGCGGATCCAGGAGATGGGCGGGGCGATGGCGGCCGTCGAGTCCGGCTACCTCAAGTCCCAGCTGGTCGCCTCGCACGCCGAGCGCCGCGCCCGGATCGAGGCCGGCGAGGACAAGATCGTCGGCGTGAACTGCTTCCAGCAGACCGAGGAGAACCCGCTCACCTCCGACCTCGACGGCGCGATCATGACCGTGGACGGGGCCGTGGAGGCGCTGACCGTGGAGCGGATCGGCCGCTGGCGCGCCGAGCGCGAGGAGTCCACCGACCGGCAGGGCGGCGGGGACCCCTTCGTCTTCCCGACCGCCGGCCAGGCGCTGGACCGCCTCAAGGAGGCCGCGGCGGGCACGGAGAACCTGATGGAGGCCACCCTGGAGTGCGCCAGGGCCGGTGTCACCACGGGCGAGTGGGCGGGCGCGCTGCGCGAGGTCTTCGGCGAGTTCCGCGCCCCCACCGGGGTCTCCTCCGCACCCGTCGCGGTGACCGCCGAGGAGGGCACGCCGATGGCGGCCGTCCGCGCGAAGGTCTCCCGCACCGCCGAGGAGCTGGGCGCCGGCAGGCTGCGCCTGCTGGTCGGCAAGCCCGGCCTGGACGGGCACTCCAACGGCGCCGAGCAGATCGCCGTGCGGGCCCGCGACGCCGGGTTCGAGGTGGTCTACCAGGGGATCCGGCTCACGCCCGAGCAGATCGCCTCGGCCGCCCTGGCCGAGGACGTGCACTGCGTGGGCCTGTCGATCCTCTCCGGCTCCCACAGCGCCCTGGTCCCGGACGTCCTGGAGCGGCTGCGCGCGGCGGGGGCGGGTGAGGTCCCCGTCATCGTCGGGGGCATCATTCCGAACGCCGATGCAGAAGCGCTCAAGGCCGCGGGGGTGGCGGCGGTGTTCACCCCCAAGGACTTCGGCATCACGGAGATCATCGGCCGTATCGTCGACGAGATCCGCACCGCGAACAAGCTCAGCCCCCTGATCGACACGGAGGTCCCCGCATGACCACGCCTTCCCCCCGGGTCAACCGCCTGCGGCCCCGCCGCTCCTGCCTGGCGGTCCCCGGCTCCAACCCGCGCTTCCTGGAGAAGGCCCAGGGCCTGCCGGCCGACCAGGTCTTCCTGGACCTGGAGGACGCCTGCGCCCCGCTGGCCAAGCCCGAGGCCCGGCACACCATCGTCAAGTTCCTGAACGAGGGCGACTGGACCGGCAAGACCCGGGTCGTACGCGTGAACGACTGGACCACCCACTGGACGTACCGGGACGTGGTCACGGTGGTCGAGGGCGCGGGGCAGAACCTGGACTGCATCATGCTGCCGAAGGTGCAGAACGCCGAGCAGGTCGTGGCGCTCGACCTCCTGCTGACCCAGATCGAGAAGACCATGGGCTTCGAGGTCGGCAAGATCGGCATCGAGGCCCAGATCGAGAACGCCGCGGGCCTCAACAACGTGAACGCGATCGCCCAGGCCTCCCCCCGCCTGGAGACGATCATCTTCGGCCCGGCCGACTTCATGGCCTCCATCAACATGAAGTCCCTGGTCGTGGGCGAGCAGCCGCCCGGCTACCCGGCGGACGCGTACCACTTCATCCTGATGAAGATCCTGATGGCGGCCCGCGCGAACGACCTCCAGGCGAT
Organism: Streptomyces sp. NPDC038213; assembly: GCF_055600495.1. NCBI lineage: Bacteria > Bacillati > Actinomycetota > Actinomycetes > Kitasatosporales > Streptomycetaceae > Streptomyces > Streptomyces sp. NPDC038213. Next base: position 76,358 of record NZ_JBVJYM010000021.1, read on the forward strand.
CGACGGCCCCTACCTCCAGATCAAGAACGTCGACGGCTACCGCGAGGTCGCCGGCCGCGCCGCGGCCCTGGGCTTCGACGGCAAGTGGGTGCTGCACCCGGGCCAGGTCGAGGCGGCCAACGAGGTCTTCTCCCCCTCCCAGGCGGACTACGACCACGCCGAGCTGATCCTCGACGCCTACGAGTGGTGCACCTCGGAGGCGGGCGGCAAGAAGGGCTCCGCGATGCTCGGCGACGAGATGATCGACGAGGCCAGCCGCAAGATGGCCCTGGTCATCGCCGGCAAGGGCCGGGCCGCGGGCATGCAGCGGACGTCCACGTTCGAGATCCCGGAGGCCTAGGACCCATGCAGTTCGGACGCACGTACGAGGAGTTCGAGGTCGGTGCCGTATACAAGCACTGGCCCGGGAAGACGGTCACGGAGTACGACGACCACCTCTTCTGCCTCCTCACCATGAACCACCACCCGCTCCACATGGACGCGAACTACGCCGAGAACACCACGGACTTCGGCAAGAACGTGGTGGTGGGCAACTACATCTACTCGCTGCTGCTCGGCATGTCCGTGCCGGACGTCTCCGGCAAGGCCATCGCCAACCTGGAGATCGAGTCGCTGCGGCACGTGGCGCCGACCTTCCACGGCGACACGGTCTACGGCGAGACCACGGTCCTCGACAAGACCCCTTCGAAGTCGAAGAACGACCGCGGGATCGTCTACGTCGAGACCAAGGGCTACAAGCAGGACGGCACCCTCGTCTGCGTCTTCCGGCGCAAGGTGATGGTCCCGACCGAGACGTACATCAAGGAGCGCGGCGGCGAGCAGCCCGGCCGGCCGGAACTCAAGGAGCAGGTGAAGTAGCCATGGCCCGTCTCGCCCAGACCGCCGGACTGACCGACGTCCAGCAGGAGATCCTCAAGACCGTCCGCGAGTTCGTCGACAAGGAGATCATCCCGGTCGCGACCGAGCTGGAGCACCGCGACGAGTACCCGCAGCAGATCGTCGACGGGCTCAAGGAGCTCGGGCTCTTCGGGCTGATGATCCCGGAGGAGTACGGCGGCCTGGGCGAGAGCCTCCTCACGTACGCGCTGTGCGTGGAGGAGATCGCCCGCGGCTGGATGTCCGTCTCGGGCATCATCAACACCCACTTCATCGTGGCGTACATGCTCAAGCAGCACGGCACGCAGGAGCAGAAGGACCACTTCCTGCCGCGCATGGCGCTGGGCGAGGTCCGCGGCGCCTTCTCGATGTCGGAGCCGGGGCTCGGCTCGGATGTGTCGGCGATCACGTCCAAGGCGGTCAGGGACGGAGACGAGTACGTCCTCAACGGCCAGAAGATGTGGCTGACGAACGGCGGCACGTCGACTCTGGTGGCCGTCCTGTGCCGGAGTGACGAAGGTCTCCCCGAGGGCAGCGCCCCCCACAAGTCGATGACGACCTTCCTCGTGGAGAAGGAGCCGGGCTTCGGCGAGGTCCGCCCCGGCCTGACCATCCCGGGCAAGATCGACAAGATGGGTTACAAGGGCGTCGACACGACCGAACTCATCATGGACGGACTGCGCATTCCGGCCAATCGGGTCCTCGGCGGGACGACCGGCCGAGGGTTTTACCAAATGATGGACGGCGTGGAGGTCGGCCGCGTCAACGTGGCGGCCCGTGGCTGCGGCGTCGCTCAGCGTGCTTTCGAACTGGGTGTCTCGTATGCCCAGCAACGTCACACTTTCGGCAAGCCGATCGCCCAGCACCAGGCGATCCAGTTCAAGCTCGCCGAGATGGCTACCAAGGTCGAGGCCGCTCATGCGATGATGGTGAACGCAGCACGCAAAAAGGACTCAGGGGAACGAAACGACCTCGAAGCAGGGATGGCGAAGTACCTCGCCTCCGAATACTGCAAGGAGGTGGTCGAGGACGCCTTCCGGATCCACGGCGGTTACGGGTTCTCCAAGGAGTACGAGATCGAGCGCCTCTACCGCGAGGCCCCGATGCTGCTGATCGGTGAAGGTACCGCCGAGATCCAGAAAATGATCATTGGGCGACGCCTGCTCGAGGAGTACCGACTCCAGGGCTGAAAGTCCCTTTTGTGGCGGAAGGTCCGCGGATTGGTCGCAAAAGGGTCACACCCTGTCACCGGCTTCGGGCCACCGACTCGGCTTCTGGCTTGCCCAGTTGTTGCGCGCAACCGATAGCATTCCAGTAAAGCCGCCGTCCCGTCCCCCCGTTTGCGGCGCGGCAATCACCCGCTACGAAGGTCATCCATGCCCCACAGCCAAACCTCTGCACACCGAGACAGCGTCGCCGGCGTACGCCTCGCACGCGGAGCATCGCCGTGGCTTCTGCCGACCGTCGCCACCGCGGCCCTCAGCCTCGTCCGGGCCCGCAAGTCCGGACGCTGGGCCGCGGCGGCCGTGCCCACCACCGCGCTCGCGGCGGGCATGCTGTGGTTCTTCCGCGACCCCGAGCGCGAGATCGCCCAGGGCCGCGTCATCTCCCCGGCCGACGGCGTGGTGCAGAGCATCATGCCGTGGAAGGACGGGCGCACCCGCGTCGCGATCTTCATGAGCCCCCTGAACGTCCACGTCAACCGCGCGCCCCTCGCGGGCACGGTGACGTCCGTCGAGCACGTGCCCGGCGGGTTCGTTCCGGCGTTCAACAAGGAGAGCGAGAACAACGAGCGCGTTGTCTGGCACTTCGACACCGAGCTCGGCGACATCGAGATGGTGCAGATCGCGGGTGCAGTGGCCCGCCGCATCGTCCCGTACGTGCCCGCGGGCACCAAGGTGGAACAGGGCGAACGGATCGGTCTGATCCGCTTCGGCTCGCGCGTCGACATCTACCTCCCCGAGGGAGTCGAGGTCGCGGTCGAGGTCGGACAGGCCACCACGGCGGGAGTGACTCGAATTGACCGTGACTGATCCCGAGACTCATCCCAAGCCCCAGAGCGGCTGGGTCCCGGAGGCCGAGGAGGAGACCGACGGCGAGGAGATGCCCCTCTCGCTGCGGCTGTCGATAGCGGACACCCTCACCCTCGGCAACGCCACCTGCGGATTCATGGCGGTGTACTTCACCACCACCGGGATCCTCATCCCGCACCTCACCGGCAGCGGCGAGTCGGGCATGGCCCGGCACAGCGCGGCCACCGCGGTGATACTGATGCTGCTGGCGGCGGTCTTCGACCTGTTCGACGGGCTCGTGGCACGCAAGCTGCGCAGCTCGCCGATGGGCGCGGAGCTGGACAACCTCTCCGACCTGATCAGCTTCGGCCTCGCCCCGGCCTACTTCGTGCTCGTCTACGGCATGGTCGCCGACGACGCGCACCAGAAGATGTCGGCGCTGGCCGCGATCGTGGTGCTGCTCGCCGTGGTGCTCAGACTCGCGCGGTTCAGCTGCGTGACGATGAAGGACGGCATGTTCCAGGGCATGCCGAGCCCCTTCGGCGCGCTGACGGTCGTCTCGATCGTGCTGCTGGAGCTGCCGTTCGTCCCGACGCTGCTGGCGATCATCGGGGTGGCCTGGCTGATGGTGAGCCGGGTCGAGTACCCGAAGCCGCGCGGCGTGCTGGCGGTCGCGATGCTCAGCTGGATCGTGGGCGCCATGGGCCTGCTGGCCGCGTGGGCCTTCGACGCCCCCGGCGGTGCGGCGCTGCTGCAGACCGGCTGCGCCCTGCAGATCGTGCTCGCGGCGACCATCCCGCTGTTCGCGACCACCCGCCGGGTGAACACCTTCCGGAACAACCGGCGCGAGGCCCGTGCGAGCGGGCTCCGCTAGCTTCCCGGTCCCGCAAGGCCACGAAGGGCCCTGGAACGCCTCTACGGCGTTCCAGGGCCCTTCCGCATGCCCGGGGGCCGGGGGGCACCGGGCCGGTCCCGGATTGCGTACGCGGCGGGACGCGGGATCGTGGACTCATGACCGACGGCGGAGAACCCGGACGGATACCCGGCCCCCGTCCGGCCGGCCCCCCGCGCGGTCCGCTCAGCGGCGGTGCGGACGGCCGCGGCGGCGGCCCCGGGCGCGGCGGCCGCGGGCGCGGCGACAGGCCCCGGCTGGGGCGGATGAAGGCCGCGGCGCTCGGCGGAGTCGTCGCCTTCGCGGTGCTCCTCGTCGTAGGGATCCTCTCGGACCGCACCCGCGACCCCTCGGGGGCCGAGCCCCCCGGCACCGGCCGCCCCGCGGAGACGACGGCGCCCGCCGCCACCCCGGATGGGCGTACGGAGGGCGGCGGGCGTCCGCCGCCGCCAGCGGCCCCGGCCCCGCCCGCGCCGTTCAAGGGGACGGGCAACCAGGTGACCGAGGCGTTCACCGCCCCGGCGGGGCTGGCCGTGTTCGAGTCCTCGTGCCCGGCGTGCGACCAGAACTTCATCGTCGAGCTGCGCGACGGCAAGGGCGTGCCGCACGCCCATCCGGTCAATGCCGTCGGCCCGTACGCGGGCACGGCCGGGGAGCACCTGGCGGCCGGGGAGCACTACCTGAGGGTCGTGGCGGACGCGGCCTGGACGGTGAAGGTCAGCTACCCCCGCGGGGAGGACCCGGCCCGCCTCCCGGTGAGCTACTCCGGCACCGGCGACCGGCTGGAGGGCCCGCTGCGGTTCACCGGCACGGTCGCCTTCGATGCCACCGCCAAGGGGGACGGACTGTTCATGGTGTGGCTGCTGGACGCCGGCGGGAACAGGATCGAGGCCCCCTTCAACACCGTGGGTGCCCCCACGGGCACCGCCACCGCCCGGGTCCACGGATCCGGCCCGTACTACGTGAACGTGACCTCCGACGGCGACTGGACCCTGCGCCTCTCCGCGCGCTGAGACCCCGTACCGCCCCGCACCTCGATGTCGGAAAACCGCCAGCCCGGACCCCCGGCGTGCCGGATCCTTGAGGCATGCACACCGACACCGAGCGCTGCGTGCGCGCCGTGCAGTCGAAGGACTCCCGCTTCGACGGCTGGTTCTTCACGGCCGTCCTGACCACCCGGATCTACTGCCGTCCCAGCTGCCCGGCCGTGCCGCCGAAGGTCGAGAACATGACCTTCCTGCCCAGTGCGGCCGCCTGCCAGCAGGCCGGCTTCCGGGCGTGCAAGCGGTGCCGGCCCGACACCAGCCCCGGCTCCCCGGAGTGGAACGCCCGGGCGGACGCGGTGGCCCGCGCGATGCGGCTGATCCGCGACGGGGTCGTGGACCGCGAGGGGGTGCCCGGGCTCGCGGCCCGGCTGGGCTACTCCACCCGCCAGATCGAGCGGCAGCTCAGCGCCGAGCTGGGGGCCGGGCCGCTGGCCCTGGCCCGGGCCCAGCGGGCCCAGACCGCCCGGCTGCTGATCGAGACCTCCGCACTGCCGATGGCCGACGTCGCCTTCGCCGCCGGCTTCTCCTCGATCCGGACCTTCAACGACACCGTCCGCGAGGTCTTCGCCCTCTCCCCCAGCGAGCTGCGCACCCGCGCCGGGCGCAGGTCCGGGGGCGGCCGGGCCCCGCAGACCCCCGGGGCGCTCTCGCTGCGGCTGCCGTACCGGACCCCGCTCCATCCGGACAACCTCTTCGGGCACCTGGCGGCCACCGCCGTCCCGGGGGTGGAGGAGTGGCGCGGCGGGGCGTACCGGCGGACCCTGCGGCTGCCGTACGGCACGGGGACCGCGGCCCTGTCCCCCGGCCCCGGGTACATCGACTGCCGGCTGGCGCTGACCGACCTGCGGGACCTGACGATCGCGATCAGCCGCTGCCGGTGGATGCTCGACCTGGACGCCGACCCGGAGGCCGTGGACGGACGGCTGCGCACCGATCCGCTGCTGGCGCCGCTCGTGGACGCGGCGCCGGGGCGCCGGGTGCCGCGGACGGTGGACGCGGCCGAGTTCGCCGTACGGGCCGTACTGGGGCAGCAGGTGTCCACGGCGGCGGCCCGGACCCACGCGGGGCGGCTGGTCGCGGCGCACGGGGAGCCGGTCGAGGACCCCGAGGGCGGGCTGACGCACCTGTTCCCGTCCCCGCAGGCCCTGGCCGGGCTGGACCCGGAGGCGCTGGCCCTGCCGCGCAGCCGCCGCACCACCCTGACCACCCTGGTCGGCGCGCTGGCCGACGGCTCGCTGCCGCTGGGCATCGACAGCGACTGGGAGCGGGCGCGCGCCGGGCTGGGCGCCCTGCCGGGCATCGGGCCGTGGACCGTGGAGGCGGTGGCGATGCGGGCGCTGGGCGATCCGGACGCCTTCCTCCCCACCGATCTGGGGATGCGGCGGGCGGCCCGGGCGCTGGGCCTGCCGCACACCCCGGCGGCACTGACCGCGCGGGCGGCAGGGTGGCGGCCCTGGCGGGCGTACGCCGTGCAGTACCTGTGGGCCACGGACGACCACCCGGTGAACCGCCTGCCGTCCTGAAGCCCGCCCCCGCGACCACCGACACGACGACGATCCGCAGAAAGCGACAGGAAGCCACCGTCATGGAACGACAGCACACCGTCATCGAGAGCCCGTACGGCCCGCTCACCCTGGTTTCCAGCGGGGGCGTGCTCTGCGGCGTGTACATGGAGGGGCAGCGGCACCGGCCCGCGGAGGAGTCCTTCGGCACCCGCACCGGCCCCGGGGAGGAGCCCTTCGCGGAGGCCGTGCGCCAGCTGTCCGCGTACTTCGCCGGCGAGCTGACGGCCTTCGACCTGCCGCTGCGGATGGAGGGCACGGAGTTCCAGCGCAGCGTGTGGGAGCAGCTGGTCCTGATCCCGTACGGGGAGACCTGGTCGTACGGGGAGCTGGCGGCCCGGCTGGGCAAGCCGAACGCCTCGCGGGCGGTCGGCCTGGCCAACGGCAGGAACCCGGTCTCGATCATCGTCCCGTGCCACCGGGTGATCGGCGCCTCCGGTGCGATGACCGGATACGGCGGCGGCCTGGACCGCAAGCAGCGCCTGCTGGCCTTCGAGAGCGGCAGGGAGGGCGCCGGTACGGACCAGCAGCTCTTCTGAGCCGGGTGCCGGGACCCCCGGCACCCGGCCCCGGGCGGTCAGTCCTCGCGGTCGCGGCGGGAGTCGGCGGCGCGGCGCAGGCGGGAGTGGCGGGCGGGGGCGCCCTGTTCGCTGATCGCGTCGCCGACCATGGCCTTGACGGCGTCGCGCAGGCCGTGGAGGGCCGGGTGGCGGGCGGGTCCGGCGCCTGGGTCGGCGCGCAGCTCCTTCACCAGGGCCCAGCAGAGCAGCAGCATGACGATGACGAAGGGCAGGGCGACCAGGATGGTGGCGGTCTGGAGGGACTTCAGGCCGCCGGCGACCAGCAGGACGGCGGCGACGGCGGCCATCAGGACGCCCCAGGTGACCACGAGCCAGGTCGGCGGGTGGAGGGAGCCGCGGCTGGTGAGGGAGCCCATGACCAGGGAGGCCGAGTCGGCGCTCGTGACGAAGTAGGTCATGACGAGCAGCATGGCGACGTACGAGGTGACGGTGCCGAGCGGCAGGGCGTCGAGCATGGCGAACAGGGAGGCCTCGGCCCCGTCCTTGACCGCGGCGGCCAGGTCGGCGGCCCCGGTGGAGTCGAGCCGGATGGCGGTGCCGCCCATCACGCAGAACCAGACGACGGTGGCGCCGCTGGGGATGAGCAGGACGCCGACGAGGAACTCGCGGATGGTGCGGCCGCGGGAGATCCGGGCGATGAAGGTCCCGACGAAGGGGGCCCAGGACAGCCACCAGGCCCAGTAGAAGATGGTCCAGGCGCCGAGCCAGGCGCTGTCGGTGAAGGCGCCGGTACGGCTGGCCATGGGCAGCAGGTCGTCGAGGTAGCCGCCGATGCTCGCGGGGATGACGTCGAGGATGTAGACCGTCGGCCCGAGCAGGAAGACGAAGAGCATCATGACGCCGGCGAGCACGATGTTGAGGGTGGACAGCCACTTGACGCCCTTGTGCAGCCCGGAGAAGGCCGACAGGACGAATGCCGCCGACAGCGAGGCGATGATGACCAGCTGGACGGTGGTGGTGTTCTCCACCCCGGCGGTGATGTCGAGCCCCTCGGCGACCTGGAGGGCGCCCAGGCCCAGGCTGGTGGCGGTGCCGAAGACGGTCGCGAACACGGCGAGCAGGTCCACGGCCTTGCCCTGCCAGCCCTCGGCCCGGCGCTCGCCGATCAGGGGGACGAAGGCGGAGCTGAGCCGGTTGCCGCGGCGCTTGCGGAAGGTCGCGTACGCGAGGGCGAGGCCTGCGATGCCGTAGATCGCCCAGGGGGTGAGCGTCCAGTGGAAGAAGGAGTACTCGAGGGCCACGCGGGCGGCCTCGCCGGTCTGGGGCTGGGCCCCGCTGGCGGGCGGCGGGGCGAGGTAGTGGGTCAGGGGCTCCCCGACCCCGTAGAACATCAGGCCGATGCCCATGCCGGCGCTGAACATCATCGCGATCCACGCGAGGTTCGAGAACTCGGGCTCGGAGTCGTCGGCGCCCAGCCGGATCCGGCCGAACCGGCTGACGGCCAGGACCACGCACATCACCAGGAACACGTCCGCGGCGATCACGAACAGCCAGGCGAAGTTGTTGAGTACCCAGGTCAGGGCGGTGCTCGACGCGCTGTCGAAGGAGTCCCCGCCGAGCGCGGCCCAGGCGACGACGGCCAGGACCGCGATGACCCCGATGCCCACCACCGCCCGGTCGGGGGAATCGTCCCCCGGGGGGCCCGGTGGAGTGTCCGGACGTGACTGTTCCAGTGAATCCGTGCTCATGCGGCCCCACTATGGGGTTGAATATCGCCATTTTCCGGCGTGGCGCGCCGGGTGTGGCGCAGGGCACCCATGGGCATAGGAGGATCCTCCGGATAGGCTCGGGGCGGCGCGACTGCACGTTCGATAGCAAGGGATCAGCAAGGTGACGGACGGAGCAGTAACTGAGGCCGCGCGCGTACTCATCGCCGCGGACAAATTCAAGGGCTCGCTCACGGCCGTGCAGGTCGCGGAGCGGGTGACGGCCGGGCTGAGGGCCGCGGTCCCCGGGGTGCAGGTCGAGACCCTCCCGGTCGCGGACGGCGGCGACGGCACGGTCGCGGCCGCCGTGGCGGCCGGGTTCGAGCGCCGGGAGGTCCGGGTCACCGGCCCCCTCGGCGACCGGGTCACGGCCGCGTACGCCCTGCGCGGCGGCACCGCGGTCGTGGAGATGGCCGAGGCCTCGGGGCTGCAGCTGCTCCCGAAGGGCGAGTTCGCCCCGCTGACCGCGACCACGTACGGCTCGGGCGAGGTGCTGCGCGCCGCGCTCGACGCGGGCGCCACCACGATCGTCTTCGGCGTCGGCGGCAGCGCCACGACCGACGGCGGCGCGGGCATGCTCGCCGCCCTCGGCGCGGTGTTCCTGGACGCGGACGGCGAGCCGGTGGGCCCCGGCGGCGGCCCCCTGGCCGGCCTGGCCTCGGCGGACCTCTCCGGGCTGGACCCGCGCTTCGCGGACATCGAGTTCGTCCTCGCCAGCGACGTGGACAACCCGCTGACCGGCCCGAAGGGCTGCGCGGCGGTGTACGGGCCCCAGAAGGGCGCCTCCCCGCAGGACGTGGCCGCCCTCGACGCGGCCCTCGGCCACTACGCGCAGGTGCTGGAGAAGGCCATCGGCCCGAAGGCCGCCGAACTGGCCGCCTCCCCGGGCGCGGGCGGCGCGGGCGGCATCGGCTACGGCGCGCTGCTGCTCGGTGCGAGCTTCCGCCCCGGCATCGAGCTGATGCTGGAGGTGCTCGGCTTCGCCCCGGCGCTGGAGCGGGCCACGCTGGTCATCACCGGCGAGGGCTCCCTCGACGAGCAGACCCTGCACGGCAAGGCCCCGGCGGGGGTGGCCGCGGCCGCGCGCGCGGCGGGCAAGGAGGTCGTGGCGGTCTGCGGTCGGCTCGCCCTGCCGCCGGAGGCCCTGGCGGGCGCCGGGATCCGGCGGGCGTACCCGCTGACGGAGATCGAGCCCGACACGGCGAAGTGCATCGCGAACGCGGGCCCGCTGCTGGAGCAGGTGGCCCGCAACATCGCGGCGGACGTGCTCTGACCGGGGCGCGCCCTGATCGGGGGCGGCCCCTGGACCGTACGCGGTGAACCTGCGGCAAATCGTTCGATGCCCCCGCCCCGGCCTGCCGGGGCGGGGGCGTCGCCCTGTCGGTGGCACCTTTGGGCCATGGGTTTCGATCTTGCAATACCGGGCGGCGCGGGCGGGTACGCCCTCTCCGGGACCCCTGCGACGGGACGGGGACGGCGATGAGCGTGCTCGGATGGATCGGAACGGTACTGGCCTGCTGGTGCGCGCTGTCGTTCCTGGCGGCCGCGCTGTACGCGTGGCTGCGCACCCGGCTGAAGCGGGAGGCGGCGCGGGTGCGGTCGGACTGAGCGGGTGCGGTCGGACCGGGCGGGGGGCGGGTGCGGTCGGGGGCGGGGGGTCGGCAGCGCGTGTGGAAAAAGGGCTGGCCGGGGCGGGTGCGGGGCGCCTAGCCTCAGTGATCGTTTGCGTCCGCAGTACCCGCCCGACGAAAGCAGCTCCTGCATGCCCGAGGCTTCCCGCCCGCCCGTCCCCTCCGATCCCTCCGTTCCCTCCACCGGGTTCGCGGGACCGTACGTACCGACCGTGTGCCCGGCGCCGCCGCCGGCGGTGGTCTTCCGGGCCGCCGGGGCCGCCGATACCGGGCGGGCCGCCGCCTTCACCGTCGACGAGCCCGTGCACTGGATCGGGGCCGACCGCTACCGCGACGAGCTCTCCGAGGGCATGTACCGGCCCGAGTGGACCTGGATCGCCGAGGACGGCGCGGGCCGGATCCTGGGCCGGGCCCTGTGGTGGGGGCGGGCCGACAGCTCCCACCCCATCGCCCTCGACTGCCTGCACGTCCTGCCCGAGGCGGGCGGACAGGCGGAGGTGGCGGGCGGGCTCCTCCGGGCCTCGCTGGCGGCCTTCGCCGCCGCGGGCGCGGACACGGTCCCCCTGTACAACCTCGGTCTGGATCCCGGCTGGCGCGAGGACCCCGCGGCTGCGGCGGCCGTCGGCTGGCGCCGTGCGGCGGCCGCCGCGGCCGGGCTCACCGACGAGGTGGAGCGGCTGCGCCTGGAGTGGACCCCGGACGCCGGGGTGCCCGCGGACGGGGGCCGGCTCGTCTTCACCGAGGGCTCCGACGAGGAGTTCCTGGAGGCGTTCCGGCGGATCGCCGTCGGCAGCCTGGACGGGGAGACCCGGCGCAGCCTCGCCCGTACCGGGCCGGAGGCGACCGCGCGCGAGGAGATGGACTTCTACCTGGACTGCCCCGGGGAGCGCTCCTGGTGGCGGCTGGCCCGCACCCCGGACGGCGCGCTCGCCGGACTCGCGGTCCCGTCCGCCACGCCGTACGGGCGGAACGTGGGGTACCTGGGGGTCGTGCCGGAGCTGCGGGGGCGGGGGTACGTGGACGAGATCCTCGGGGAGATCACGCGGGTGCACGCCGGGGCGGGGGCCGGGGTGGTGACGGCCACGACCGATACCGGGAACGGGCCGATGGCTGCCGCGTTCGGCCGGGCCGGTTACCGTACGGCGCTGATTCGGCTGATCTGGTCGGCCCCGGGCGCCTGACCCGGGTCCGCTGCGCGGGGCCTGTTCCCCGACCCGCCCCTTCCCGAAACCGGGGGGCAAGCCCCCGGACCCCCGGACCCCCGAACCGTGCGCTCCGCGCCCGGTGCGCTCAAACGCCGCGCGGGCTGGATACCTCCAGCCTCGCCGGCGTTTGAGGCGCGGGGTCTGGGGCGGAGCCCCAGTTCGGGAAGGGGCGGGTAGGGGAAAGGCCCCGCGCAGCGGACGGAGCTACGGGGCCATTTCGTAGGACCCGGCCAGGGACTCCACGCGGGCCCAGACGCGGGCCGCCCGCGCCCCGTCGACCACCGGCCTCCGCACGGCACCCAGCGCCCACCCCTGCTGCTCAGCAGTGGCCGAGTCCTTGCCGTGCAACTCCACCGCATGCGCCGAGAAGTCCCGCACCAGCACCGAGAACAGCTCGTCCAGCACATCCGTGTCCAGCCCGGTCAGCCGCGCCTGTTCCAGGATCAGCTGGCCGTGCACGACGAGTGCGAAGAGCTGGCCGACGGAGAGCAGGAAGTCGAGGTCGCGCCCCTGCTGCTCGTCGGGCGCCATCGTGGCGACGAAGGTGCACAGCGCGTCGGCCTGCTCGCGGAAGCGGGCGACGTTGGGCACCTCCGCGTACGCGTCGTAGGCCGGGCGCCAGTCGTGGAAGCGGACCGAGCCGAGGCCGCGGGCCGGACCCTGCCGGAACAGGAACGCGTCGTCGGCCGCGTCGAGCCGGGTCGGGACGGCGGGGTAGTCCACCGGCTCCAGCAGGTGGTTGCGCATGAACTTGAGGATCAGGGCGAGGTTGACGTGGACCGTGCCCTCCAGCTTCGGCAGCCCGCGGATCTCCACGGCGGCGTTGGCGAAGTAGGTGTCCTTCTCGAAGCCCTTGGCGGCGATGACGTCCCACATGAGGTCGATGACCTTCTCGCCCTCGGTGGTCACCTTCATCTTCGTCATCGGGTTGAAGAGGAGGTAGCGGCGGTCCTCGGGCCCGGCCGAGCGGAAGTAGTCCACGGCGCGGTCGCTGAAGAGCTTCATGCCGACCAACCGGACGTAGGCGTCGGCGAGTTCGCGGCGCACGTGCGGGAAGGCGGTGACGGGGCGGCCGTACAGGATGCGGTTGTGGGCGTGGGTGACGGCCTCGTACATCGCGTGCTCGCAGATGCCGATGGAGGCGGTGCACAGGTTGAACTTGCCGACGTTGACGGTGTTGAGGGCGGCGTCGAAGGCGGCGCGCCCGGTGTGCAGCACGTCGGCCGCGGCCACCGGGTAGTCCTCCAGGCGGAATTCGCTGACGTACTTGGAGGAGTGGACCACGTTCTGCACCAGGTGGTATGCGGGGTGGCGGCTGTCCGCGGCGAAGAACACGTAGCCGTCGGGGCCCTCCACGTCGGTGCGGCGGCCGAAGACGGAGACGAGTCCGGCGGCGTTGCCGTTGCCGATGTAGTACTTCGAACCGGTGGCGGTGAAGCCGCCGTTGCCGTCGGGCTCCAGGAGCATGTCGGTGGAGTAGATGTCGGCGCCGTGGGTCCGCTCGGAGAGGCCGAAGGCGAACACCTCGCCCTGGGAGAGGAGTTCGGCGGCGCGGCTGCGGGCCTCGGCGTTCTCGCTCTGCCAGACCGGGCCGAGGCCGAGGATGGTCACCTGCCAGGCGTACCAGTAGTCGAGCCCGTAGAAGCCGAAGATCTCGTTGAGGGCGGCGATCCGGGCGGTGTCCCAGCGCTGGTCCGGGCCGGTCGCGGCGGCGGCCGGGGTGAGGAAGGCGGCGAACAGGCCCTCCTTCGCGGCGAAGGCGAGGAAGTCCCCGAGCCAGGCGCGGGTGAGGTAGTCCTCCAGCAGCCTGCGCTTGCCGCGCTCCTCGAACCAGTCGACGGTGGCGCGCAGCAGGCGGCGCGTCTCGGGGTCGAAGTGCGCGGGGTCGTAGGTGCGCGGGTTGAACAGCAGCTGCTCGGCCATGGGGCTCCGCCTTCCGGGATGGGGGTCCGGTCAGCGATCTTTCTATGCAACTAGTTGCACAGACAAGCCGTGCCGGGCGGGTGAGACGGGACTCACCCGCCCGGCGGCCCCGGGTGCGGGGGTTACGCCGGGTTACCGGGCGCCACGGGCACGAGAGCGGGCGGAAGTGGGGGTTCCGCGGGTGGCCGGGCGGGCCGGGGGTAGCCGCACGGGAGGGGGCGGAGGACCGCGGAAGGACGGTGGACCGGCATGGCACGCGTAGCGGTGGAGGGTGGCGAGGTGGTGGTCCGGCTGGGGCCCGTGGAGGCGCTGGCCGGGCGCCGGCGGGTGCTGCGCCTGCCGCTGGCGGCCGTACGGCAGGTGCGCGTGGAGCCCAGCTGGTGGCGGGTCCTGCGCGGGCGGGCCGGGCCGGGGCGGTGGCGGCCGGGGCGCTGCGCGGGGTTCCGGCGGGTGCCGGGCGGCGGGCAGGACTTCGTGGCCGTGCGGGCGCGGCGGCCCGTGCTGTGCCTGGAGCTGGCCCCGGAGTCGGGGCTGCGGCGGGTGGCGGTGTCGGTGGCCCGCCCGGAGCGGGCGGCCCGGCAGCTCCGGGCGGCGGCGCCGGGGCGGACGGCCGCCGAGGGCTCCGTACCGGATCCGGTGGTGGGGCGCGAGACCGGGCCGGAGGGGGGAAGGGGGCCGCAGGGAGCAGGAGCGGTGGGATCCGAGCGCCGGAGCGGGGCGGAGGCCGGTGCCGGCGGCGGTGGAGCGCGGGGTACGCGCGCCGGCGCCGCGCCCGCGGATGGCGGGCGGCCGCGTCCGCTGCACGAGGGCGGCACGGCCGACGACCACGGCCGGGCGCCCGGCGCGCCCTCGCGGACGGGGGCCGGGGCGGGGGCCCCGCCGCTGGACGCCGTACGCGCGGCGCGCGAGGACGCGGACCGGCCGCGCCGGTCCCACCTGCTGCCGCCCGCCCTGCGGGCGCGGGGGGCCGCGGGTGGCGGGGAGGACGACGTACCGGCGTGACGGAGGGGTTTGGGGGTGCGCTGGCGGGTTAGCCGCACCCGTAGCGGGGGATGGACCGCGACCCGAGGAGCGTGGAGCGCCATGGGCGGCAGCAGGCAGGGCGAGGGCAGGCAAGGCGGCAGCAGGCAGGGCGAGGGCCGGGAGGACGGCGGCGGGATGGCCGACAAGCGGCAGGCGCCCGGCCTGGGGCGCGAGGAGCAGATCCGCGACACCTCCCCCGGACCGGACCGGCCGGCATCGGGCGGTGGTGCGGACGGTTCCGGGGACGGCTCCGCGGAGCGCACGCCCCGCGACCCCGCGATGCGCGGGGCCGTACCGGATCCGCCGCGCGCGGACCGGGACCCCTGAGGGCAGTGCCGTGACCACCTCGATCCCCCTGGTCACCACCTCCGGCGGCACCGTGCTCATCCCGGCCGCCGAGGTCACCGCCCTGCTGCGGCGGATCGCGGGCGGCTGGATCGACGCCGACGAGGAGGGCGCGACGGAGCTCGACCCGACGACCCTGCGGGCCCTGGCGGGCGTCCTGGCCGAACTGGCCGACCAGATCGACGTCGAGTGCATCGCGTACGTCCCGCCGCACGAGGGGCACGACGGGCGCCGCCGTACCCGCTGAAGACCGCACGAGGGCCGAACCACTCGGCCCTACAACCGAGTTGCCACGGAGGCACCCCATGTCCGAGCGGACCATCTGGCACTACCACCCCGACACCGGCTACCGGCAGGGCCTCGACATCGTCGGCTACAAGGTCGAGGCGACCGACGGCGGCATCGGCACCATCGACGAGCACTCCGAGGAGGTCGGCTCCTCCTACCTGGTCGTGGACACCGGAGTGTGGATCTTCGGTAAGAAGGTGCTGCTGCCCGCGGGCACGATCAGCCGCATCGACACCGCCGAGGAGAAGGTCTACGTCAACCGCACGAAGGACCAGATCAAGGACGCCCCGGAGTTCGAGGCGAAGCGGGACGCCCCGGAGGACGCCGGGCAGCAGCCGAAGTACGAGCAGGGCTACCTCGAGCAGTTCGGGCGCTACTACGGCATGCCGCACATGTGAGCCGGGCCCGCACCGCGGCCCGCGGCCCCCGGCGGGAACACCGGGGCCGCGGGCCGTCCGTACGCTCAGCCGCGCTCCCGGCCGCGCTCCCGCGCCTCGGTCTGTTCGCGCTCGCGCCGCAGGTCGTCCTGGAGGAGTTTCAGCTCCTCCGGGCTCTTGCCCGTACCAGGGGCCGCGGGCTCCCACTGCGCGCCGGACCGGTCCTCCGCGCGGCGGCCCCGCGCACCGGCGTTGTCCTTGGTCGGGGTGACGGTGGGCGCCTTCTCCCCGCCCGCCTCGTCCCGGCCCGGCGTCTCCCCGCCGCCGGTCTTCTGCCCGCCCGCGTGCTCCCCTCCGGCCTTCCTGCCGCCCCCGCCCGCCTCCGGGCGGCGGCCGTGCGGATCGGCGTCACCGAGCGGGACCCCGCCCGCTCCGCCCTGGTCCATCGCGTTCATCGCCTCGCTCCTTCCGCGGCGGCCCCCCGTCGGCGGGGGGCCTGCACGTCCGCGCGCCTACCCGGTTTACGGGCCCCCAAGGCCACGGGGACGCCTCCGGGCGGCCGGTTTGGCGCCGCCCCCGCCGGGCAGGCGCGGGCCTGAGCACACCGGCTGAGGCCTCGGGAGGACACGATGTCAACGGGAACCCTGCTCGCCATCGTCATCCCCTCGGCCATCGTCCTGGTCGCCCTGCTGACCGGGCTCGCCGCGTACCTGCGCCACCGCAGGCTCCAGCGGGAGTTCGGCGCGGAGTACCGGCGCGTGGCGGAGGAGGAGGGCGGCGTCCTGGCGGCCGACAGGGAGCTGCACAGCCGCCGGCAGCGGCACGAAGAACTCGATCTGCGCGAACTGCCCGCCGCCGACCGGCGAAAGTACGCGGAGGAGTGGACCCGGGTGCAGGAGCGGTTCGTGGACAGCCCCGGCGAGACGGTCCGGGAGGCGGACGCCCTCGTGACCCGGGTCATGCGCGACCGCGGCTACCCCACGGAGGGGTACGAGCAGCGGGTGCGCGACCTGTCCGTGGAGCACGGCGAGACGCTGGAGCACTACCGGCGGGCCCACGACGTCCAGGTCCGCGAGGGCTCCGGCGGCCGGGCCACGACCGAGGAGCTGCGCGGGGCGATGGTCCACTACCGGGCCCTGTTCGACGAGCTCCTGACCCCTGCCGGCCCTTCGAGGAACGGGTGAGCGCCATGCGAGACGAGACCACCTACCGCGAAGGCGCCGGCCACGACGGCGCCGACGGCGACCGGGCCCTGACCACCGAGGACCTCGCCCGGCAGCAGGCGGCCGGGCAGGACGGGGACCGGGACGGCGTACGGGACCCCGCACGGGACGGAGCGCGGGAGGACGGCGGGCCGGCCGTGTACCCGGGCGAGGCGGCCGCCGAAGGCGGGCTCACCGCAGGAGTGGCGGGCGGCGGCGACCGCTCCCCGGTTCGGGACGAAGAGGGGAGCCCGGCACCGGACGGCGACCCGGCCGGGGACGAGGGCCGGAGCCCGACCGCGGACGACGGCGGGAGCCCGGCCACGGACGGCGACCCGGCCGCGGACGGCGACGGCGCGCGGCAGGAGCCGCTCATGGCTCGCGCCGAGGCGGACGCGTTCCGCGAGCGGTGGAGCCGCATCCAGGCCGGTTTCGTGGACGACCCCCAGGACTCGGTGCGCGCCGCCGACGCCCTCGTCGCCTCGGTGATGCAGCACCTGGCGGCGAACTTCTCCGAGCACAAGCAGGAGCTCGACGGGCAGTGGCAGGGCGGCGGCGAACCCGCCACCGAGGAGCTCCGCGTCGCCCTCCAGCGCTACCGGTCCTTCTTCAACCGCCTGCTGGCCACCTGAGGCGCGGCGGGCGGGCACCCGCCGGAATTCGACAGCCGGTGGCGGAAACACCCGCCACGACCGTCCGAATGCCGGGACGGGCCGCCGTAATTCAGCACCGGAAAACGGGACAAAGAATCCCGTTTCCTGAATCGGAAAACCAACTGCGCGACCGGTAGTCCCCCACTGGAAGGACTCCAAGACTCCGCTCGAGATGCAGCTCAGCGCCCTGGCGAGGGCGCTGAGCTGCTGCTCTACTGCTCCTCGCCGCCGCATTCCCCAGGGACATACGAATCGGGAATCGCGGCGGAATACGAAGAGATCGAGAGCGCGTCCGCATTCTCGAATTACATTTCCGATACCGGAGTCATGCAGTCATGATGCGATCCTTTGCCAGCGCCTTTGCCGCCGCCACCATCGCCGCTTCCGCGGTCGTCTTCAGCGGGGGCGCCGCCAGCGCCGCGCCCAACTGCACGACGTGGCAGGACCAGGCCACGTTCGGCGTCAAGTGCACCAACACCTCGAGGGCCTACTCCGCCTACGCGAAGTGCCAGAACGGCAAGACCGTCTACGGCGTGACCACCACCAGCGGCAACTGGTCCTACGCGTACTGCTCCAGCGTCGGTTCGGTCCGCGCCGCCGGCTCGGGCGGCTACAAGTTCCACTGACCCGCGCCCCCGCACAGCGCCCCGGCTCCGGCCGGGGCGTTGCGCGTTCCTCAGAGGCCGGCGCGCAGCCGTCGCCAGACCGCCTTCGCCGCGTTGTGGCCGGACATGCCGTGGACGCCCGGGCCGGGCGGGGTGGCGGAGGAGCAGAGGTAGACGGCCGGGTGGGCGGTGGCGTACGGGCGCAGGGTGGGCCGGGGGCGCAGCAGGAGCCGCAGGCCCGCGGCGGAGCCGCAGGCGATGTCGCCGCCGACGTAGTTGGCGTTGTGGAGGGCGAGTTGGGGCGGGCCGGCGGTGGCCCGGGCGAGGACCAGGTCGCGGAATCCGGGGGCGAAGCGTTCGATCTGCCGCTCCACGGCCTCGGTGAGGTCTCCGTCCCAACCGTGCGGGACGTGCCCGTACGCCCAGAAGACGTGCTTGCCCTCGGGGGCGCGGCCGGGGTCCACCAGGCTGGGCTGGGCGGTGATCAGGAAGGGGTTGCGGGGGGCCCGGCCGCCGCTGGCCAGTTGCAGGGCGGCGTCGATATCGCGCAGCCGCGGCCCGATCTGCACGGTGCCGGCCCGGCGGGCCTCGGGTGCGGTCCACGGCACCGGGCCGGACAGAGCGTAATCGATCTTGAACACGCCGGCCCCGTACCGGTACCCGCCGTACGCGTTGCCGAGGCGGGCGATCCGGGCGAGGGCGGTGGGCGAGGTGTCGAAGATGTAGGCGCGGGCGGGCGGGAGTTCGTCGAGGCGTTTGACCTCGACGCCGGTGTGGATCTCGCCGCCGAGGTCCCGGAGGTAGCCGGCGAGGGCGTCCGAGAGGGACTGGGAGCCGCCGCGGGGCATGGGCCAGCCGTTCTCGTGGGCGGCGAGGGCGAAGACCAGGCCGACCGCGCCGGTGCCGATCCCGCCGAGGGGGGCGATCACGTGGGCGACGAGGCCCGCGAACAGGGCGCGGGCCCGCTCGTCGCGGAAGCGGCTCAGCAGCCAGGTCGAGGGCGGCAGCCCGGCCAGCCCGAACCGGGCCAGGGTGACCGGGTCGCGGGGCAGGGCCGTTCCGGGGAGGGACATGAAGTCCCGGGCCAGGGTGTCCCAGCGGCCGAGGAAGGGCTCGACCAGCCGCCGGTAGGCGCCCGCGTCGCGGGGGCCGAAGGAGGCGGCGGTCTCGGCCGCGGAGCGGGCCAGGACGGCGGCGGTGCCGTTGTCGAAGGGGTGTGCCATCGGCAGCGGGGCGTGCAGCCACTCCAGCCCGTAGCGGTCCAGCGGCATGGTCTTGAAGACCGGGGAGCCCGCGCCGAGCGGGTGCACCGCGGCGCAGGGGTCGTGCCGGAAGCCCGGCAGCGTCAGCTCCTCGGTGCGCGCACCGCCGCCGACCGTGTCCCGGGCTTCGAAGACGGCGACGGAGAAGCCGCGCCTGGCCAGTTCGACGGCGGCCGTGAGCCCGTTGGGCCCCGCCCCCACCACGACCGCATCGAGAATCGACGGCACCTCATGACTCCTTCGTCGCCGGGCGGCACTGGCCCCAGGATATGGGGCCGCCCTCGAGGGGCTCCACGACTATCCCCTGAGCAGGTCCCGGACCCGCTCGGCGGTGGCGCGGTCGCGGGCGACCGCGAAGGGCAGGGCGTTGTCGCGGTCCACCCGGAAGGGTTCGCCGGCGACCGTGGTCTGCGCCCCGCCCGCCTCGGCGACCAGGAGCAGTCCGGCGGCGTGGTCCCAGGCCGAGGGCCAGGTGAAGGCCAGGGCGTCCATCTCGCCGCGGGCCACCTTCAGGTACTCGAGTCCGGCCGATCCGCAGGCCCGCGGGGCGATTCCGGGGACCTGGAGGCGGGCCAGGGCCTGCTTGTCGCGGTCGCTGGTGTACAGGGGGTGGGCGGTGGCGACGCGCAGCTCGGCGCCCGGCTCCGGCGAACCGGCGCTGATCCGCTGCCCGTTGACGTACGCGCCCGCGCCGCGGACGGCGGTGGCGAGTTCGTCCAGGGCGGGGGCGAGGGTCCAGGAGGCGAGGATCTCGCCGTGCAGGGCGAGGGCCACGAGGGTGCAGAAGGCGGGTTCGCCGTGGACGAACTGCCGGGTGCCGTCGACCGGGTCGACGATCCACACGGGGGCGTCCCCGCGCAGGGCGCCGTAGACGGCGGGGTCGGCGTGTACGGCCTCCTCCCCCACGACCGCGGAGCCGGGCAGCAGTTTGGTGAGGGAGGCCGTGAGGTGCTCCTCGGCGAGCCGGTCCGCGGCGGTCACGAGGTCGTGGGGGCCGCTCTTGTGGTCGACTTCGTCCTCGGCGAGCTTCCGGAACCGCGGCATGATCTCGGCGGCCGCCGCGGCGCGGACGGCTTCCTCGACATCGGACAGCCGGTGTGCAAGAAATTCTTCGATCATGCCCCCATCACACCATGCCCGCGCCCCGATCCCCAGCGCCGCCGCCGGTCCGGCGGCACCGGGCGGCCGGGTCAGGGGGTGCGCAGGGCCGGGATGACGGAGGCGCCGTACGCGTCGATGGTCGTCTCGCGGGCGTCGTGCATGTCGTAGACGGCGAACTGGTCGACGCCCAGGTCGCGCAGGTGGCGGAGTTTGGTGATGTGGGCCTCGGCCGGGCCCAGGAGGCAGAAGCGGTCGACGATCTCGTCGGGGACGAAGTCGGTGGAGGGGTTCCCGGCGCGGCCGTGGTGGCTGTAGTCGTAGCCGTGCCGGTCCTTGATGTACGCGGTGAGCTCCTCGGGGACCATCGCGGAGTGCTCGCCGTAGCGGGAGACCAGGTCCGCGACGTGGTTGCCGACCATGCCGCCGAACCAGCGGCACTGGTCGCGGGCGTGGGCCAGGGCCGCGGGGCTGTCGTCCTGCGTCACGTACGCGGGGGCGGCCACGCAGATGGCCACCGACGCCGGGTCGCGGCCGGCGTCGGTCGCGGCCTGCCGTACGGCCTTGACCATCCACTCCGTGAGGAACGGGTCGGCGAGCTGGAGGATGAACCCGTCGGCCTTCTGCCCGGTGAGGGCGAGGGCCTTGGGACCGTACGCGGCCATCCAGACGGGGAGCTTCCCGTCCTTGATCCAGGGGATGCGGAGCGCTTTGCCGTCGACCTCGGCCTCCCGGCCCTCGGCGAGGTCGCGGATGACGTCGATGGCCTCGCCCAGCCGGGCCAGGGTGTTGGGGGCGCGGCCGGCCACGCGCATGGCGGAGTCGCCGCGGCCGATCCCGCAGACGGTGCGGTTGCCGTACATGTCGTTGAGGGTGGCGAAGGTGGAGGCGGTCACCTCCCAGGTACGGGTGCCGGGGTTGGTGACCATCGGGCCGACGTGCAGCTTCTGCGTGTTGGCGAGGATCTGGCTGTAGATGACGAAGGGTTCCTGCCAGAGCACGGCCGAGTCGAAGGTCCAGCCGTAGCGGAACCCGTTGCGCTCGGCGCGCTTCATCAGGCTGACGACCTGGGAGGCGGGCGGGTCCGTCTGCAGGACGAGACCGAAGTCCATGCCACTCCTTAGCTGGTGACGCAGGATCAGAGGTACTGGCTCGTGGAGCGGTGGAGGAAGGCGCCGTGTCCGGTACGCCCGGTGAACTCGCCTCCCTCGATGACGAGTTCGCCGCGGGAGAGGACCGTGTCTACGCGTCCGGTGATCCGCCTGCCCTCGTACGCCGAGTAGTCCACGTTCATGTGGTGCGTCTCGGCGGAGATGACCTGCTCGGCGTGCGGATCGTAGAGGACGACGTCGGCGTCGGATCCCGGGGCGATGGTGCCCTTGCGCGGGTACAGGCCGAACATCCGGGCCGGGCTCGCGCAGGCGATCTCGATCCAGCGGCGGCGGCTGATGTGCCCGTCCACGACGGCCTGGTGGAGGAGGTCCATGCGGTTCTCCACCCCCGGCAGCCCGTTGGGGATCTTCGAGAAGTCCCCCCGGCCCAGCTCCTTCTGCCCGCGGAAGCAGAACGGGCAGTGGTCGGTGGAGACCACCTGGAGGTCGTTCGTCCGCAGCCCCCGCCACAGCGCCGCCTGGTGCTCGCGGGGGCGCAGCGGCGTGGAGCAGACGTACTTGGCGCCCTCGAAGTCCGGCTCGGCCAGGTTGTCGGTGGACAGGAACAGGTACTGCGGACAGGTCTCCCCGAAGACCGGCAGCCCCAGGTCCCGGGCCGCGGCCAGCTCGGCCACCGCCTCCTGCGCCGACACGTGCACCACGTACAGCGGGGAGCCCGCCACCCGGGCCAGCTGGATCGCCCGGTGGGTGGCCTCGGCCTCCAGGAGGGCCTTGCGCACCTCCCCGTGGTAGCGGGGGTCGGTCTCGCCGCGGGCCAGGGCCTGTTCGACGAGCACGTCGATCGCGATGCCGTTCTCGGCGTGCATCATGATCAGCCCGCCGTTGCCGGAGGCCCGCTGCATGGCCCGCAGGATCTGCCCGTCGTCGCTGTAGAAGACCCCCGGGTAGGCCATGAACAGCTTGAAGGAGGTGATCCCCTCCCCGACCAGCAGGTCCATCTCCTTGAGGGTGTGCTCGTTGACGTCCGAGAGGATCATGTGGAAGCCGTAGTCGACGGCGCAGTTGCCGTCGGCCTTGGCGTACCAGGCGTCCAGGCCCTCGCGCAGGGAGCGGCCGGCGGTCTGGACGGCGAAGTCCACGATGGTGGTGGTGCCGCCCCAGGCGGCGGCGCGGGTGCCGGTCTCGAAGGTGTCGGAGGCGGAGGTGCCGCCGAAGGGCAGTTCCATGTGCGTGTGCGCGTCGACGCCGCCCGGGATGACGTACTTTCCGGTGGCGTCGAGCACACGGGGGGCGGTCCAGGCCTCGGCGGCGGCCGAGCCGTGGGCGGCCAGGGCGGCGATCCGGCCGTCCTCGATCAGTACGTCGGCGTGGACCTCGTCGGCGGCGGTGACGACGAGGCCGCCGCGGATCAGGGTGCGGGTGCTCATGCCTGGTCTCCCAAGTCTCCCGGTCGGCCCGGGCGTTCGGGGTGTGCGGGGCGCTCGCGGCGCCCCGCACCCTGCGAAGGCGCCTCGGGTTAGAGGGTGTTCAGGGCTGCTTCGAGGATCGCTGCGCCCTCTTCCGCCTCGGCGACGGTGAGGGTCATCGGGGGTGCGATGCGCAGCACGCTGGTGTTGTGCCCGCCGCCCTTGCCGAGCAGCAGGCCCCGTTCGCGGGCGGCTTCGAGTACGGCCGCGGCCGCCTGCGGGTGGGCGCGGTCGGTGCCGGGGTGGACGAGTTCGATGCCGGCCATCAGGCCGCGGCCGCGGACCTCGCGGACGTGCGCGTGTCCGGCGCAGGCGGCGCGCAGCCGCTCCAGCAGCAGACCGCCGACCCGGCGGGCGTTGCCCTGGAGGTCGTGTTCGAGGAGGTAGCCGAGGTTGGCGAGGCCGGCTGCCATGGTGACGGGCGAACCGCCGAAGGTGGAGATGGAGTTGGTGTCCACGCAGTTCATGATCTCGGCGCGGGCGACGACCCCGCCGATGGACATGCCGTTGCCGATGCCCTTGGCGAAGGTGAGGATGTCCGGCGGGCCGTTCTGCGCGTGGGCCTGCCAGCCCCAGAAGTGGTCGCCGGTGCGGCCCCAGCCGGTCTGCACCTCGTCGCTGATCCACAGGATGCCGTGCCGGTCGAGGACCTGGCGGAAGGCGGCGTACAGCCCGTCGGGCGGGGAGGTGAACCCGCCGACTCCCTGGACCGGTTCGGCGATCAGGGCGGCGATGCCGCCGCGGGCCTGGCCGAGCACGTCCTCCAGGTCGGCGAGGCAGGCCTCGGTGAACCGCTCGTCGGTGAGGCCGGCGAAGGGGCCGCGGCTGCGGACGGCGCCGTGCACGTAGTGGGTCTGGAGGGGGGACAGGCTGGTCGGGGACCAGCCCTGGTTGCCCGTGATCGACACGGTGGCGAAGGACCGGCCGTGGTAGCTGTTGCGCATGGCCAGGACCTGGTTGGAGCGCCGGTAGGCGGTGGCCAGCAGCAGGGCGGTGTCGTTGGCCTCCGTGCCGGAGGTGGTGAAGAAGACCCGCGGGTCGGGGATCCCGGAGAGGGCGGCGACCCGCTCGGCCAGTTCGACCATCGGCCGGTTGAGGTAGAGCGTGGAGGAGTGCACGATCCGGGCGGCCTGCTCGGCGACGGCCTTGGTGACCTCGGGCAGGGCGTGCGCGGTCATGGTGGTGAGGATGCCGCCGAAGAAGTCGAGGTAGCGGTTCCCGTCGGCGTCCCAGACGTGCCGGCCCTCGCCGTGGGTCAGCTCGATCGGGCGGTCGTAGTACAGGGCGAGCCAGTCGGGCAGCACGGACCGGTGGCGGCTGTGCAGGGACAGGGGTGTGATCACGGCTGGACCAGTCCTCCGTACGCGTCGGGCCTGCGGTCGCGGTAGAAGGCCCACTGGTTGCGGACCTCCTCGATCAGGTCGAAGTCCAGGTCGCGGACGAGGAGTTCCTCCTCCTTGTCGCTGGCCGGGTCCCCGACGAAGCGGCCGCGCGGGTCCACGAAGTAACTCGTCCCGTAGAAGTCGTTGTCCCCGTACTCCTCCTGGCCGACCCGGTTGATCGCGGCGACGAAGTACTCGTTGGCGACGGCCGCGGCGGGCTGCTCCAGCTGCCAGAGGTAGGAGGACAGGCCGCGGTGGGTGGCGGAGGGGTTGTAGACGATCTGGGCCCCGGCGAGGCCGAGCGCGCGCCAGCCCTCCGGGAAGTGCCGGTCGTAGCAGATGTACACGCCGACCTTGCCGACCGCGGTGTCGAAGACGGGCCAGCCGAGGTTGCCCGGGCGGAAGTAGTACTTCTCCCAGAAGCCCTTGACCTGGGGGATGTGGTGCTTGCGGTACTTGCCGAGGTAGCTGCCGTCGGCGTCGATGACGGCGGCGGTGTTGTAGTAGAGGCCGGACTGCTCGACCTCGAAGACGGGCACGACGATCACCATGCCGGTTTCGCGGGCGAGGTCCTGCATGCGGCGGACCGTGGGCCCGTCGGGGACGGGCTCGGCCCAGCGGTAGTGCTCCGGCTCCTGCACCTGGCAGAAGTACGGGGCGTTGAAGACCTCCTGGAACCCGATGATCCGGGCGCCGTCGCGGGCGGCGGCCCGGGCGTGCTCCTCGTGTTTGGCGATCATGGATTCGGTGTCGCCCGTCCAGGTGGCCTGGACGAGGGCGGCGCGGACGACGTGGGCCATGAGCTGCTCCTTCGACGGGACGTCAGAGAGCCTTCTACGCACGTAGACGCATTGCGTAGATAGGAGAACGTAAGCCCCGTCCGGGGCCGGGGCAAGACCATCACCGCCAACCCGCAGAGTCGATCATGTTCGGCCCGGCGGCGATCGGGAACGGGCACCGGGCGGACAGTTCAGGCCACCGGCACCCGCCTTCCGGGCCCGCTCCAGCCGCCCCGCTCCTGCCCTGCTCCTGCCCTGTTCCGGGCCCGCTCCGGACCCGCGCCGGGCCCGCTCCCGCCTCAGGCCACCGGCACTCCCGCCACCCGCAGGGCGTGCACCAGGTCGCGGTGGCGGCTCTCGGACACCGCGCGGGCCTCCGTCAGCAGCCGCGGGGCCAGCCGGTGGGGGTCCTGCCGGGCCAGCCGGGCGGAGTCCTCCGCCGTCCGGACCCGCACGAAGGCCCCGAGCAGGGCCGAGGCCTCGTGGTCCCGCCCGGCGGCGCTGAGCACCAGGGCCGCGTCCGCTATCTCGGCGGCGGGCCGGGCCACGCCCTGGCGCAGCAGCCGGCCGCAGTCGGCCTCCCGCCCGGCCGCGGCGAGGGCGGCGGCGACGGCCGCGAGCCGCCCGGAGGGCAGCGAGGCCGCCTCCCAGAGCAGGGTGGCCCAGTCGGCGCCGCGCCCGGCCCGCTCCAGGTGCCGGGCGAGTGCGGGCAGCAGCTCGGGCGGCCACGCGGCGGCCTCGCACAGCAGCCCGTGCGCCTCGCCGGTACGCCCCTGCGCGCGGAGCGCGACGAGCCCGGCGACGAGCGCGGGCCCGTCGGGACCGGCGCCCGCGCCCGGGGCGGGGAGGGCGGCGCCGGGATCCGCGGCCCACCCGGGGCCGGACTCCGGCGCGTACCCGGGCAGGGGCAGGGGCGCGGGTACGGACTCCGGTCCGGCCTCCGCGTCGCGCTCCGGTACGGGCACCGGGGGGCCGGCGGGGGCGTAGCGGGCCCCGCGCCGCGGCGGGGCGGGGGCGGTGTCCGGGACCGGCAGGGCCGGCGCGGCGGCCGCGGCCTCCGGGGCCCCGGCGAACCGGGCCCCGCCCGCGGCCCGCCCGCCGGAGCGGAACCAGCGCCCGGTCCCGCCGATCGCCCGCTGCCGCGGCACGGCGGCGCGCTCCCCGTCCCCGTGCCCTTCGCCGCCGCTCCCGTACCGCTCCCCGTCCCCCTGCCCCTGCCCGGGCGCGCGTGCGGGCCGGATCCGGGCGGGCGGAGTGCCGTCGGCGAGGCCCGCGGGTACGGGGGCTGCCGCCGGCCCGGACGGGTACGGGCCACCGGCAGGCCCGTGGTGCGCGGGGCCACCGGCACCTGCACCGGCGCCGGCTCCCGGTCCGAAGGCCGGGCCCGCGCCGAAGAGCGGGCCGGTGCCGTGGTCCGGACCCGCGCCGAAGAGCGGGCCCGTGTCGAAGAGCGGGTCGGGGTACGGGGCCGGGTGGGTGCTGGTGCCGGCATCCGTACCCGGCCCGGAGCCCGTGGCGGGGTCCGCGCTCGCGTCGGGGGTCGGGGCGGCGCCGGGATCCGGGGCTGCGGCGGGGGCGCGGGCCGGGCCGGTGGCGGGGAGGCGGTCGAGGCGGGCGGTCAGGTCGGCGGTGCGGGCCTCGGCGCGGGTCAGGTCGTCCTGGATCCAGGCGAGTTCGCCGGAGATCCGGTCCGACTCCTCCGGGCCCGCCGCGGCGTACAGCTGTGCGTCCAGGTCCCGGCGGGCGGCAAGGGCCCGCTCCCGCTGGGCGCCCACCGCCTCCCGGAGGGCGGCCAGTTCCGCCGCCCCGCCGGGCCGCCGGTCCCAGGCGGCGACGGCTGCCGCGCGGAGCCCGAGGGCCCGCGCCGCGTACGCGGCCGTGCGCTGCGGTCCGCGCAGCGCGGACAGGTCGTGGAGCAGGGAGTCCACCACGTCCCAGGGCGGGACGGCGGTTCCGTCGAGACAGGCGCGCACGCCCTGCGGATCACGTCTGAGGAACTCCGCGTACCAGCCGGTCGCGGGATCGAGGAGGGAGGTCAACTCGCGCAGAAAAAAAGCGAGTTGGCGTACCGGACTGACTGACTCTGTCGCTTCCGCTCCGCTGTCCATCCGGGCATTGCACCGCACGGGTGTTACGGGCGGGCTACGGGAGTCTCAAAGCTTGACGGCGGCCGCGCGTCGGCCCGCCCGGGGCGGCGGGCCGACGGACGGGCCGACGGAGGGACGGGATCAGGGCGCCGCCGGGACCGGGGCCGTCCCGGCGGCCGCCGGGGGTGCGGCGTGGGTGAGGGTCTCCCAGGCCACGAAGAGGTCGTCCGTACCGGCGGGGCGGGTCTGCTCGGCCAGCTTCCGCGTCAGCGGCAGGGCCGCGCCCGTACGCCCCTCGTAGTGGGCGAGGGCCACCTCCAGGTCCGGGCCCATCGTGCGCTCCAGCGTGCCGCCGCACAGCCAGTCGGGGGCCTCCTCGCCGAGCTGGTAGCCGGAGTGGAACTCCAGTGCCCTGGTGAGGCGTTCGGCCTGCTCGCCGTACAGGTCCACGCCCTGGAGCCAGGCGGTCTCGGCGATATGGGCGGTGGCGGCGAAGGCGTACCCGACGTGCATCAGGTTGCGGCAGGTCTCCTGGGCCAGGCCGTCCCGGAAGGTCTCCTGCCCGAACCAGTACGCGCGGATCCGCTCCGGGGTGTCGAGTCCGGCCCCGGCGGGCGCCTTGGGCTGCGGGCCGTCCGAGGCCAGGTAGAAGTACGCGGGCACGCGGTCGCGGAAGCGGGCGAGGGACTCCTCGAAGACCTCGCGGTCGTCGAGGAAGACGGCGATGGCCATCGAGGCGTCGGTCATGGCCAGTTCCCAGTTGCCGTTGAAGTGCGGCACCCGGTCGCGGACGGCGGGCAGGTACGCCGTACGCAGCATGGCGCCGAAGCGGTCGGCGCGCTCCGCGGGCCAGTCGGGGTACCCGGCGCGCAGCAGTTCGGCGGCGCGCGCCCAGGTGGCGCCCGACCAGGCGGCCTGGAGGCCGGAGTTGTCGCCCGTGTGGCCCTTCATGACGGCCGACCAGGCGTCCATGATCTCGGCGGACCTGGCGGCGTGGGCGGTCTTGCCGGTGAGGGACCAGAGCAGGGCGTGGGTGTAGGCGGCCAGGGCGTCCTGGCGTTCGTCGAGGCAGGCGCGCGGGCCCGCGTTGAAGGGGCAGTGGACGGTCTCGGCGGGGTACGCGGCGTAGTCGGGGGCGGCATACGGGCTGGCCAGCACCTGCCGGTACGCGGAGCTCCACGGCTCCCGGCCGAGGGCCACCATCTCGCGGGCGCGGGCGAGCTGCTCACTGCCGACGACCACCCCGGGGTGGCGGAAGGCCGCAGCCGCGGCGGCGGGCCGCAGGAGGGCGGAGGCGGTGAGGGGGCGGGCCGCCGCGGCGGGGCCGCGGGCGCCGCCGGGACCGCCTGCGGGGCCGGGCGCAGGACCGGTCACGGGACCGGTGGCAGGACCCGCGGGATACCCGGTGCGGCCCCCGGCGGGGCCGGCGGTGCGGCTCTCCGCGGCATGGCCCTCCGGGGCGGCGCAGGCGGCGAGCAGCAGGCCCGTCGCGAGCATCCCGCCGAGAAGGCCGAGACCGAGCCTTTTGGATGCGTTCAGTGCAGACACGTGTTCAGCGATGCCCCGCCGGGGCGCCGCCGCACCGGGGATTGCGCCGAACGGCCGCCAGGCCGCTCCTTCCGGATCCGGCGGGGGCCGGGACCGCCCCGAGGAGACGGCTCAGGCGGGCAGCAGGGCGCAGCGCCGGCTGAGTTCGTCCATGGAGATGCCGAGGGCCCCGGCGACCGCGGCGACGGTGAAGAAGGCGGGGGTGGGGGCCCGGCCGGTCTCGATCTTGCGCAGGGTTTCGGCGGAGAGGCCGGCCTGGGCGGCCACCTCGACCATGCTGCGGGAGCCGCGGGCCTCGCGCAGCAGCGCGCCGAGGCGCTCGCCGCGCTCGCGCTCTTCGGGGGTGAGGGGGGTGCGCACCATGCCGCCATGGTAATACCGGCATAGTCATACCGGTATTCTCGTACCGGGATACTCATACCGGTATAGTAATTGGCATGATCAAGATCAAGACTCCTGAGGAGATCGCGCGGATGCGCAGTGCGGGGCGCGTCGTGGCCCGCACGCTGGCGGCCGTACGGGAGGCCGCCGCGGCCGGGACCCGGCTGGCCGAGCTGGACGCCGTGGCCCGGGAGGTGCTGGAGCGGGAGGGCGCGCGCTCGCCCTTCCTCGGCTACCGGCCCTCCTTCGCCCCCGTGCCCTTCCCCGCGGCCGTCTGCATCTCCGTCAACGACGCGATCGTGCACGGCATCCCCGGGGAGTACCGGCTGCGCGACGGGGACCTCGTCAGCGTGGACTGCGGGGCGGTGCTCGACGGCTGGGTCGGGGACTCCGCCGCCAGCTTCACGGTCGGACCGGGCCGGCCCGCGGACCTCGACCTGATCGGGGCCGCCGAGGCGGCGCTGCGGGCCGGGATCGCCGCGGCCGTGCCGGGCAACCGCATCGGGGACATCGCCCACGCCGTCGGCCGGGTCTGCCGGGCCGCGGGCTACGGCATCCCGGACGGGTTCGGAGGCCACGGGGTGGGGCGCAGCCTGCACGAGGACCCCGGGGTGCCCAACGAGGGCCCGCCGGGGCGCGGCGCGAAGCTGCGCCCCGGCATGGTCCTCGCCATCGAGCCGATGGTGATCGCGGGCGGCGGGGACGACTGGCGGCCCGACGCCGACGGCTGGACGCTGCGCACGCTGGACGGCAGCCGCGCGGCACACGCCGAGCACACCGTCGCGGTCACCGCCGCCGGCCCGCGGATCCTGACCGCCTTGTGATCCGTACGGCCCGGACCCCCAGGCCGCTCGGGCCCGCGAGCCGCTCAAACCCGCGCCGCTCACGGCCTCCCGTGCGGCCTGACGACCATGGCGGAGCCGCCGCCGCGCCGGGTGGTCTCGGCCGCGGCCAGCCAGCGGCCGTCCGGCAGCCGCTGGACGCCGGTGGCCGCGCCGATCTCCGGGTTGAGCCGGAAGCCGTGCCCCAGCGCCTCCAGCTCGGCCTTCAACGGGCTGTTCCACAGGCCCGGTTCGAGTTCGGTGGTGGTCTGGTTGCGCTGGCTGGCCCGGGGGGCCGCGATGGCCTCGACCAGCGGCAGCCCGCGGTCGAGGTGCCCGGTCAGGGTCTGCAGCACGGTGGTGATGATGGTGGCGCCGCCCGGGGAGCCCACCGCGAGCACCGGCCGGCCGTGGTCGAGCACGATGGTCGGGGACATCGAGGAGCGCGGGCGCTTGCCCGGTCCGGGCAGGTTCGGGTCGGGGACCCCGGGGGCGGCCGGGGCGAAGGAGAAGTCCGTCAGCTCGTTGTTGAGCAGGAAGCCGCGGCCGGGGACGGTGATCGCGCTGCCGCCGGTGGACTCGATGGTCAGCGTGTACGAGACCACGTTGCCCCAGCGGTCGGCCGTGGTCAGGTGCGTGGTGTTCTCGCCCTCGTACGTGGTCGGGGCCGCCCGGCCGGTCGTGGCGCAGGGCACCGGCCGGCGCGGGTCGCCGGGCGCCAGCGGGCTGGTCAGGGCCCTGGCCGGGTCGATCAGGCAGCCGCGGGCGTCGGCGAACCGCTGCGAGAGCAGTTCGCGGGTCGGCACGTCCTCGAAGGCGGGGTCGCCCACCCAGCGGCCGCGGTCGGCGAAGGAGATCCGGGAGGCCTCGATGAAGCGGTGCAGGTACTGGGCCGGGGACAGCCGGCGCAGGTCGGAGCGCTCCAGGATGTTCAGGGCCTCGCCGACGGTGGTGCCGCCGGAGGAGGAGGGCGCCATGCCGTACACGTCGAGCCCGCGGTAGCGCAGCCGGGTGGGGGCCTGCCGTGTAACGGTGTACGAGGACAGGTCCGCGGCGGTCAGGTCGCCGGGCCGGACGGTGCGGGTGGCGGCCGGGTCCACGGGGGGCGTGCGGACGGTGCGGACGATGTCGCGGGCGAGCGGGCCGCGGTAGAGGGAGCGGGTGCCGGTACGGCCCAGTTCGGCGTACGTGGCGGCCAGTTCGGGGTTCTTGAAGGTGCTGCCGACCACGGGCAGGGCCCCGCCGGGCAGGAACAGCCGCGCGGTATCGGGGAAGTCCCGGAAGCGGGCCTCGTTGGCCGCGGTCTGGGCCCGGAAGGTCTCGTCCACGGCGAAGCCCTCGCGGGCCAGCTTCTCTGCGGGCTTGAGGAGTTGGCGCAGCGGGCGGGTGCCCCAGGAGTCGAGGGCGGCGCGCCAGGTGGCGGGGGTGCCGGGGACCCCGACGCCGAGCCCGCTGGTCTGGCCCTCCGCGAAGGGGATCGGGACGCCGCCGTCGAGGAAGAGGTCGGCGCCCGCGCTGGCGGGGGCGGTCTCGCGGCCGTCGACGGTGTACACGCGCCGGTCGGAGGCGTCGTAGTAGACGAAGTACCCGCCGCCGCCGATGCCGGCGGAGTACGGCTCGGTGACGCCGAGCGCGGCGGCGGTGGCCACGGCCGCGTCGACGGCGTTGCCGCCGGCCCGCAGGACGGCGATGCCGGCGGCGGAGGCGTCCGCATCGGCGCTGGCCACGGCGCCCCCGTGGCCGACGGCCACCGGCACCTTCGGCGGGGTGCCGCCCGCCGGGGCGGCCGCGGGGCCCGGGGCGGGCGCGGCGGCGGGCGCCGGGAGGGGGGCGGTCGCGCCCGTGGCGGCCAGGGCCGCGGCGAGGGCGAGGAGGGCTAAGGGTCGGGAGCGGGGACGGCGCATGCGGGACCTCCGGTCGACGGCGACCCGCGCAGGGTAGCGTCCGGCGCGCTGCCGCTACCATCCCGCGCATGAACGAAGACCTGCGCAACATCCTGCTCGGGATGGCGGCCACCGGGGTCAGCGGATCGCTCGGCTGGTTCGCCCGCACCTACCTGTGGCGCCGCCGCCTCCGCCGCAAGCAGGCCTTCTTCGGCCTGCCGACCGGCTCGGACTGCATGTTCGTCGTCAACCGGCAGATGGGGGCCACCGAGAACTCGGTGCACCGCCGCGACGCGCTCGCCCTGCTGGAGATATCCGCCCTCATCAAGGACTGCGGGGCGACCGTGCAGATCGCCGCGCACGACACGGCCCGTCAGGGCTTCGGCGAGCGGGCCGAGTTCTGCATCGGCGGCCCCGTGTCCAACGTCCGTACGGCCGCCCACCTGGAGTCGATGCTCCCGGGCGTGTCGGTGGACCTGAGCGCCGAGGAGTCCCCGGACCGCGGGGCGCTGCGCGTCGGCGGGGAGACGTACCGCTGGCAGAAGCACACCGTCGAGCACGTGCTGCTGGCCCGGCTGACCACGGCGGAGGGGGACCGCCCGGTGTTCCTGGTGAGCGGTCAGACGGCCGTCAGCAACCAGGCCGCCGCCCGCTACCTCGCCCGCCACCACGAGCAGTTGGCGCGGACGTACGGGAGGAAGTCCTTCGCGCTCGTCCTCAAGGTGGTCAACTCCCGGGCCTACGGCCCGGATGTCACCCAGCTGGTCGCGGACGTCACCGCCGCGGCCCGGACACCCGCATCGGCAGCCGCGTGAGGCCGTTGATGAAGTTGGACACCAACCGCCTGGGCGGTCCGGCCAGTTCGGGGGCGGGCATGGCGGCCCGCCACTCCTCGTAGAGGATCCCGAGCTGGAGCCGGGCGAAGTGCGCGCCCAGGCAGACGTGCGGCCCGTCGCCGAAGGAGACGTGCGGGTTGGGGGTGCGGCCGAGGTCGAGGCGGTGCGGGTCGGCGAAGACCCGCTCGTCGTGGTTGGCGGAGGCGTGGAAGACCACGACCTTCTCCCCCGCCCTGATCCGCACCCCGGACAGTTCGGCGTCCCGGGCGGCGGTCCGCCGGAAGCTGAGCACCGGCGGGTGCACGCGCAGGAGTTCGTCCACGGCCGAGGCCCGGGAGACCTCGCCCGCGGCCAGCCTGCGGTACTCGCCGGGGGCCCCGGCCAGGGCCAGCAGGGCGCCGGGGGCGGCGCTGCGGACGGTGTCGTTGCCCGCCACGGTCAGCAGGAAGAAGAACATCTCCAGTTCGGGCCCGTCGAGCCCGGCCCCGGCCAGCGCCGTCATCAGGTCCTCGCCGGGGTGGCGGCGCTTGTGCGCGGCGAGGTCGCGGGCGTAGCCGAACATCTCCCCCAGCAGGGCGGGCGAGCGCGGGTTGAGGGGTTTGCCGTCGGGGCCGGGGGCGGGCCCGGCCGCCGCGCCCTCCTCGGGGTCCTGGTAGCCGATGATCCGCACGGTCCACTCCAGCAGCAGCCCGCGGTCGGAGGCCGGCACCCCCATCAGGTCGGTCAGGTTGAGCAGGGCGTACTCGTCGGTGACCGTGCGGACCAGGTCGGCCGTACCGTCCTCGGCGCCGTCCCGGGCGGCGGCCAGGAGGGTGCGGGCCCGCTCCCGGACCCGGTCGCCGAAGGCGTCCACCCGGGCGGGGGTGAAGGCCCGGGCCACCAGCCGCCGCAGCCTGCCGTGCTGCGGCGGGTCCTGGTTGAGCATGGTGCGCCGCAGGAAGGGCAGGTCCGCCGGGTCGGGGTCGCGGATCTGCGTGGCGCCCAGGTACGAGGACCAGGTGCCGGAGTCCTTCAGGACGCGGACCACGTCGGCGTGGCGGGTGACCGCCCGGAAGCCGGGTCCCGCGGGCCAGCCCAGCACCTCGGGCTCCTCCTGCCACGACACCGGGTACCGGTCGCGCAGCAGCCGGTACGCCGCGTGCGGGACCCCCTCGGCGTAGATCCGCGGGTCGAACACATCCGGTACGGACGGCACTTCGGGACCCCCGGGGACACCGGGACCCCCGGGGACACCAGGGCCCCCGGGGCCGCTCCCCGCCACGGCGGGGGCCCCGCTCAAGGGGTCCGGGAGGTGCAGTCGGCGGGCTCGGTGTCCCCGTCGGGCCCGCGCAGCACCACCGGGGCCCCGGCGAACTTCGCCGAGGAGCGCAGGGCGGTGCAGACGAGCTGCTGCCGGGCGGTCTGCGAGAGCGGTTCCACGGGGAAGCGGAGCATGAGGAACAGGGTCTCATCCGCGAACTCGACGCGCACGGGGTTCGCCCCGGCGCCCCGCGGCAGCTCGGTGCGCAGCCCGGCCCGCTCCTCCGTCTCCACCGGTCCGCCCATGAGCATGGCCATGGAGGAGCCGGGGGCCACCTCGTACTCGGTGCCGTCGAGCGCGCGGTCCGCGGAGTCCTGTCCCGCGATGAGGCCCGGCGTCGGCGTGCGCCCGCCGAACAGCGAGCGGACCGCGGGCACGATCCGGCCCCCGGAGTCCACGAAGTACAGCACCACGCTCCCGGGGTCGACGGTGCTCGTGACGGCCGGGTCCCCCGCCTCGACCACCCCGGTGGGCCCGATGGCGTCGAACTCGGAGCCGCAGCCGGACAGCAGCAGCGCCGCCGCCAGCGCGGCTCCGGCGGCCCGTACCGCCCGCAGTCCCGTGACCCCGGTCATGCGTGGACCTCCTTCGGCATGTCCACCGTGAAGACGGCGCCGCCGTACGGACCGTTGGCGGCCCGCACCGTCCCGCCGTGCAGCCGCACGTTCTCCAGGGTGATCGCCAGCCCGAGCCCGCTGCCCGCGGAGCGGGTACGGGCCGCATCGGCCTTGTAGAACCGGTCGAAGACGTGCGGGAGCACCTCGGGCGCGATGCCCGGACCGGAGTCCGCGACCTCGGTGACCAGCCGCTCCCCGCCGGGGCCGGGCTCGCTGCGCACGGACACCCACACCGGGCCGCCGCCGTGCTTGAGGGCGTTGCCGACCAGGTTGGCGACGACCACGTCGAAGCGGCGGGGGTCGAGCCGGGCCCGCAGCCCCGGGGGCACCTGCACCCCCACCCGCTCCTGCCACTGCCGGCGCTCCAGGGTCTTGCGGACGGTCTCGCCCACGTCGACCTCGTCGGTGTGGAGGGCGGCGGCGCGCGCGTCGAAGCGGGATATCTCCATCAGGTCCTCGACGAGCACGGCGAGCTTGCCGGTCTCGGCGCTGATCAGCCGCAGGGCCGAGGCGGTGTCGGGGTCGAGCAGGTCGGCGTCCTCGTCGAGGACCTCCGTGACGGCGAGCATCCCGGCGAGCGGGGTGCGCAGCTCGTGGGAGACGTCGGCGGCGAACCGGCGGGCCCGCGCCTCGGCCTGCTGGAGCTCGTCCACGGAGCTCTCCAGGGCTCCGGCGCTCTCGTTGAACGTGCGCGCCAGGTCGGCGAGCTCGTCGCGGCCCCGGACCTCGATGCGGGCGTCGAGCTCCCCGTTGCCGAGCCGCCGCGCGGCCCGCCGCAGGGCCCGGACCGGCCGCAGCACGCTGCGGGCCGCCAGCAGGGCGGGGACGAGGGCGATGCCCAGGGCGGGCAGGGCGCCGTCGCGGGCGGCCAGGAGCAGGGCGCGCGCGGTGGCCTCCTCGCCGCCGAGGTCCATGACCCCGTACACGACGATCCCGGAGGGGACCCGCCGGCCGTACCGGTCGACGACGGTCGGGACGGCGAAGGCCAGGTAGGTCTGGGCGCCCTTGTCGACGCGCTGGAAGGAGGCCGTGCCGCGTTCGCGGGCCGCCTCGCGCATCTCGTCGGTGATCACGGTGGAGCGGCCGCCGCCGGAGGACACGTGGATGGAGGCGTACTCGGCGGAGACCGTCCACGGGCGGGGTTTGCCGCGCGGTGCGATGTCGTTGACCAGGGCCTGGAGCTCGTCCTTGCGGGGCGGGAGCGCGAGGTGCTCCGTCTCCAGCCGGTCCCGCAGGCTGGCGACGGCCGTGTCCTGGGCCAGGGTGAGGATGGCCCGCCGGGCCTCGCGGTAGGTCAGGGCGGCGGTGGTGGCCGCGCTGATCGCGGCGACGAGCAGGAAGGCGGCGACCAGCCGCGTGCTCAGGCCGAGGGGGGCGATCCGGCGGCCGGAGGAGCCGCGCCCGGAGGCGCCCCGCCGGTCCTCGCGCACCCCGTCGCGTACGCCGTCCCGCACCCCGTCGCGTACCCCGACCCGTACGCCCGCCCGTGCCCCGTCCCGCTGCTCCGGCAGCCCCGGGGCCGCCGGGCCCGGGGCCCCCTCCGGCCCCCGGCCGGAGCCGGAGCGGTCCCGGCCGCGGACAGTCCCCGGCCGCAGTGCGGCCTTCAGCCTCACAGCGGGCCGAACCGGTAGCCGAAGCCGCGGACCGTCTGGATGTAGCGGGGCGCCGCGCCCGGCTCCTCGACCTTGGTGCGCAGCCGCCGGACGCAGGCGTCCACCAGCCGGGCGTCGGCGTGGTAGCTGTGGTCCCACACGTACTCCAGCAGCTGCTGGCGGCTGAAGACCTGCTCGGGCGAGGCCGACAGGTGCAGCAGCAGCTTGAGCTCGCTGGGGGCCAGCGGCAGCCGCTCGCCGTTCCTGGCCACGGTCAGCCCGGAGCGGTCCACGGACAGCTCCCCGTGGACCTCGACGGCGGGCCGGTCGGCGGGCAGTGCCAGGCGGCGCAGCACGGCCTTGATGCGGGCCTCGATGACCTCGGTGCGGGCGGGTTTGACGATGTAGTCGTCGGCGCCCGCCTCCAGTCCGATGACGATGTCGAAGTCGTCGCCGCGTGCGGTCAGCATGATGATCGGGAGCTGGCTGGTGGCGCGGATGCTGCGGCAGACCTGGACCCCGTTCATCCCGGGCAGCATCAGGTCGAGCAGGACCAGCTCGGGGCGGAACTCGGCGAGGGCGCCCAGCCCGGCCTCGCCTGTCTCGGCGGCCCGGACCTCGTGCCCGCGCCGGCGCAGGCCCAGCGCGACGCCCTCCCGTACGGAGGGGTCGTCCTCGATCAGCAGTACGCGTGGCATCGGGCCATCATTTCAGGGTGCTCGGGCGGGTATGTCCGCGGAGGGGTCCGGACCGGTCCGCAGGGGCCCGGACCGGTCCGCGGAGGGGGTCAGCGGCCGAGGCGGCCGCGTACGGAGGACAGCAGGGCGCCGAGCTCGGTGAGCCGCAGCGGCCGGGCCAGCAGGGCGAGTACGGCGGCCAGGGCGAGGGTGCCCGCCAGGGCCGCGGGCAGCGGGCCGAGCCCGTCGGCGGCCCGTGCGGCCGCGTATCCGGCGGCGCCCGCGGGCAGCCCGGCCAGCAGCAGCCGCAGGTGGGCGGCGAGGGAGGGCGAGCGCAGCAGGGGCCCGCCGCCGAGCCGGCGGCCCAGGGTGTACGCGGTGGCGGCGAAGCCCGCGAAGAGGGCGGCCGAGTATGCGGCGGCCATGCCGGTGACGGCCCAGCGCGGGGGCAGCAGCAGGTAGGCGGCGACGGAGAGCCCGGCGTTCAGCACGGCGATGACCAGGTTCAGGAAGAAGGGGGTCCGGGTGTCGGAGAGGGCGTAGAACCCCCGCGAGAGCACGTACTGCCCGGAGAAGGCGATCAGCCCGGGGGCGAAGGCCATCAGCATGCCGGCCATGACGGCCGTGTCCGCGGGCCCGGTGCGGCCGTACTCGAAGACCCCGGCGATCACCCAGGGGGCGAGCGCGAGGAAGAGGCAGGCGGCGGGGACGACGAGGGCGGCGCTGGAGCGCAGCGCGTAGGAGACGTCGCGGCGGACGGCGGCCAGGTCCCCGTCGGCGGCGGACCCGCTCATCCGGGGCATGAGGGCGGTGACCAGGGAGACGGTGACGATGCCCTGGGGGACGGCCCAGATCAGGTAGGCGTTGCTGTACGCCGTGTAGCCGGCCCCGCCGGCCAGGCCCTCCTGGGCGGCGCGCAGGCCCGTGGAGGTGGACAGCCGGGTGACGGCCCAGTAGGCGAGCTGGTTGGTCAGGACGAGCAGGACCAGCCAGCCGGCGTTGCGCAGCGGGCGGGTCAGGCCGCTGCCGCGCCAGTCGAAGCGGGGGCGCCAGCGGAATCCGGCGGAGCCCAGCGAGGGGACGAGGGCGAGGGCCTGGACCACGATGCCCGCGGTGGTGCCCCAGCCCAGCAGGCGGGCCTCGGCGGCGGAGATCCCGGCGCTGCCGTCGTGGGCGGCGTACAGGTAGAGGCCGAAGACGGCGATCACGACGAGGTTGTTGAGGACCGGGGTCCACATCATGGCGCCGAAGCGGCCGCGCGCGTTGAGGACCTGCCCGAGCAGGGTGAAGATCCCGTAGAAGAGGATCTGGGGCAGGCAGTAGCGGGCCAGGGCGGTGGTGAGCTCGGCCTGTCCGCCGGTGTAGTCCGTGTAGGCGGCGACCAGCAGCGGGGCGGCGAGCACGGCGGCGGCGGTGAGGACCACCAGGGCCGCGGTGCAGGCGGTGAGCAGCCGGTCGGTGTAGGCGGCGCCGCCGTCGGGGTGCTCCTTGGCGGCCCGGACCAGCTCGGGGACGAACACGGCGTTGAGGGCGCCGCCGATGAGCAGGATGTACAGGATGTTGGGCACGGTGTTGGCGACCGCGTAGCCGTCGCCGAGCAGGCCGGTGCCCAGGGCGGCGACGACCACGGCGGAGCGCGCGAAGCCCGTGGCGCGGGAGACCACGGAGCCGGTGGCCATCAGGGCGCCGCTGCGCAGCACCGAGCTGCGGCGGGCGGCGTGCCGGGGGGCGGTGCCGGGGGGCGCGGTAGCGGTCACCGGCGCGCCAGGTACGCCTGGAAGGCGCGGTACAGCGCGTTGTTGGCGGCTCCGCCCACTGGGATCTCCCACTCTCCGAGGGTTTCGACTACCTCTCCGCCGGTGCCGAGCTTCCAGCGCAGCAGGCCGAAGGAGCGGTCTTCGGGGTCGAGGGTGGAGGGTACCCCGCGCATGTCGTATTCGTGTGCTCCGAGGGCGTGGGCGTCGCACATCATCCGCCACTGCAGGGCGTTGCTGGGGCGGACCTCGCGGCGGTGGTCGGCGGAGGCCCCGGTCTGGTACCAGACGCGGTCGCCGGCGGTGATGAGGGTGTGGGCGGCGAGGACCTCGCCCTGGTGGCGGGCCAGGTAGAGGCGCATCCGGCCGGGCTCCTCGGCGTTCAGGGCGGCGTACTGGCGCTCGTAGTAGACGAGGGAGCGGCCGAGGCGGAAGCCGTCGCGCTCCTCGGTGATGCGCAGCAGCCGGTAGAACTCGGGCAGGTCGGCGGCGGTGCCGACGACGGTCTCGACCCCGCACTTCTCGGCCTTGCGGACGTTGCGCCGCCACTCCTGGCTGAGGCCGGCCCACAGGTCCTCGCGGGTGCGGCCGCGCAGCGGGACGCGGAAGACGTGGCGGGGCTGGGCGTCCCCGTCGGACTCGCCGCCGCAGCGCTGCCAGCCGCGGCTGCGGAGCCGGTCGGCGAGGGCGGCGCCGGCCGGGTCGACCTCGGTGGCCAGGACGTCGGAGATGCGGCGGCCGGGGCCGGTGGAGGACTTCAGGAGGGGCGCGGACCAGCGGCGGTAGGCCGGGGAGGGGCCGATGCGGACGGCGAAGGCGCCGTTGGCGCGCAGGTGGTGCAGGAGGGGGTCGAGCCAGCGGTCGAGGTCGGGGTCGGTCCAGTCGGCCACCGGCCCCTCGGGGAGGTACGCGAAGTATTTGCGCGTCCCCGGGAATTGGCGGTAGAGAACGAGTCCCGTACCTGCAATCGCCCCGGAGGGCGAGTGCCATCCGACCCCTTCGGCCCGCCATTGGTCCTTCACCTCCGCCCAGGAGGGGTACTGGAGGAAGCCGGCCTGGCGGTGGCCCAGGAGGAACCACTCGTGCTCGGAGCGGGACAGGGTGCGGACCTTGAGCTGGTGGTCACGGTCCGGCGGGGTGCTGGTGAGGAGCAGCGCACACACGGCGGTTGCCTTCCTGTACGTCCATTTCGGGGTGGTGCACAGGACTTTCACAGCCGTCGATGACCGGTTCGCGCGCCGTTTGTGACCGGACGATGACCGTTCTGCTGCGGTCGAGGTCACAACCGAAAGACTGATTTCTTCGGCGGAAACCGCAACCTACAGTCCCCTTGTCCGCATCTTGTTTGCGGACATACACGTTTGTGCGGAGGGGTTTGCGGTGAGTGGTGTGCGTCGTGTCCAGGGTTTCGGCAGCAGCGGGCGGCGGGCCCGGGTGGCCGCCGCGGCGGGGGTCGCGGTGCTGGCCGCCTCGCTGGCCGCCTGCTCGGGCGGCGGGGGGAGCTCCGGCTCCGGTGCGGCGGCGATGAAGGAGAAGGAGCCGATGGCGATAGCCGTGAACCTCACGGGTACCGCGGCCAAGCCGGGCGGGCCCGTGAAGGTCAGCCTCTCGCAGGGCGGCGGCAAGCTCTCGCTGGTGAAGGTGACCGCCCCCGAGGGCGGTGAGCTGACCGGCCGGATATCCGCCGACGGCCGGTCCTGGACCTCGGAGCGCAACGCCTCCCCCGGTACGGCGTACCGCGTCGAGGCCCGCGACACGGCGGGCGGCACCGCCGGGGCGCAGTTCGCCACCGCGGCCGCCGACAAGGTCAACAAGGTGACGATCAACCCGGGCCGGGGCAGCACGGTCGGCGTGGCCCAGCCGGTCTCCCTGGTCTTCGACAACCCGGTCACGGACAAGGCCGCCGTGGAGAAGCACCTCAAGGTCACCAGCTCGAACGGCACCGAGGGCTCCTGGGGCTGGTTCAAGGACTACAGCGGCAAGGACCGGGTGGACTGGCGGCCGCGCGAGTACTGGAAGTCCGGCACCGAGGTGAAGGTGCAGATGGACCTCGACGGGATCGACTCCGGCCCCGGCGGCGGGTACTTCGTACGGGACTACAACACCGCGTTCACGGTCGGCCCGGACCAGCGGATCACGGTGGACCTGGACGCGAAGCGGCTGAAGATGACCCGCGACGGCAAGGAGATCCACTCGGTGCCGGTGGCCGCGGGCACCCCGGGCGGCCAGAAGGCCTCCTGGGAGGGGAAGATGGTGGTCATGGCC
Organism: Streptomyces sp. NPDC038213; assembly: GCF_055600495.1. NCBI lineage: Bacteria > Bacillati > Actinomycetota > Actinomycetes > Kitasatosporales > Streptomycetaceae > Streptomyces > Streptomyces sp. NPDC038213. The sequence goes on from NZ_JBVJYM010000021.1 coordinate 117,145, forward strand.
AAGGAGGGCACCATCCGGATGAACTCCCAGTCGGTGGGCCTCGGCGACGCCTACGACAAGATGGTCGACTATTCGGTGCGGTTGACCTGGTCGGGCATGTACGCGCACGCCGCCCCCTGGAACAACGGCAACTTCGGCCGGGTCAACAACAGTTCCGGCTGTGTGGGGATGAGCGACGCGGACGCCTCCGCCTTCTACGCGGACGTGCGGCCCGGGGACCCGTTCGAGGTGGTCGGCAGCGGTTCGAAGGGCAAGCCGGAGACCGGCAACGGGTACGGCGAGTGGAACCTCTCCTGGGCCGAGTGGCAGGCGAAGAGCGCCCTCAGGGGCGCCGGCGCCTGAGGACCCCGGGCGGGCGGAGCCCCGACCCCGCGGGCGCAGCTGACCTTCTCCCCGCGCGGCGGCCGACCCCTCGTACGCGTCGGTCCCGCCGGGCGGGCAGTGGTCTGCGGCTGCTGCCGGGGGCGGGGCCCGCCAGGCCCCCCGGTCCCGGCCGCCGTCAGTGCTTGAGGATCTTGGAGAGGAAGTCGCGGGCGCGGGCGCTCTCCGGGGCGGTGAAGAACTCCTCGGGGGCCCGGTCCTCCACGATCCTGCCGTCGGCCATGAACACGACCCGGTTGGCGGCGGAGCGGGCGAAGCCCATCTCGTGGGTGACGACCACCATGGTCATACCGTCGCGGGCGAGCTGCTGCATGACCTCCAGCACCTCGTTGATCATCTCCGGGTCCAGAGCCGAGGTCGGCTCGTCGAAGAGCAGGGCCTTGGGGTCCATGGCCAGGGCGCGGGCGATGGCGACGCGCTGCTGCTGGCCGCCGGAGAGCTGGGCGGGGAACTTGGGCGCCTGGTCGGCCAGTCCGACCCGCTCCAGCAGTTCCCGCGAGCGGGCGTCCGCCTCGGCCCGCTTGCGGCCGCGCACCTTGACCTGGGCCAGGGAGACGTTGTCGAGGACGGTCTTGTGCGCGAAGAGGTTGAAGGACTGGAAGACCATGCCCACCTCGGCGCGGAGGGCGGCCAGCTCCTTGCCCTCCTCGGGCAGCAGCCGGCCGTCGAGGCGGATCTCGCCGGACTCGATGGCCTCCAGGCGGTTGATGGCCCGGCAGAGGGTGGACTTCCCGGAGCCGGAGGGGCCGATCACCACGACCACCTCCCCCCGGCCGACCGTGAGGTTGATGTCTTGGAGCACGTGCAACGGCCCGAAGTGCTTGTTGACGTCCCGCAGCTCGATCAACGGATCGACGGCCATACGCTGTCCTGCCCACTCTTGCTGTGTCGAGGTCAGCGCACACTATCCAGCCGTGCAGGGGGAGTTCGGCGCCCCGACACGCACGGCGGGCGGGATATCAGCCCTCCGAGGCCTCGGCGAAGGCCTGGGAGAGCTCGGGGGATCCGGTCATCGCCCAGGAGATGCCCGAGTCGACCACGTTGAGCTCCCGGCCCGAGGCCAGCCTGATCACGGGCTGCCCGCTGGGCCACACGTGCCAGGCGGCCCCGGGGACGGCGCGGATGACCACCGTGCCCAGGTACAGCCCGGCGTCGTTGCCCAGCCAGGGGGCGGCCTCCGGGTCGCGGCGCCAGCGGGGCATCAGCTGGTCGAGGGCCTCCAACGAGCCCGGGGTCTCGTCCAGTTCGAGTCCGGCGGCGCCGGCCTGGGCCCGCAGCAGCTCGCATTCGGCGAACAGCTCGGCGATGCCCTCCGGGTCGTCCGCCAGGGCGGTGGCCAGCCCGGCCGCGTGCCCCGCCGCATGACGCCTGCGCCAGTTGTCCAGGAAGGGGATGTGCATCCGGTCAGCCTCGCATCCGTATTCGCCCGGACGGCTCAGGCGCGCCTGAGCCGTGTCCTGCCGCTGCGCCCCGCCGCCGCGCTCCCTACACGTCGAGGTCGACCACGACCGGTGCGTGGTCGGAGGCGCCCTTGCCCTTGCGCTCGTCGCGGTCCACGTACGCGTCCGTGACGGCCTTCACGAAGGGCCCGTTGCCGTACACCAGGTCGATGCGCATCCCCTTGTTCTTCGGGAAGGCGAGCATCCGGTAGTCCCAGAAGGTGTACGGGCGGTCGTACTTGAGGGCCCGGGGCAGTACGTCGCTCAGGCCCGCGGCCCGCAGCGCCGCCAGGGCGTCCCGCTCGGCGGGGGTCACGTGCGTCGCGCCCTCGAAGACGGCGGGGTCGTAGACGTCCTCGTCGGTCGGGGCCACGTTGAAGTCGCCGAGGACGGCGAACGGGCGCCCGCCCGCCGCGTCTTGGGCCACCGCGGCCGTCAGGGCCTTGAACCAGTCGAGCTTGTAGCCGTAGTGGTCGTGCTCGACCTCGCGGCCGTTGGGCACGTACACCGACCAGACGCGGACCCCGCCGCAGGTCGCGGAGATGGCCCGGGGCTCCTGCACGCCCTCGTAGTCGGGCCCGCCGGGCAGGCCCGTGACCACGTCGCGCAGGCCCACCTTGGAGAGCAGGGCGACCCCGTTCCACCGGCCGGTGGCGTGGACCGCCGACTCGTAGCCGAGCTCCATCAGCTCCGCGTGCGGGAACTGCTCGGCGGAGCACTTGGTCTCCTGGATGCAGAGCACGTCCGTGCCGGTGCCCTCCAGCCAGGCCAGCAGGCGGGGCAGCCGGGCGGTGATCGAGTTGACGTTCCACGTGGCGATGCGCATGTCCCCAACCTACCGCCCGGGTCCGACAGTCACAGGCCGGTCGCGTCCCCCGCGGCGAGCCGGGTGTGGCCGGCCTGCGGGGCCAGTCCGCCGATCACCTTGTCGTAGACCGGGCGGGCCAGGTCGGACAGGTAGGCGTCGTGGATGTCGACGGCCTGCCGGGGCGCCACCTCGCGGAGGTAGTCGACCACCTCGGCGACCTTGTTCCAGGGGGCGTGCACGGGGAGCATCAGGGTGTCCACGGGCCGGCCGGGCACGGTCAGGGCGTCGCCGGGGTGGAAGAGGGAGCCGTCCACGAGGAAGCCCACGTTCGTGACCTGCGGCAGGTCGGGGTGGATCACCGCGTGCAGTTCGCCGTGGACCTCCACCTCGAAGCCCGCCGCGGTGAAGGTGTCCCCGTTGCCCACGGTGTGGACCCGGCCCGGGTAGGCCGCGGACAGCTTCCCGGCCACGCTGCGCAGGGTCCACAGCCGGGCCGCCGGATTGGCGTCGAGCGCGGCCCGCAGCCGGCCCTCGTCGAAGTGGTCGGGGTGCTCGTGGGTGACCAGAAGGGCTTCGGCGCCCAGCCCGGCGTCCGGCTCGCTGAACGCGCCCGGGTCGATCACGAGGGTCCGGCCGTCCTTCTCCACCTGGACGCAGGAGTGCAGCTTCTTCGTCAGCTTCAGGGTCATGGGGCCAGGCTAGCCGTGCGGGGGGCCGTCTCAGGGGGTGGCGGTGGAGACCACGTACACGCGCGGCTTCTGCGGGTCGGTCATGTCCACCGTGACGTCCTGGGTGGGCCGCGGGTCGGGCTGGTCGTGGGTCAGGCCGACCCAGGTGCGGGCCGGGTCCCAGGTCCAGCCGGCCACCTCGGAGTCCCGGGTGCCGATGCTGACCCCGGGCCGCAGGTCCGCCTCCCCGGAGCCGATGGCCTTGAGGAAGATGCGCAGGTCGACGGGGTTGGTGGTGAACTGCACGTACAGCCGGCTGGTGCGCCAGTTGTTGGTCTCGTAGAAGCCCACGCCCGTGGACCAGTCGGGGACGGGGACCTCGTAGATGCTGCGCTGGACCCGGGAGGGCCAGCCCGCGCGGACCTGGTGGGCGCCGACCTTGGCCGCCTTGTCGCGGCCGCTCTCGCGGCTCTGCTCGGCGGACACCGCGAGGTAGCCCGCGGGGATCCCGATGAGCAGCACGATGATCACCGCGGTCAGCCAGCGGCGGCGGACCACGTGGCGGCGGTCCTCGGCGGGCGGGCCGGAGGGGTGTCCGGCGTCGCTGCCGCCGGGTGCGGGGGCCTGGCGGGGCAGGGTGGGGTTCACGCGTCGTCCTCCGGCTTGCGCGGCTCGCCCGCGGTGAAGCCGCTCCAGCGGCGGCCGGCCTGCGCGTAGCGCTCGTAGCGCTCCACGCGGCGCCGGTTGGCGCGCCGGAAGCGGCGGGCGACCAGGCGGGCCAGGTCGGCGGCGCCGACCATCCCGGCCTCGGGGCCGAGCTGGGCCTTGGCGATCCGGGCCTCGGGGCGGTAGCCGCGGCCGGTCAGGTGGCGGCGGAAGGCGTCGCGGGCGGGGCCGATCAGCAGGTCGTCGGCGGCGCTGACGCCGCCGCCGATGACGAAGCAGGAGGGGTCGAGGGCCGCGGCGAGGTTGGCGATGCCCACGCCGAGCCACTGGCCGATGTCCTGGAGCAGCTCGACGCACATGGCGTCGCCCTCGCGGGCCAGCTCGGTGATGAGCGGTCCGGTGATCTCCGGGATGTTGCCCTGGACCCGGTCGATGATCCCGTACGCCACCGGGGAGTCCGCGGCGGCCAGCTCGCGGGCCTCGCGGACCAGGGCGTTGCCCGAGCTGTACTGCTCCCAGCAGCCGCGGTTGCCGCAGGGGCAGCGGTGCCCGCCGGGGACGACCTGCATGTGCCCGAACTCGCCGGCGACCCCGAACTTGCCCCGCTTGACCTGGCCGTCCTCCAGGATGGCCCCGCCGATGCCGGTGCCGAGGGTGATCATCACCAGGTGGTCCTCGCCGCGGCCGGCGCCGAAGCGCCACTCGGCCCAGGCGGCGGTGTTGGCGTCGTTGTCCACCATGACGGGGACGGCGAGGCGGGACTGGAGGGCGTCGCGCAGGGGCTCGTCGCGCCAGGCCAGGTGGGGGGCGAAGAGCACGCGGGAGCGGTTGGCGTCCACCCAGCCGGCCGCGCCGATGCCGACGGCGTGCACGTCGTGCCGGTCGGAGAGGTCGAGGACCAGCTCGGCGATGGTGTCCTCGACGACCTTCGGGCTCTTGGACTTGTCGGGGGTCTCGGTGCGCAGCTTCTCCAGGATGGTGCCGTCGGCGTCCACGACCCCGGCCATGACCTTGGTGCCGCCGATGTCGATGCCGACGGTCGGCACCCGGGGGGCGGTCAGGTGGGAGCGCCGCTCGCGGGTCCCGACGGTCCGCAGGACGGTGCCGCGCGCCGCGCCGCGGTGGGCGAGGGCGAAGTCCCGGTACGTGCTGCTCATCGAGTCCTGGTGTCCCTCGGTAGGTGGTCGTCGCGGCCGGTGGCCCCTTCCGATTCTGCCACCCGCGCCAGCTCGTGGCTGAGCTCCTCCAGCTCGGAGCCGCCCGCCATCTGGCGGGTCAGCTCGTCGAGGGTGACGGAGTCGCGGGTGTGACTGCCCGCCATCGTGCCGCGCTTGAGGAGGACGAAGCGGTCCCCGACCAGGTGGGCGTGGTGCGGGTTGTGCGTGATGAGGACCACTCCGAGGCCCGCGTCGCGGGCGGCTGCGACGTACTTCAGGACCACCCCGGACTGTTTGACGCCGAGGGCGGCCGTGGGCTCGTCGAGGACGAGGACCTTCGCGCCGAAGTGGACGGCGCGGGCGATGGCCACGCACTGGCGCTCGCCCCCGGAGAGGGTGCCGATGGGCTGGTCCACGTCCCGCAGGTCGATGCCCATGCGCAGCAGCTCGGCGCGGGTGGTCTGGCGCATCAGGGCGGTGTCGAGGCGGCGCAGGGGGCCGCGGCCGCGGGTGGGCTCGGAGCCGAGGAAGAAGTTCCGCCAGACCGGCATGAGGGGGACCACGGCGAGGTCCTGGTAGACGGTGGCGATCCCGCGGTCGAGGGCGGCCCGGGGGTTGGCGAGGACGGTCTCCTCGCCCTCGATGCGGAAGCTGCCGGAGTCGTGCCGGTGCAGCCCCGCGATGATCTTGATGAGGGTGGACTTGCCGGCGCCGTTGTCGCCGAGGACGCAGGTGATCTCCCCTGCGGAGACCTCCAGGGAGACCCCTTCGAGGGCCCGGATGTTCCCGTAGTACTTGCTGATGCCGTCGAGCTCGACCAGGGCCGTCACGCGATCGCCTCCGCCCGCTTGCGCACCCACGCGTTGAGCAGGGTCGCGACCAGGAGCATCGCTCCGAGGAAGAATTTGAACCAGTCCGGGTTCCACTGCGCGTAGACGATGCCGTTGCTCGTCATGCCGAAGATGAAGGCGCCGACCGCCGAGCCGACGGCGGAGCCGTAGCCGCCGGTCATCAGGCAGCCGCCGATGACGGCCGCGATGATGTACAGGAACTCGTTGCCGACGCCCTCGCCGGACTGGACCACGTCGTACGAGAAGAGGATGTGCTGCCCGGAGATCCAGGCGCACAGGGCGACGCCCATGTAGAGCCCGATGCGGGTCTTGACCACGGGCACGCCGACCGCGCGGGCCGCGTCGGCACCGCCGCCCACCGCGAAGATCCAGTTCCCGGCGCGGGTGCGCAGCAGGATCCAGGTGGCGAGGGCGACCAGGGCGAGCCACCACAGGATGGTGACCTTGAGCGTGACCGGGCCGATGGTCCACTGGGAGGCGAAGAGGGCGCGGGCGGAGGGGAAGCCCTCCATGTCGCCGATGCCCTTGGTGGAGACCGTGCCGGTGATCAGCTTGGTGAAGCCCAGGTTCAGGCCGGTCAGCATCAGGAAGGTGCCGAGCGTGATGATGAAGCTGGGCAGCTTCGTACGGGTCAGCATGAACCCGTTGAAGAAGCCGAGGGCCAGGGTGACCAGCAGGGACACGCCGACGCCCACCCACACGTTGGCCGTCATCTGGTAGCTGAACATCGAGGAGACCAGCGCCGAGCTGGTGACCATGACCCCGGCGGACAGGTCGAACTCCCCGCCGATCATCAGCAGGGCCACCGGCACCGCCATGATCCCGATGGTGGAGGCCGAGTACAGGATGGTGCTGAGGCTGCTGGCCTGCAGGAAGCTGTCGGCGGCGAAGGAGAAGAAGACGAACACGGCCGCGGCGCCGGCCACCGCGCCGAGCTCGGGCCGGCCGAGCAGCCGGCGCAGCAGCGTCCGCGGGACGAGCCGCTCGTCGGCGGCGGTCCTCACGGGCGGCGGGGCGGGCGCGGGGGCCGGGGCGGGGGCGCTCACCGGCTGCCCCGCTTGATGAACTCCTCGAGCTTCGCCGCGTCCTCGCGGCCGACGATCTGGGGGCCGGTGAGCACGGGGCGGCCGCCGCCGAGCACGTCGGCGTTGTAGCGGTAGAGCCACAGCAGGTCCACGGCCTCGTAGCCCTGGAGGAAGGGCTGCTGGTCCACGGCGAAGCCGAGGGTGCCGTCCTGGAGGTCGGCCGCGACCTGGGCGTTCAGGTCGAAGGTGTCGATCTCGGCCCTGCTGCCGGCCGACTCCTTGGCCTTGACGGCGGTGGGGGCGAAGGGGGCGCCGAGGGTGACGACCGCGTCGACGGCCGGGTCGGACTGGAGCTTGGCCTGGAGGGCGGCCTGGACGGAGGGCATGTTGGTGCCCTCGACGTACAGGTTCTCCAAGGTGCCGCCGAAGGCCTTCTTCGCCCCGGCGCAGCGCTGCTCGTGGCCCACGTTGCCCTGCTCGTGCAGGACGCACACGGCCTTCTTCTTCCCGCGGCGGGTCAGCTCGGCGCCGACGGCCTCGCCGGCGATCTCCTCGTCCTGCCCGATGTGGGTCAGGGCCCCGTACGCCTTGGACTGGGCGGAGCCCGAGTTCACGGTGACCACGGGGATCCCGGCCTTTACGGCCTTGGCGATGACGTCCTTGAGCGCCTCGGGCTTCGCGAGGCTGACGATGATGCCGTCGGCCTTCTGGTCGATGGCGTTCTGGACGTACTGGGCCTGCTGCTGGGCCTGGTCGTCGTGGGCGTAGGTGAAGTTGATGTTGTCCTTCGCCGCGGCCTCCTTGGCGCCCTTCTGGACGATGTCCCAGAAGGTGTCGCCGTCTCCCGCGTGCGTGACCATGGCGAAGGTCCAGCGGGGGGTGGACACGGCGGCGCGCCCCTGGGCGGCGGCCTCGCGGGCCCGGTCCTCGGCCCGCTTGCCGCCCGTACTGCTGCACCCTGCCAGGGATGCCCCCAGTACCGCCGCGAGCAGTACGCCCGTCCAGCGCACTGCCCCTGTCCGAACCCTAGCCACGTCTGCGCGCCCTTCCCCTGCTCCGAGTCGGCACCGGCGGGCCGCTGCCCTGCCGGTGTTCCGGCCGATCCGCCGGTGTTCCAGTCAATCCGGTCAAACCGTTTCCAGCCGCCCAAGTATCCGCCACCCGGTCCTGTACGCCGAACCGGGGGATGTCCCGGAAAACACCCGATAGCCCGAAATGATTGACACGGGCCCCCCGCGGGGCGACGTTGAACCCATGCGTATCGGGCTCATCGGGACGGGCCGGATCGGTTCGTTCCACGCCACCGCGCTCAGCAGGCACCCCGAGGCGGGCTCCCTGCTGCTGGCCGACGCCGACCCGGCCCGGGCGCTGGCCCTGGCCCAGCGGCTGGGGGCGACGGCCGCGCCGAGCGTGGACGCGGTCTTCAGCTGGGGCGTGGACGCCGTGGTGGTCTCCTGTGCGACCGCCGGGCACCGGGAGATGATCACGCGGGCGGTGCGGGCGGGGCTGCCGGTGTTCTGCGAGAAGCCGGTGGCTCCCGACCTGGCGGGCACCCTGGCGGCCCTGGACGAGGTGGCAGCCGCGGGCGGGGTGCTCCAGCTGGGCTTCATGCGGCGCTTCGACGCGGGCTACCGCACGGCCAGGGAGCTGGTCCGCTCGGGGGCGCTGGGCCGGCTGCACACCGTACGGACCACGACCGCGGACCCGGCGCCGCCGCCCGCCGGGTACCTGCCGGGCTCGGGCGGGCTCTTCCGGGACTGCCTCGTGCACGATTTCGACATGGTGCGGTGGGTGACCGGGCGGGAGGTGCGGGAGGTGTTCGCGGCCGGCTCGGACGCCGGGCCGCCGGCCTTCCGCGAGGCGGGGGACGCGGACACCGGGGCCGCGCTCCTGACCCTCGACGGCGGGGTGCTGGCCTCCTGCACGGGCACGCGGTGCAACGGCGCCGGTTACGACGTGCGCATGGAGCTCGCCGGGGAGCTGGACCAGGTCTCCTCGGGGCTGGACGACCGGACGCCGATCGCCTCCACCGAGCCGCAGGGGCCGCCGCCGGCGGACAAGCCGTACACCGGCTTCCTGGACCGGTTCGCCGCGGCGTACGAGGCGGAGCTCGACGCCTTCGTGAAGCTGGTCCGGGGCGAGGGCCCCAATCCGTGCGACGGGCGGGAGGGTCTGGAGGCGCTGCGGATCGCGGAGGCCTGCGAGCTGTCCCTCCGGGAGCGCCGGCCGGTGCCCCTGGCGGAGGTGCCGGCCGGCGCCCGCTGAGGCCGCCGGGGCGGGGCGGACCGCCGGGCGGCCGGCCGCTCCCGGTCCCTTCCCCGCCGCCGTACGGCCCGCCACCGCCGGGCTACCAGCGCACCGGGAGCCGCTTCACCCCGCGGATCAGCGAGGCGGTGATCCACTCGTACGGTTCGCCCTCCCCGGCCTCCTCGAGGTCGGGGAAGCGCTCCAGCAGGGCCCGGACCGCGATCCGGGCCTCCATGCGGGCCAGCGGGGCGCCGAGGCAGAAGTGGATGCCGTGCCCGAGGGCCAGGTGGCCCTGGGGGGCGCGGCGGATGTCGAAGGTGTCGGGCTCGGGGTAGCGCTGCGGGTCCCGGCTGCTGGCGGCCAGGGAGACGAGCACCGGCTCGCCGCGGGAGATCCGTACGCCGCCGATCTCCACGTCCTCGTGGGCGAAGCGGAAGGTGGCGTTCTCCACCGGCCCGTCGTAGCGGAGCATCTCCTCCACCGCCCCGTCGAGGAGTCCGTCGGGGTCGGCGCGCAGGGCGGCGAGCTGGTCGGGGTGGGCGAGGAGGGCGCGGACGCCGTTGGCGATCAGGTTGACGGTGGTCTCGTGCCCGGCGACGAGCAGCAGGAAGGCCATGCCGATGAGCTCGTCGCGGTCGAGGCGGTCCCCGTCCTCCTCGGTCCGGATGAGGGCGCTGAGCAGGTCCTCGCCGCCCGCCTCCCGCTTGCGCGCGATCAGGACGGCGAGGTAGGCCGCCATGTCCTGGAGGGCCTTGAGCTCGCTCTCCGGGGTGGCGGGGGCCAGGATCTCGTTCGACATCAGCCGGAAGGGCTCGCGGTCCAGGTCCGGCACGCCCAGCAGCTCGCAGATGACGGTCATGGGCAGCGGGAAGGCGAAGGCGGAGACCAGGTCGCCGCGGCGGGCCGGATCGGCCTCCATGGCGTCGAGGAGCCCGGCGGTGACCTCCTCGACGCGCCCGCGCATGGCCTCGATGCGGCGCGAGGTGAACTCGCGGGCGACGAGCTTGCGCAGCCGGGTGTGGTCCGGCGGGTCCATCTCCAGCATGTTCCGGTTGACCTCGCTGGCACTGACGGTGCCGGCGTAGCGCTCGTGCACGCGCCAGTCCTTGCCGAGCGCCGGGTGCGCGAGGGCCTGGCGGGCCTCCTCGTACCCGACGACCAGCCAGATGTCGTCGCCGTTCGCGTCCTGGACCCGGTGGACGGGTCCGGCCTCGCGCATCGTGCGGTAGTGCGGATACGGATCCTCGTTGAAGTCCTCGGCGTATCCGGTGATGTCCATCAGCGGCATCGCGGGCCACCCCTTCCCCCGTAGCGATCCCGCCAGCCTACGGCCGCACTTCGTACACGGGGTCGAATTCCGGACAGGGTTCCCGGCCTGCGGGCGGGGGGTCAGATGCCGTGGGCCGCGGCGCTGCGGCGCCCCCATGCGGTGCCGGCCAGGACGAGGGCGGCGCCCGCGAACCCGGCGGCGCCCAGGTGCTCCCCGCCGATGGCCACACCGGCCGCGGCGGCCCACAGGGGCTCGGTGCCCAGCAGGAGGCTCACCCGGGACGGGGAGGTCCGGCGCACGGCCCAGACCTGCACGAAGAAGGCGAAAAGCGTGCAGAGGACCGACAGGAAGACCAGCCCGGCCCACTGGGCGGGACCGAAGTCCGCCGCGACGCTCCACGGGGTGGCGCCGCCGCGCAGCGCGTCCGGGACGGCCAGCACGGCGAACACGGCCACGGCCGCGCCGAGCTGCACGGTGGTCAGCGGCAGCGCGTCCACGCCCTGGAGCGAGCGCATCCGGGCGGTCAGCAGCACGTTGGCGGTACGGGCCACCGCGGCCAGCAGGATCAGCAGGTCGCCCGTGGAAGGGGCGGTGAAACCGGCGCTCTGGGTCAGCAGCACCACGCCCGCCACCGAGACCCCCGCGGCGGCCAGGAAGGAGGCGGGCGGGCGGACCCGGCGCAGGGCGGCCTCGGCGAGCGGGGTGAAGATCATGGTCAGGCTGATGATCAGCCCGGCGTTGGTGGCCGAGGTGTGGACCACCCCGTAGGTCTCCAGCAGGAAGATCACGCCCAGTACCAGTCCGAGCAGCCCGGCCCCCCGCCACTGGGCCGGGGTCAGCTCCCGCAGCCCCCGCCGGCCGACGGCGACCAGCACCGGCAGCACCAGGGCGAAGCGCAGGACGAGCACGGCGAGGACGGTGTGCGCGAGGGTGATGCCCTTGGCGGCCAGGTAGCTGCCGCCCCAGAAGACGGCGACGAGCAGCACGGGCAGGTCGGCGGCCCAGGCGCGGCGGGGCGTGCGGACGGGGGCGGGGGCGGCGGGGGCGGCGAGCGGGGTCAAGCGGGTCTCCCACAGCAGGTGGCGGGTGGAGGCTTCGGCGGCTCGCACGGGAGCGGTCACGCTACCCGAGCCCCCCCGGGCCGGTCGAGGCGGTTTCACGGTGCGGGCAGGGGCGGGCGCAGGGGCGCGCGGGCCGGTCGCGGCGGGGGCCCGGCCGGGGGTCCGGCGGGGGCCCGGCCGGGGGTCCGGCGGGGGCCCGGCCGGGGGTCCGGCGGGGGCCCGGCCGGGCGGAACTCCCGTCGGATTCCCGCCAGCGTCGGCAGGAGGGCGCGCGTTTCATTGAACCCGCAACCAAATGGTGCTTCCGGAGGAGGAGTTCATGTACGGCAAGGCGGTCCTGGTCACCGGCGGCAGCCGCGGCATCGGCGCGGCGACGGCCCTGCGGCTGGCGGGCGAGGGGGCGGACGTGGCGGTGACCTACCGCGACGGCGGGGAGGGCGCCCGGGAGGTGGTGCGGGCCGTGGAGGCCCTCGGGCGCCGGGGCCTGGCCCTGCGGGCCGACGCGGCCGACCCCGCTGCCGCGCCGGCGGCCGTGGACCGGGCCGCGGAGGCCTTCGGGCGGCTCGACGTCCTGGTCAACAACGCCGGGATCGGGGTGCTCGGGCCGCTGGAGGAGCTCACCGACGAGCAGGTGGACCGGGTCCTCGCGGTCAACGTGCGCGCGGTGTTCCTCGCCTCCCGGGCGGCCGCCGCCCGGCTCGGGGAGGGCGGGCGGATCATCACCATCGGCAGCTGCACGGCCGGCCGGGTGTCCGGGCCGGGCGGCACGCTGTACGCGATGAGCAAGGCGGCCCTGTCGGGGCTGACCAGGGCGCTGGCCCGCGAGCTGGGCGGGCGCGGCATCACGGCGAACGTGGTCCACCCGGGGCCCGTGGACACCGACATGAACCCGGCGGACGGCCCGCTCGCGGCCGGGCAGGTGGCGCTGACCGCACTGGGCCGGTTCGGGACGGCCGCGGAGGTGGCGGCCATGGTGGCCTTCCTCGCGGGCGGGGACGGGGCGTTCGTGACCGGCGCCGAGTTCGCGGTGGACGGCGGGCACGCGGCGTAGGGCGGGGCGCACCACGGCGCCGGGGCGGGCCCCGCACCCCGCACCCCGCACCCCGCACCCCGCACCCCGCAAGCACAGTGGGACGTACCGGCGCTGTCTTCCGGTACGTCCCACGGGTCCCGCGGGGCGCGCCGGCGCTGTCTTCCGGCACGTCCCCTGGGTCACGGGCGGGTGTCGCTCCGCCCGAGTCTCGTCACGCCGAACGGGCTCAGCCGTTCAGCTCCTGGTGGCGGGCGGTCAGGGCCGCCGCGCCGGTCTCCGTCAGCGAGCCGTACAGCCGCAGGCGGGAGAAGCCGCCGTCCGGGAAGATGTCGATCCGGACGTGGGTGCCGACCGCCGGGGCGTCCAGCACGAAGCGGTGGTTGGTGTCGGGCTGCAGGCGGGTGCGCGGCAGGAACTCCCGCCACTCGCCCTCCTCGCCGGTCTTCACCGAGAGCGAGGCCCAGCCCGCGGAGTTGCCCTTGAGGTACGCGGTGTCGATCTCGACGGCGCGGATCTCGGACTCGGCGACGAGCTGGTAGCGGATCCAGTCGTTGCCGTTGTCGCGGCGGCGGGCGGTCTCCCAGCCGTCGTCCATCTTGCGGGAGCGGCCCGGGTTGATGGTGTTGGTCGGCGGCGAGTAGAAGCGGTTGGACGCGTCCTGGACGGATCCGCCGTTCTCCAGGGCCACCACGTCGAAGGAGCCGAGGGCGGCGAGCCACTGCGGGTCCGGGAGGACCTCGCCGTAGACGCGCAGGCGGGCGATGCCGCCGTCGGGGTGCTGGTTGACGCGCAGGTGCGTGAAGCGCTGCTCGGCGCTCACCTCGAAGCCGTTGGCCGCGTGGCCGCCGACCGGGGTGCGCGGGACGAGGACCGTCCACTTCACGTCGGCGCCGAGGAGCTCCTCGGGGGTGGGCGCGAGGGCGCCCTCCCAGTTGGTGCCCTCGACGGACACGGCCTGCGGCATGTTGCCGCGGAAGTGGGCGGTGTCGACGACGATGCCGCGGATCACGCCGGGGGCGCCGAGGCGGACGAGCGCCCAGTCGTGGTCCTCGGCGGTGGGCCAGGGCTGCTCGGCGGAGACACCGCGGCGGCGGCGGGTCTCCCAGCCGTCCATGACCTTGCCCTTGTGGCCGAAGTCCTCGGGGTCGAAGTGCGCGGCCTCGGAGATGAGCAGGTTCTCGCGCTGGGCGAAGAACTCGTCGTTGGCCTCGATGACTCCGGCGCCCAGCTCACGGGCGGCGAGGTTCGCGTACTGGGTGAACGGGAACTCCGCGGTGCGGTAGTCCGCGTACGGGTCGCCGCCTCCGTACGGGTTCGCGTTGCCGGTGAAGGAAGGGATCGCCACTGTCAGTTCTGCCTTTCAAGGAGGAGGCCCGTGGGCTCGGACGGGGTGCCGTGGTCGGCGATCTGCACACCGCGCAGCCAGGTGGACTTCACGACGCCGTGCAGGGTCTTGCCCGCGTACGCCGTGACCTGGTTGCGGTGGTGGAGCTCGGCCGGGTCCACGGTGAAGGTCTCTTCGGGGGCGAGGACGGCGAAGTCGGCGTCGCGGCCGGCCTCGATGGCGCCCTTCTGGGCGAGGCCCGCGAGCCGGGCGGGGGCCTCGGACATCCAGCGGACCACGTCCTCCAGGCTGCGGCCCCGCTTGCGCGCCTCGGTCCAGATGGCGGGCAGGCCCAGCTGGAGGGAGGAGATGCCGCCCCAGGCGGTGGCGAAGTCGGCCGTCTTGAGGTCGGTGGTGGAGGGCGAGTGGTCGGAGACGATGCAGTCGATCGTCCCGTCGGCCAGCGCCTCCCACAGCAGGTCCTGGTTCGAGGCCTCGCGGATGGGCGGGCAGCACTTGAACTCGCTGGCGCCGTCCGGCACTTCCTCGGCGGTGAGGGTGAGGTAGTGCGGGCAGGACTCGACGGTGATGCGGACGCCCTCGGCCCGGGCGGCGGCGATGAGCGGCAGCGCGTCGCTGGAGGACAGGTGCAGGACGTGCACGCGGGCGCCCAGCCGCTTGGCCTGCGCGATCAGGTTGCCGATCGCGGTGTTCTCGGCGTCGCGGGGGCGCGAGGCGAGGAAGTCGGCGTACTTGGGGCCGGGGACGACGGGCGCGGCGTCCAGGTGGTGGGGGTCCTCGGCGTGGACGATCATCAGGCCGCCGAAGCCGGTGATCTCGGCCAGCGAGGCGGCGAGCTGCTCCTGGTCCAGGTGCGGGAACTCGTCCACGCCGGAGGGCGACAGGAAGCACTTGAAGCCGAAGACGCCGGCGTCGTGCAGCGGGCGCAGGTCCTTGACGTTGTCGGGCAGGGCGCCGCCCCAGAAGCCGACGTCCACGTGCGCCTTGGCGCGGGCCACGTCCTGCTTGACCGTCAGGTTGTCGACCGTGGTGGTCGGCGGCAGGGAGTTGAGGGGCATGTCGAGGAGGGTGGTGATACCGCCCGCCGCGGCGGCGCGGGTGGCCGTCCAGAAGCCCTCCCACTCGGTGCGGCCCGGGTCGTTGACGTGCACGTGGGTGTCGACGAGGCCGGGGAGCAGGACGTCGTCGCCGAAGTCCTCCAGCCGGGCCCCGGCGGGTACCTCGGCCTCGTACGGCAGCACCGCCGCGATCTTCCCGCCGGCGACGGCGACCGAGGCCGCGCGCGTCCCCCCGGGGGTGATGACGCGCGTCGAGCGCAGTACCAGTTCCACTGCCGTGTCGGACACCCGGAACCTCCCCATCTACTTCCACAGAGCGAAATTCAACGTTCTGTTGACGGAGTCTTCCCCCCGATCCGGAGCCAGTCAAGAGCCACCGGACGGTCACCCGAGCGGGGCGGGTCGCACTTGGACGTTTCCACAGAATGGAATTAGTATTTCGCCATTCAGAACGTAGGTACCACCACCAGGGACCCGCCGACCGGACCGCCGGGCCCCTCGCCCACCCGGACAAACCGGCTCTGACCGGCGGGTACGGCCTCACCCTGAGGCTAGGGCGGGCCAGCACCGCCGGGTAGGCTGCTGCCTTGCCTGCCAGCACCGAAAGGACCGCGCCGTGCCGACGTCCAGCGCCAGCACCACCGACGCTTCCGCCAAATCCCCCGCCGCCAGCGGTGGCGTCCAGTCCCTCGAGCGCGCCTTCGATCTGCTCGAACGGATGGCGGACGCCGGGGGCGAGGTCGGCCTGAGCGAGCTCTCCGCCGCGAGCGGGCTCCCGCTGCCCACCATCCACCGTCTCATGCGCACGCTCGTCGCGTGCGGGTACGTGCGCCAGCAGGCCAACCGGCGCTACTCGCTCGGCCCCCGCCTGATCCGCCTCGGCGAGTCCGCCTCCCGCCTGCTGGGCACCTGGGCCCGCCCCTACCTGGCGCGGCTGGTCGAGGAGACCGGCGAGACGGCGAACATGGCCCTGCTCGACGGGGACGAGATCGTCTACGTGGCCCAGGTGCCGTCCAAGCACTCCATGCGCATGTTCACCGAGGTCGGCCGCCGGGTGCTGCCGCACTCCACCGGCGTGGGCAAGGCGCTGCTGGCCTACACCCCCGCGGAGGAGGTGCGCGCGCTGCTCGCCCGTACCGGGATGCCCGCCGCCACGGAGAAGACGATCACCACGCCCGAGGGCTTCCTCGACGCCCTCGACCAGGTCCGCAAGGCGGGCTACGCGGTGGACGACAACGAGCAGGAGATAGGAGTCCGCTGCCTCGCCGTCTCCGTGCCGAACTCCCCGACCCCGGCCGCCATCTCCATCTCCGGCCCGGCCGGGCGGGTCACCGAGGCCGCGACCGAGACCATCGTGCCGGTCCTCCAGGGGATCGCCGCGGAGCTCTCCGTGGCCCTGGCGAACCAGAACCCGGCGTGACGCCCGGGCCGTCCTAGGCGGCCGCGGGGCAGGCCAGGCGGCCGTCGGTCATGGTGACCGTGCGGTCGGCCCGGTCCAGGTGGGAGCGGTCGTGGGTGACCAGCACGGTGGCCGTGGACCGCTCCCGGGTCAGCCGGGCCAGCAGGTCGAGCACGGCGGCGCCCCGCTCGTGGTCGAGGGCGCTGGTCGGCTCGTCCACCAGCAGGACCGCCGGCTCGTTCACCAGGGCCCGCGCGATGTTCACCCGCTGGCGCTGGCCGCCCGAGAGCTGGTGCGGACGCCGGTCCGCGAGCCCGGCCAGGCCCACCGCCTCCAGCAGCTCCGCCGCCCGGCGGCGCAGCCGCGCCGGGGGCCGGCCCGCCAGGTGCCCCATGACCTGGAGCTGTTCTGCGCAGGTCAGGGAGGGCAGCAGGTTCGGCTGCTGGAAGACGGTGCCGATGTGCTCGCGGCGCAGCGCCGCCCTCCCCGCGGCCGACAGCCGGCCGGTGTCCCGGCCCGCCACCAGCACCCGGCCGGAGTCCGGGGAGACGAGCGTGGCCGCCACGGCGAGCAGACTGGACTTGCCCGAGCCCGAGGGGCCGACCACCGCGGTGAGGGTGCCCGCGGGCACCTCCAGGTCGACGGAGTCGAGGGCGGTCAGCCGGCCCTCGCCGTCGGGGTAGGTGAGCGTGACGTCGTGCAGGGACAGGGTCATCGGGCGCTCCCGAGGGCGGTGAGGGGGTCGACGGCGGTGATCTTCCGGACGGCCAGGGCGGCCCCGAGCGCCCCGAGGAGCACCATGACGAGGGCGGGGACGAGCACGGTGGCCGCGTCCAGGACGAAGGGCACGTCCCCGCCGCCGATCAGCGCGCCGAGCCCGGCGGCGAGCGCCGTCCCGAGCCCGGTGCCGGCCGCCAGCACCACCACGGCCTGGCCGAGCGCGTCGCGCAGCAGGTAGGGCGTGGAGGCGCCGAGGGCCTTGAGGACGGCGACGTCCCCGCTGCGCTGGATGGTCCACACCGTGAAGAAGGCCCCGACGACCAGGGCCGAGATGGCGAAGAGGAACCCGCGCATCAGCTGGAGGGATCCGTTCTCGGCGGCGTAGGAGCCGATCGCCTCCAGGGACCCGTCCCGGGTCAGCGTCCTCGTACCGGCGGCCCGGTCCCCCGCGGCCAGGTCGGCGGAGCCGGAGGTCCGCAGGGCGACGACGGTGGCCTGCGGGCCCGCGGGGTCGCCGGGGCCCGAGAGCCGCTGCCAGTCGGCGAGCGAGGTCCACACCACGGGGGTGTGGCTGTACGAGGCCCCGCCCGCGACGGCGGCGACGGTCGCCGGGAGGGTGCCGATGCGCACCGCGTCCCCGGCCCCGGCGCCGAGCTCCGCGGCGGCCGGTGCGGACAGGACCACCCGGCCCGCGCCGAGCGCGGCGCCCGGGACCTGCGGGGCCAGGCCGGACCCGGGGTCCGTGCCGAAGGCCGACACGGCGGCGGTGCGGTCCCCGGCGGAGGCGTTCAGGGTGCGGATGCCGAGGGGCTCGGCCGACTCCACCCCCGGCTGCCGGGACCAGGCCCGCCAGGCTGCCTCCGGCACCCGGGACTCGGTGAAGGACACCTCCCGGCCCCCGGCGGGGGCGGCGAAGGCCAGGTGGTCGGCGGGCAGGCCGGTGACGGCGGAGGTGTTCTCCCGCGCCAGTCCGGCGGTCAGCCCCGACAGCAGGCCCACGAGCAGCGTGACCAGCACCACGACGGTGCCCATCAGGGCGAAGCGGCCCCTGGCGAACCGCAGATCTCTCCATGCGACGAACATGTCCCCACCCTGGCTCCGGGCCCGGGCCGGGCGCATCGCGCCGGGGAACGGATCCCGGGATCGAAGGGTGCACGCCGACATCGAACTTTCGGTTGACCGTCGGGCCGGGGAGCCCGCATACGCTGGTCGGGCCATGGATCCCACCGCCGCCGCTCCCCCCGCCCCTGCCGCTCCCCCGCCCGCCGGCCGCCTGCTCACCCCCGTCTCGCGGGTGCTCCGGCTGTGCCTGCACGCGCTGCTGCTGGGCCTGCTCGCGCTGGCCGCCGTCCGCGCGCTGGCCGGGGACGGGCCGCGGGCGGGGGCGGTGGCGGCGACCGCCGCCGCGGCGGCCGCCGTGTACGCCGCCGGGGTGCGCAGCCCCGCCGTGCACCGCTCGCCGCGGGCCGCCGCGCTGTGGCTGGCGGCGCTGGGCGCGGTCTGGGCGGTGCTGCTGGTCCTGACGCCGGACGGGGTGTGGGCCGCCTTCCCGCTGTACTTCCTCCAGCTGCACCTGCTGCCGCTGCGCTGGGGCGTCGCGGCGGTCGCGGCCACCGCGTGCGCGGCGGCCGGCGGCTTCCTCGCGCACAGCACCTCCGCCGATCCGGGGGCCCTGCTCGGGCCGGTGCTCGGCGGGGCGGTGGCGGTGGCCACCGTCCTCGGCTACCAGGCCCTGTACCGGGAGAGCGAGCGGCGCCGCGAACTGATCGAGGAGCTGATCGCCACCCGGGCGGAGCTGGCCGCGGCCGAGCACGGCGCGGGGGTGCTGGCGGAGCGGGAGCGGCTGGCCCGGGAGATCCACGACACCCTGGCGCAGGGGCTGTCCTCGATCCAGCTGCTGCTGCGGGCCGCCGAGCGGTCCCTGCCGGCCGGCTCCCCCGCCGCGGAGCACATCGGCCGGGCCCGGCAGGCGGCCCAGGACAACCTGGCCGAGGCCCGCCGGTTCGTCCGGGCCCTGACCCCGCCGGACCTGGAGCACGGCTCGCTGGCGGCCGCCCTGGAGCGGCTGTGCACGGCGGCGCCGGGGCCGCGGGTGCGGTTCTCGCTCAGCGGCGGGCCCGCCGAGCTGCCGACCCCGTACGAGGTGGCGCTGCTGCGGATCGCGCAGTCGGCGCTCGCGAACGTGGTGCGGCACGCCGGGGCCCGGCGCGCCGAGATCACCCTGACCTTCATGGACTCCTCGGTGACCCTGGACGTCGTCGACGACGGCGCGGGCTTCGACCCGCTGTCGGCCCCGTCCGGCGGGGGCGGTTTCGGGCTGCCCGCGATGCGCTCGCGCGCGGAGTCGCTGGGCGGCACCTTCACCGTGGAGTCCGCACCGGGCCAGGGGACCGCCCTGGCCGTGACCCTGCCGCTGCCCGTGGAGGACGCGTGACCATCCGGCTGCTGCTGGCCGACGACCACCCGGTCGTCCGGGCGGGACTGCGCGCCGTGCTCGACACCGAGCCGGACTTCGAGGTGGTCGCGGAGGCCGCCACCGCCGAGCGGGCGGTGGAGCTGGCCGCGTCCGGGGAGGTGGCCGCGGACGTGGTGCTGATGGACCTGCAGTTCGGCGCGGGGATGCACGGTTCGCAGGCCGCGGCCGCCATCACGGCCCGGCCGGGCGCCCCCCGGGTGCTGGTGCTGACCACGTACGACACGGACGCCGACATCCTCGCGGCGGTGGAGGCCGGGGCCTCGGGCTACCTGCTCAAGGACGCCCCGCCGGAGGAGCTGGCGGCGGCGGTGCGCACGGCCGCCGCGGGCCAGTCCGCGCTGGCGCCGGCCGTGGCGCTGCGGCTGATGGACCGGATGCGGACCCCGGCGCAGGCGCTGACGAAGCGGGAGCTGGAGGTGCTGCAGCTGGTCGCGGACGGGCTGTCGAACCAGCAGATCAGCAAGGAGCTCTTCCTGAGCCAGGCCACGGTCAAGTCCCACCTGGTGCACATCTACGCCAAGCTCGGGGTGGACTCCCGTACCGCCGCGGTGGCGCGGGCCCGCTCCCGGCGCCTGATCCGCACGCTCTGATCCGGCCCGCTGCCTGATCCGCCCGCTGCGGCCGGCCGCCCCCGGGCCGGGCCCCGCCGCGGTCCGGAGGGGACGGCCTACGCCACCCAGTGCGGCCGTTCGACCGCCGGGGCGAGGGGGACCCCCTCGTGGAAGGCCGCGGCGAGGCGGCGCACGCCCTCCTCCAGGAGGGGGGCGGGGAGGGTGTACGGCAGGCGCATCCGGTGCTCGAAGGTGCCGGGGTCCACGCCGAAGCGGGCGCCGCGGCCGATGTGCACCCCGGCCTGCGCGGCCCGTTCCGCGAGCGCCGAGCTGACCGGCTCGCCCAGGTCCACCCAGAGGGACAGGCCGCCGGGCGGCAGCTGCCAGCGCCACTCCGGGGTGTGCCGCTCCAGGGCGGCGGCCAGGGCGGCCCGCCCCTCCCGGAGCCGGTCGAGGCGGGCCGGCAGGTCCTCTTCGAGGCGGTCCAGCAGGGTCAGGGCCGTGAGCTGGTCGAGGACCGATCCGGTCATGTCGGCGGCCACGCGGACCGCGGTGAGCTCGGTGACCAGGTCGGCGCCGGCCCGGATCCAGCCCACCCGCAGCCCGCCCCAGTGGGTCTTGCTGAGGGAGCCGATGGTGATCACGTGGTCGGCCCCGCCGCGGGGGGCGAGGGAGGCCAGCGGGGCGGGCGGCGGGACGTCGAGGGCGATGTCCGCGATGGTCTCGTCGACGATCAGCCGGGTGCCGGTGCTGCGGGCGGCGGCGAGCAGGCGCAGCCGGTCCCCGGGCGGCATGAGGGCGCCGGTGGGGTTGTGGAAGTCGGGGACCACGTACGCGGCGCGCGGGGCGGTCTGGCGCAGGGCGGACTCGGCGAGGTCCATGTCCCAGCCGTGCTCGGAGACGGCGACGGCCGCCGGGCGCAGCCCGGCCCGGCGGACGGCGTCGAGGGCGTTGGCGTAGGTCGGGTTCTCGGTGAGGACCCGGTCGCCGGTGCGGCAGAGCAGTCCGAGGACGAGGACGAGGGCCTGCTGGGCGCCCGCGGTGACGAGGATCTGCTCGGGCCGGGTGGGCAGGCCGCGGCGGGTGAAGCGGTCGGCGAGGGCGGCCCGCAGCTCGGGCAGCCCGCAGGGGTGGTAGCCGGGGGTGCGGGCGACGGCGGCGAGCCGGGGCAGGGCCCGCTCCAGGGCCTCTTCCAGGACGCCTTCGGGGGCGCCCATGGCGGCGATGGCCAGGTCTATGCCGCCGTCCGCGGCCGCCGGGGCGTGCACGCCGACGGGCCGGTGGCCCTCCGGGAGCTCGGTGAAGGTCCCCGAGCCGCGCCGGCTGCGGACGTAGCCGCTCCCGCGCAGCAGGTCGTACGCGGCGGTGACGGTGGCCCTGCTGGCACCGAGGGCCTCGGCGAGCTCGCGCTCCGCGGGGAGCCGGACGTGCAGGGGCAGCCGGCCGTCGAGGACCAGGGTGCGGACGGCCTCGGCGAGCCCGCGGTAGCCGGGGCGCGCGCGGACCCCGGGCGGCAGCAGTGCGGCCAGCTGCCTGCTGCCGACCGTCCTGTCCGCGGTGTGGACCACGCGCGCGCCTGCCATGCCAACCTCCCCCGATTGGCTCTGACGGCCAGGCCAATCCAGGGCCAGACTCCCCTTATTGGCCCCCGATTGGCAAGGGAGATCCCCATGTGGACCCGACAGACCCCCGCAGCGTACGCGGACCGGCCCCTGACCGACCGTGACGAGCGGGCGCTGCTGCGGGCCGCGGAGTCCCGGATCTGCGCCCCGCTCGCGCCGCTCGGCCTGCTGGCGGCGGTACGCCGGGCCGCAGGCGCCCTGCGCTCCCCGGGCCGGACGCAGCCGCCGCAGGCGGCTCCGGTACGGGGCTAGGCCCAATGTTGGTGACTTAAGTTCTGTCCTGCCGAGTGATGGTGACGGTGTCAGGTGCGGGTGGTGTCCCGTTGCGATGCTCGGCTCGTTTGAGCG